>JAGQGZ010000280.1 GCA_020432105.1 Dehalococcoidia bacterium | reverse complement strand
ACGTGAAGATCGGGATGCCTGTGGAGGCGGTGTTCGAGGACGTGAGCGAGGAGATCACGCTGGTGAAGTTCCGGCCGGCGTAATCTCCGAGCCGCCCTGCTACTCCGGCACGACGACTCGCCAGAGCTGGACCGGCTCGGCAAATCCCTTGATGGTTTGGGTCCCCGCATTTTCGAACGTAAGCATCTTGCCGGCACACAGTTCCCGAACAACGTTCGAGACGAGAACTTCGCCAGGTTCGGCGCGGTCGCAGATCCGGGCAGCGAGCTGGACCGCAGTACCAAACAGATCGCCATCCTCGACGATTGGCTCTCCGGCGTTGACGCCAATGCGGACACGGACTTCGGCACCGGTCAGGCGTCGCTGAATCTCAGAGGCTGCATTTACTGCCGCTTCCGATGACGAGAAGTCTGCCATGATTCCGTCGCCCGTGTGTTTCACCTCTCGGCCCCGGTGGTGAGCAACAGCTGCTCGGACGACATCGTTGTGGCCATGGAGGACATCCTGAGCCGCTGCATCTCCGACTCGCTGAGTCAAAGCGGTGGATGACTCCAGATCGGTGAAGAGAATTGTATGGAATGACTCCGCAGTCGCGGCCGCGGCCGGTGAAGTTTCGACGGGACCGGCAAGGAAGTCAGATATGGGACCGTAGACCTCGGTCAACTCCTCGGGTGTCGTGGCAGCATGGTTACGGCCCGGTAGGAGAAGCAGCCTCGCACCAGGAATACTTCCGGCCAACTGACGTCCAAGCTGCGAGCGAACCGCCCTATCACCTTCCCGGTGAACTACCAGTGTCGGGCACGAGATCATGGGCAGGAGTTCGGACACATCTGTGGAGTAGAGAAGTTCGAGCATATCTGCTGCAACTTCTGCGCTCGCGCTCACCCTCTGTACGCGCGCGAACATCTCTAATGCGGAGGTATCAGCCGCGTCCGGCATGAAGAGGTCGGCGAGCGCGCGTGAGCCCATTCCCCAATGTGCGCGAACCGTAGATATCATCGACTGCTGCACGGACTTGGAAGCGAGCTGCCGCCCGTTAGCAAATCCGGCATAGATCGCCAATCTCTCTACGGCGGCAGGGTGCCTGGCTGCAAATGCCAGGGCGGTCGGTGCACCCTGCGATGACCCGAGGAGGTTCACGCGGGGAGCGTCGAGTGCCCGTATGACCGCCTCGACCTCGTGGAGCAAAGTGTCGAGCGTGGGCCTCGGGATATCGCGGTCCGAGAGCCCCGTGCCGCCCTTGTCGTAACGGACGTAGGTATTCCTTGCGCTCAACGCTTCGAAGCCTGCCCGGGTCAACGGCTCATCCCAGAGCTGCTCGAGATTGCTGACCCAGCCGGGAGGGGCCACGACGATGGGCCCGCTACCCATGACTGAATAAGCCACGTTGTAGCCATCAGTGGTACGACAGAAGCGGATTTCAGGCGGCATCGGGAGCATAGTATCTCACCCAGGCGATGTTCCGCCGACAGAGATGCAGAGACCATGAGGGTTCGTGCAACCTCTTCCCACAATCAAACGGGAGGATTCGTTGCGACCCTGGCTCTCGACCACACCAATGCCATCGACGCTGTTAGCCATGTCTGCAAGCCGGCGGAACCTCTGGACCGGCCGCTTGTCAATCGAGAAGTGGGGAGAACTGGCGCCGAATATGGAGTCTTACGGGAGGGCCCGAGAGGCCGCCTGTAGCGGCCTCTCAGGCGAAGGCGATCCAGCAGCCCGCTGTTGATCGGATCGACGCGGACAACCCCCGGAATCGCAGGACGGCGCTGCCGGGCCATGTCACCGGTCAGGCTGCGATCTCGGGCAGGAGCCGATCGAGCCAGCGAGGCATCCACCAGTTCCAGTGGCCCATGAGTTCC
>JAGQGZ010000027.1 GCA_020432105.1 Dehalococcoidia bacterium | reverse complement strand
CTGGGACTAACAACGGCCTGAAGGTCGCATACATGGGTGCAGTTCTCCTGGAGACTGCGCCCATTTTCGTTTTGTCCACCGGGGAAGGCGACAGAGAAGCTGAATGTCCTGGTTTCGTATGGTGGGCGACAGAGGGGTGCAGCTCCGGTGTCTTCCGCCATCCCGCGGCCACGGAGGGTCGTAGCCCATGGGCCCCGATCGTCACGAACGACGGCGCTTGGAAAGTAGTCCACCTCCAGTGGTAGTTCGGGCCGGCCTGGGAGCACGGAACACTTCCGGCCGATGGTGCGTTGTAAGGGATAGATACCCTGGCGACATCCCTGCAGGGCGTGAACCGTGAGTGACGAGAACAGCATCAGCTACACAGATGTGCAAGTAGCCCGGTGGCTGCGTGAGGGGCGGCTGGACGCCGAGATTGCCGTCCGGCTGGGCATCTCCGTTGGCGAGGTGAAGGAGAGAATTGCCCGGTTGCAGGCGCGAACAGGGGCGACGGACCGTGCGGAACTGGCGCCGCAGATGGCCATCAGCGGCGGGAGCGACGACGCATACGACTGGTCGCGGCCGAAAGAGGGGCAGGAGCGTGCTGCTGAACCAGCTCCGTCCCGACCGGAACCTCCGAACGATGAGCCACCATCGCCAAGGGATGGCTACTCCCTGCGCGCAATCGTGCTCGCTGCTGTTGGCGGCATCGTCATCGCGGGCGGCGCTGTGGCGGGGCTGACAATGCTCCTCGGGGAGGGTGACAGCGACCCCGGAGTCGCTCCAGACGACGCTACGGAGACGGCGACGCCGCGGACCTGGACTGCATCACCAACGGAGCCGGCTGCCACAGCCACGGCCCACCCGGGCGCATCGGCCATCCAACGTACGAGTGGTGAGGAGTGGCAGATCACGCGGTACGAGTCCGGGGATACGACCGCAGGGCCGCACGGCATCTTCTTCATGGACACTGCCACAGGGTCGAGCGAGGGGTACATGGCGGTATCGCGGGATGCCGGCACCTGGTTTCACTACCGGGCGGGACGTGGCAACCGGCTCGTCTTCGCGAACGGCGATGGCGAAACCCGGATGTACGACCGGGAGACCGAGCGCTCGTGGACGTGGGCTTCGGAGACGCTGTCGGTAACGGCCGCAAACGGTCAATACCTGCTGGTCAACGAATCTGTGCGGCTCTATGGAGAACAACAACCCTCCGCGACAACTTCGTTTCATTTGCTTGACGCGGACGACGTGTTGTCGCCAGGCCTCCGGCCAGGCGTAGTAGCCTCTTTCACACTGCCCATCGAGGGGCGTTTCACGGTGGTCGAAGCCCGGGTGACGGACGATGGCCGCCATGCGGTGATCGGCATAGCGCCGCACTTCCAGAACGGCGCGTACGACATCTACACGGTCGACCTCCGGACGGGGAGTGCCGACGTGGTGGAACAGGTAGATCAGAACAATGGACGGCTCCGGCCTTTCGAACTGGCCGCCGATGAGGAGAGCTTCACCGTGTTGCGGACGTTGGAACCGAAGGGTGACGGTTTGCAGCCATCGGGGTACACCCAGGCCAGCCGGTACAACTGGAGCGGCACGATACTGGGCCGCCTCGAAGCTCAGGGGGTGGCGGGGGCCGAGCGAGTCGAGTTTTCGCCGGACGGGCAATACGCCATTGCTGAAACAGTGCTGGCTATATCCCAGTACGACGTGGTGAGTATTCGTTGGCCATTGATCACGGTGTATCGAAAGGTATCAGCATTGGTGTGGGAACCGATCTGGCGAGTGCGGAGCGCAACGATGGTTGCGGGGGACCGGCTGGAGGGCTCCCATTGGCTGGCCGAGTCGTCGGGGTTCGCTGCAAACGTGCGCGTATCAGCGGAGCCACAGGCTGGTTGGTCCGTGGGGCGGGCCGGCGTGTTTTCGGTCGAGGACAGTAGCTTCGAACCGCTGCCGACCAACAGGTTGCGGGGCGGGGGGTCGTCGTCCCGGGCAGACGCGGTGCTGCCAAGCCCGGACGACGTACGTATCTTCAGCAACCATCGTGAGGAGGTCTACAACAATGGCGTGGACGCGTGGTACTGGTTGGAGAGTGGCGCCCCCGATCACTTGAACCCCTGGAATGGGGCGAGCGACGAGATGGTTTTCGCCATCCCGGATGGCGGCCACGGCGGAGGATGGGGAGCGGTGATGCTCGCGCCGTTGGTCGAGTTCGCACCACTGGCGCCGATCGATGGAGTCGCCCTTGTGGTTGACGGCGACGGCGAGTGTTTGCGGGTTCGCAGCAAGCCGGGAACCACCGCTGGAATCCTCGATTGCCTGCCGGATGGGACGGAGGTGGTGCTCGCACAGCCAGAGGCTGCTCCCGCCCCTCCGGGCAACTGGCCCCCGGATTACGCGCCGGATGGCACGAGCGTACATTTCAACCCGGAGGACCAGATTGGCTTCGCCTATGTGCGAGGCGGGGAGGTCGAGGGTTGGGTGGCGTTGGAGTTCCTGGCATGGCCGTAGGAGTGCGGTAGCAGTGGCATTGAGCGACACCGACCGCCAGATTCTCGGGTGGCTTCGCGAGGGCAGGCAGGACGCGGAGATCGCGGTGCGGCTGGGTCTGAATGTGCGAGAGGCACGGAGCCGGGTCGAGCGGATACGGCGCGAGCTTGGAGCGAGGGACCGGGCGGAGCTCGCCGCCTCGAAGCCGGGTGGAGAATCAGCGATGGGAGAGGGCGCGCGGTCACGACGATCGGAGACCGTGCTGCCGGACGCCGAACCGCTAAGAGGGAGCGGCCGGACCTTCTCGCGGCGGACCGTATTGCTGGCGGGGACGGCCGGTGCGGCAGCAACGGTCGCTGCCGGTCTCGGCGTGTTTGCCCTGGCCCGCGACGCTGATAAGGGGGCCCCGCCCCTCACACCTGATGCCACCGGTACGAGCGCTCCCACCCCAACGGCGAGCGCGATCGCCACCGCGACCTCACATCCGGGGGCAGACGCCCTTGTCCGGCAGGGTGGGCTGTGGAACCGGATGACGGTGCCGTCGGGAGAAGTACTGCCGTATGCACACGGCGTCTGCTTCTTGGACATCGAAACGGGGGTGATGGATGTGATCTCGGCGGCCCCACCGGCAAACATAGCCTACGGCGGGGAGTACCGGCTCTCCCTGGGTCGTTCCGTGCTGGTGGCGCTCAATGGGGCACACAACGATCCGAATAGCTGGGGTCAGATTTTGAACCGGGAAACCGGCGCCAGCGCAACCTGGGACCCGAACGTATTGGGGCTGCGGGTGCACACGGACAGGGTTGCACTGTTCGAGAAGCGATTGCCCGAGGAGGACTTCGCGGCCGATCCGGGCCGTTTCTACGCGTTCGATGCGAACCTCGAACTCGTCCGAGAGCTCGACCTTTCGGCCTACCCGGGTTTCGGACAAACGGGAGTGGCTGTGTCCAATGATGGACTGGTGCTATTTGGTGTCATGAGTGCGGATACGGGACGTCCGGGCCCGGTAATCGTCGATATCGAGTCGGGTGCAGCCGGCCTTGCCGAACAGCCCCCATGGGCCGGAGATACTTACGCTCTCCTAGCACTGGAGCCGTGGGGCGACGACGGAGCGAGAGGGGTGTGGCAAAGGCGGCCGCCGGAGCCGGGAATAGTGGCCGAGGAGTATGAAGCGTTTGTCGGAGCATGGAGTGCGGATGGCTCTCTTCTCCATTCAGAACTCACAACCCTGGGGGCGGCAATCCAAGGGAATTCGTGGGGCGGTTCAGAACCGGTTTCGCCGGATGGGCGGTACCGCATTTCAGTCGACTCCTTTGCCTGGTCGTGGACGGGTTCGATCGGCGGGCACGAGGACTGGTTGTATACGACCTGCGAGGCTGTCGATGGATCATCGGCCTTCCGCGTACTCTCGGGAAACCTGCACTACGGTTTTGGCGAGCACCGGCGCTGGCTAGCCGACTCGAGCGCGTTCATCGTGGAGTCGGGCATTGATGGAAGCCAGCGGGACGACTACTTCCATTGGACGATGCAACGACGGTATTACCTGGTGTCGCCGGGGGACGGTTCGATGGAGCTGTTGCCGGCGATCCCGACGCAGTTCTGGGGCGAGTTGGACGAGAGGCCGATCGACTGGAGGATGGGTCCGGAGCCATCGCCCGACGATGCTGACCTATTAGCCTTCGGGCGCACGCTGCTCTACAACCGCCGCACCGGCAGATGGCTCGGGCCGAAGGATCCGCCGACCGGGAGTTGGCTTGACCCGTGGGACTCTGGTGCGGTGGGTGCGCGAAAGTCGATCCGGTTTGCCTGGCCGCTGCCGGGGAAGGACTCGAGCTACCCGGTGACTATCCTGCCGCCGCTGGTCGAGAAGCTGTGGTTCCGGGAGGCGGCGACCTTCGTGGTGGCCGACACGGGAGCCTGCCTGAACTTACGAGTGGCACCGGATGCGGAGGCGGAGGTCATCCGCTGCCTGCCTGATGGAGCATCGCTGGTGCTGCTGGAGCCGCCCCGGGACTCGCCGCACCTGAGCGGGATTCCGTTGGAGCGGGAGGCCCGAGTGCCCTCGTTCTGGGGTGAGGACGGAGCACCGTTTCCTGAGCAGGGGTATGTATACGTGCGAGCCGACGACGGAACCACGGGTTGGGTGGCGTTGCAATATCTCGAGTGGGCGCCGGACGAGGCGCACGGGTAGCGGGGAGGCGGCTATCCAGCGACGACGGTGTTGCGAAGGACGCCGGCGCCGGTGACTTCGATCTCGACGACGTCGCCGGGGCTGAGCGCCTGGGGGCTACCGGGGGTGCCGGTGTAGATGATGTCGCCGGGCAGCAGGGTCATGACGGCGGAGACCCATTCGACGGTGCCGGGGATGTCCATGATGAGTTCGTCGCTGGCGCCGTGCTGTGCTTCCACGCCGTTGACGCGGGTGCGCATCTCAATCTTGTCGTGCTGAAGACCGGTGACGATGCTGGGGCCGAAGATGCCAAAGGTATCGGAGCCCTTCGCGCGCCACCACTGGCCATCGGCCTGCTGCCATTCGCGGGCAGACACGTCGTTGCCACAGGTGTAACCGAAGATCACGGACGCGGCATCGGCGCGGGAGACACCCTTCGCCTGCTTACCGATGACGATAACGATCTCGCCTTCAGGGTCGACTCGCCCCGCGTTGCGGGGGAGGACGATGTTGTCGCCCGGTCCGGCAATGCTGCTGAGGGGCTTGTGGAAGAGGGTCGGCGGGTCGGGAGCGGGGCGGCCACCGAGATGGCTGCTGTAGTTGAGGCCGACGCAGACGATAGAACGGGGCTCGGACGGTGGAAGGAGGCGCACGGCGGAGAGCGCCAGGGTCTCGCCTGTGAGCTTCGTGTTCTCCCAGAACGGGTACTCAATCACGCGGATGTTGTCGCCTTCAAGCAGGCCGGCGCCGGCAGAACCGTCGGCTTTGCGGAAACGGACATAGTTGGCCATTGGGCGAGCTTACGCCCGCAAGGGGGCAGGGAGAAGAGAGGGGGAGTGACCCTGGCCGTGCCGCTAGGTGCAGGTTTCGAGGGCGGCGAGGATCGCGGCGGCCAGTTGGGGTACGTCATGGACTTCGGCGCGGGGGACTTCGTCAAGGGAGCGCGGCTGCTGATGGATGTGGCGCCCGGTCCGGAAGAGGATGGAGTAGATGCCCAGGCTGTTGGCCGGGACGATGTCGTTGTCGATGCGGTCGCCGACCATGATCGTCTCGGCGGGGCTGACACCGAGTTCTTCGCAGGCGCGGAGAAAGAGCCGGACGTCAGGCTTGCGGAAGCCGTGGATCGCGCTTACTTCGCGATGGGAGAAGTAGCGGCCGATGCCGAGTTCGTCGAGCGTCGTGAGCGTCTTTGCGGGCTGGTTGGCCGCGAGCCCCAGCAGTATCCCGCGGGCATGCAGGGTGGCGAGCAGTTCGGAGATGCCGGGTCGGAGCTGAAACGGGCGGTTGGGAACGGAGAAGTGCCTGAATCGTGCAGCCATCTCCCTGTCACCGCCGGAGAGGCGCCAGAAGATGGCCTGGTAGGTGTTCCAGGCGAAGGAATCGATGGCCCAGCGGTTGGCGGCCTCATACTCTTCGTCGCTGACATCGATGCCTTCAGCGGAGAGGGCGAGGCGGATCTGCCGGTCGATGAGTGCTTCGGCGGAGACCTCCGTGTCGAGGGGACCTCCAACGTCAATGAGGACGGCCCGGACTGGCATGGAGGCACCTTATACGAGCGTGGGCCAGGGTGACACCAGTGTTCTCACAAATAGTTATTCATGGGGCTTTACCCAGGTCGGGGAGAGCCGCACAATGCGTCCAGCCAAGAAAATGGAGGTAGCTATGCTCCAACATGCCTATCGGGCGCTCATCGCGGCGGGGAGCGTCATGACCCTTGCCATCATTGCGGTGGCAGCGCCGTTCGCAGTTCATTCGGTGGTGGCCGACCATGATGAGGTTACCGCCGATGCCGGTGGCGGAGAGACAGGTTATGCAATCAACCTGTTCTTGCCGAAAGACATCACGATTCATACCGGCGATACGGTGACATGGGATTTCCCGTGGTTCGAGCCCCACTCCGTGACCTACGGCACACCCACTGGCGATCCGACCGCGCCATCGGTGCCGCTCGACGAGGCGTATGCGTTCGATGGGACGGGCTACTTTAGCTCCGGCCTGCTGGGGCCCGGTTTCAGCGATGAAACGACCTTTTCGGTGACGTTTACGATGGCCGGGGACTACGAACTGTACTGCGCCATCCACCCCTTCATGACCGGGAACGTGAGCGTTGTCGACGACGGTGACACGGACACGCAGGAGGAAATGGACACGCGTGCCGCGGCGGAATACGAGGCGGAACTAACGGCGGCGAAGGCCCTGGGAGCGACCCTGGCGGCGGCGCCGACGACCTCGATGACGAACGCCGATGGCTCGACGACCTACGACGTGGTGGTTGCGGGCGCGCTGATGGGTAGCGACGTCATGCAGTTCTTCCCGCCGTCGCTGACGGTGAAGGAAGGCGACAGCGTGAAGTTCACGAACAACACGCCGGTGCCGCATACGGCCACGTTCAACCCTCAGCTATACCCCGGGGGTGATCCGTTTGAAGTTCCGCAGAGCGATGTATCGGGCGGGTTCGATGGGACCGGTTTCACCAACAGCGGAATCATCGGCAAGGATTTCCCGGACGGCACGACCTTCGAGATGAAGTTCCTGACGGCGGGCACCTACATCTGCCTGCTCCACGACACACAGGGCATGGTGGGGTCGATCACCGTGGAAGAGGCGCCAGCAACGACGCCGTCGCCCAGCCCCAGCCCGACGGCGACGTCTACACCGACTCCAACAGCGACACCCACGGCGACAGCAAGCCCCACGGTGGTGGCACCGCAGCCACCGGCAACCGGTACGGGCAGCATCGGCGATGGCCCGGGGACGCTGGCGTTGTACCTGGGCGGACTGGCACTCGTGCTGTTCGGCGCTTCGGCGCTGATGCTGGCACGGCGGAGCTAGGATCTCGCGGAACGAGAGTGAAGGGCCGGGGCAATGCCCCGGCCCTTCTTTTGTGAGGGAATGGAACCGGTGAGACTCTTCGTGGGCGCCTGGATCCTGTTTGCCGTCGCGGCAACGGTGATTGGGTGCTCGGGAACGTCTGAAACCACAACGGGGACGGCAGCGGCAGCGGACACCCGGACGCCCACAGCGACCACGGTGGCTGCTACAGCGAGCAGTGTTCCCAGCGTCACCGCCACCAGCGTTGTACGGGCGACGGCCACGCTGCCTGCCTCTGCGACCGCGACGGCCACCGCGACAGTAGCCGCAACTGCGACTGCAACAGCGACCGTTGTGCAGCCGACCAGCGTGCCCCCGACAGCTCCCCCAACGGCGTCGCCGACGCCATCGGTGCCTTCCCAGGCAACAATCCGGCTGGTTGGCCGTGTGGTGTTCCATTTCTCGCCGGCAGAGGTGGAGATTGCCCGCGGGGGGACGGTGACCTGGGAGTGGGTCGCGGGCGTGCACAACGTCGTAGGTGAGGGGCCGATCGATGCGCCCACGATCTTCAGCGAGCCAGGGCATACCTACGCCGCGACGTTTCCGGCGGCGGGCGTCTTTGCCTTCAAGTGCGATGTGCACCCGGCGGATATGAACGGCACCGTTAGCGTCCGGTGAGATCGCCGTACGAAGGGAAAGCGGCGAGGAAGACTAGAAGGCGCGGTCGATGCGATTGCCGATGTTGGGGTCGAGTGACCGTTCGGCTTCGGTCTGCACCTTGAGGTTGGCGCGGAGGGTTGCGATCTGGGCCTGGCGGGCGCGGCGCTCGGCTATCGATGCGGCGGGATCGCGGAGCGGGTCCGTTGCGAGCGGACTTGAGACGGCAGAAACGAGCGGTTGCATCCCCGTCATTGTGGCCTCCCGGTGGGTTGCCGTGCAGTGCACAGCAGGTGGACATCCGGTGACGGGAGCGAGCCGGCACAAAAAGAGGCCGCGGCAGGTACCGCGGCCTCTTGGAGACGGAGCAGAAGCGTTGGACGCTAGCGCGCGGTGAACCCGCCGACGGCTTCGCCGTTGAGTTCGATCACGTAGGCCTGGCCCGACTGGAAATCGCTACCGAGATTGATGTTGGTCTCGGTGGTCCTGAATTCCATCGTGCAGAGAACCACGGCCGGATTGGCCGGGACGCTGTTGTTCACCGTGACGATAACCCTGTTACCAGAGCGCTCGATGGTATACCCATCGAATTCGTGGCAGCCGTTCGGCTGGGCGGAGACAACCGACAGGAAGTACTGTTCGGGGTCGGACTCGCCGACGACGACATCGCCTACGCTCTCGATCGGGGCCGGTTCCTGGACGACCTCCCAGCCATCGTCGTCAGGCGGGGGGCCGTCATTGATCGGGAGCCCGCCGGAGGCGGCGGGATCGTCGTCGCCGGCAGCCATTGCGACTGCGGCAACTGCGAGCGCGCCGAGGAGGGCGATTGCGAGTATGGCGAAGAGGCCAGTCCGGGGTGTAAGTGCAGGGATCATTGGTGTTTCCTTCCGCGCCGATGTCCGCGGCGCTTGTAGTGTCAGGAGTAGAGACGCCGGGTGGGGCGAAGGAGTTCCGGGCCTCTGTGCGCGTCTTCACAGAAGCTTTCCGCCCCCGGCCCGGGAGTGAACCGCTATCATCGGCTGGCTGGCAAAAGAGGGAGGACCGGATGAACCTGGCGATACAGAAGATGGAGGGGCGGAAGAGGCCACAGCGGCTCGCCGACGAACGATGAGCGCCAGCGAACTTTGCTTCAGTACGGCGCGGGAGCTGGCGAGGCTGATCCGTGAGCGAAAGGTTTCGGCGGTGGAAGTGATGGAAGCCCACCTGGCCCAAATCGAGCGTGTGAACCCGCTGGTCAACGCCATCCCGACCTTGCTGCCGGAGGTGGCATTGGCGGGCGCCAGGGCGGCGGACGAGGCAGTCTCCCGGGGCGAGGCAATGGGCCCGTTGCACGGCCTACCGATCGCCCACAAAGACCTCGTGGACACGAAGGGGATCCGGACGACGTACGGGTCGCCGATTTACGCCGACCACGTGCCCGACCGGGATGCACTCATCATCGAGCGAATCCGAGCGGCAGGTGCAATCACGATCGGAAAGACCAACACGCCGGAATTCGGCGCGGGATCGCAGACCTTCAACAAGGTATTTGGGGCAACGCTGAACCCTTACGACACGACGAAGACGTGCGGGGGCAGCAGTGGAGGGGCGGCAGTATCACTGGCGACGGGGATGCTGCCGATTGCGGATGGTTCGGACACGGGTGGTTCGCTGCGCAACCCGGCGAACTTCAACAACGTGGTCGGGTTTCGAACGTCGCCCGGGCGCGTGCCGATGTGGCCGTCATCGGTACCGTGGTCGCCGCTCAGCGTTCAGGGTCCGATGGCGAGGACAGTGGGCGACGTAGCACTGTTCCTGAGTGCGCTCGCCGGTTTCGATGCGCGGTCACCTATTGCACTGGAGACGCCGGGGAGCGAGTTTGCGAAACCACTGGACCGCGATTTCAAGGGGGTTCGCATCGCCTGGAGCCGGGACCTGGGCGGCCTGCCGGTTGATTCGCGGGTGACAGCGGCGATCGATTCGCAGCGTGCGACGTTCGAGACCCTGGGGTGCATTGTGGAAGACGCCGACCCGGACCTTTCGGGGGCGGACGAGTCATTCAAGACGTGGCGGGCCTGGCGGATGGAAGCGGCGCGGGGTGAGACGGTGCGAACGAAGCGGGACCAGGTGAAATCGACGGTGGTCTGGAATGTGGAGGAAGGGGAAAAGCTCAGTGGCCCGGATGTAGGACGGGCCGAGAAGCTGCGAGCGCAGGTCTTCGACCGAATGCGGGCATTCATGGAGCGCTATGAGTTCATCGTCTGCCCGGTGAACCAGGTGCCGCCGTTCGATGTGACGACTGAATATGTCACGGAGATCAACGGGATCCAGATGGAGACCTACATCGACTGGATGCGGTCGTGTTCGCACATCACGGTGACGAACCACCCGGCAATCTCGGTGCCCGCCGGGTTCACCGCCGAGGGGTTGCCGGTGGGCCTGCAGATCGTGGGGCGATTCCGAGATGATTTCGGGGTGCTGCAGATGGCGAACGCTTATGAGGAAGCGACGAACGTGTGGCGGCGGCGCCCGGCTATAGCCGAGTGACGGCCCCGCTCTACCTACCGTGGGACCTGCACTTTGCACTTGAGGGAGACGGTCCGCTTGAGCTCGCCGTGGAGTACGACATTGCGACCCGGGTGCTGCAAACGAGCCTGACCAACAGGAGCGATTCGGCGGTGACTGCAAGCGACATCACGATGCGGGCCGCGACTGAACAGGCGCTGGCGGGCGGATGGGCGCATCTCCACGGCAGGAGCATGGGCGACGACGCGCTGGTGGTCCGGTTCGATGGGCCCGCCGCCGACGGCTACAGCGGCCAATACCTCACAGCGAACGGGTACGTTTCGCGGGAGATACTGGCCCTGACCCTGCCCGTCCGGTCGACGCCGGCGCTGGTTCTCGGCTCGTTACGTTCGGATCGGTACTTCACGGACGTTCAAATCGAGGTGGCCGAGGACGAACGACTCGTCGGAGTGTCGCTGCGCTTGCAGCTTGAAGGCACGCCGATCGCGGCGGGCGAAAGCCTGGCGCTCCCGGCGATGTTCTTTGCGGAGGGGCACGACGACTACGGTCTCCTGGAGGAGTATGCCGAACTGGTTGCGGTGGAGATGGGCGCGAGAGTGGCGGAAGAGGTGCCCTCGGGGTGGTGCAGCTGGTACTTCTACGGTAACCAGGTTTCGGAGGCCGATATCCGGGGGAACCTTGAGGCGATCCAGGGAGCCGGTTACCCGGTCGACTACCTGCAAATCGACGATGGCTACCAGTCATGCACGGGGGACTGGCTGGTTCCCAACGAGCGGTTCCCCTCAGGGATGGCGGCGCTTGCGACGGAGATTACGGAAGCGGGTTACCGGCCGGGGTTATGGCTGGCACCCTTCGTGATGCACCGGGACTCGGCGGTACTGCGCGAACACCCGGAGTTCGCACTCCGGCACCGTGATGGTTCGCAGCTTGAACTCGAGACCTGGCTGGGCCCGGTTGCGGTGGTCGACTGCACGCACCCGGGAGCAGAGCAATGGCTACGGACCGTGGTGAGGACGGTGGTTCGCGAGTGGGGATACACGTTTCTCAAGCTGGATGCGCTGGTATATGCCGCGCAGGAGGGAGACGCGGTTTCGTACCACGTGGACGGGACGACGGGCCCGGCGAACCTGCGAGTCGGCCTCGAGATCATTCGTGACGAGGCAGGGGGCCAGGTGTTCCTCCTGGGCTGCACGTGCCCATTTGGACCGGCTATCGGGCTTGTTGATGGGATGAGGGTGGGGCCAGACGTGAGGACGACCTGGATGGACGGCACGCGGCCATCGGTGCGGCACGCGATGCGGATGACCCTGCAGCGAAACTGGATGCACCGGCGGTGGTGGCTGAACGATCCGGACTGCCTGGTGTTACGTGCGGAAGAGACAGACCTGGATGAGGCCGAGGTGCGATTCCTCGCTGCTGGAGTGGCGTTCTCCGGGGGACTTGCGGTGTCCAGCGACAACCTGATGGCGCTGGATGATGAACGGAGCGCGCTGACGCGAACACTGATGCCGGCGACGGGCATGGCGGCGAAGCCGGCCGATTCAAGCGAGGAACCGGTGGGATCGGCGTGGCGAGCGCGACTGGACGAGACACGGTCGCTGGTGGGCGTATTGAACTGGGGTGAACAGTCCCGGTGGGTTTCGGTGTATGAGTACCTGTTCCCGGGCGAGGTGGCGTTCAACCCGTGGACGGGGCAGATCCTCGGGAAGGGCGACCTGTTTCTCCGCCCCCATGAGGGGACGGTATGGCAGGTAACGGCCCGATCGCCGGGCCCGAGAGTTGTGGGAGACACCGGGCACCTTGGCTACGACGGACTCACGATGCGGCAGGTGAGCGGGCGGCTGCAGCTACGGAACGACCGGCGCCAGGGCCGCACCGTTGCCGTGGAGGCCCGCGGACACCTGCGAACCTACGCACTGGAACCGGGAGAAATGCGCTGGTTCGACTAGCCAACCCTGCGGGGAGCAGGTAAGGGTTTGGACCAAAGGCGCCGTCGTGTGGAACGTATTATTCTCGCGTGCGGAAGCATCGCAACCGAGGCAACGAACGGAGGACCTATGGCTGCCCAGGAGGAGTTAGCAGGCGCGGGCGGCCAGTTGCAGGTTGCTGAGCTGGTTACGTGGCAGGCCCGATTCCCGGGGCCTGAGGTGATCGAAGTCTCGGGCAACGCAGTCGAAGTGCTGGGCTATGCTTCCGAGGCGCTGTTGGGGCCGCTGGAGGCCTTCCTTGTGCACGTGCATGCGGAAGAGCGAGACGAGGCCCGGAGAGTAATCGAAGGGCTCAACGCCGGTGAGTCGATTTCCTTCGAGTGCCGCGCTGTACGCCTCGGGGGCGATGAGATAAGGGTTCGACACGTGGCGTTCCGGAGCTCGGACGATGGGGGGCGTCTGGCGGGGGCGGTCGTCGACCTGACGGAGTCGATCACGGCCCACGCGCTGCTGGGTGCGGAGGCGAAGACTCGAGCGATCCTGGATACGGCAGTCGACGGGATCATCGCTATCGACGATGTGGGCCTGATCCAATCAACGAACCCGGCGGCGATGAAGCTGTTCGGATATGCCGAGGAGGAGCTGCTGGGGAGGAACGTCTCGATGCTCATGCCGGAGCCGTACCGCAGCGAGCATGACGGCTACCTGGCCAACTACAAGGAGACGGGGCAGAAGAGGATCATCGGGATAGGCCGGGAAGTGGAGGGGTTGCGGCGCGACGGGACGAGATTCCCCATGTACCTGGCGGTCGGGGAAGCAGATGTCGATGGGCGCCGGTTGTTCACCGGCATTGTGCGCGACCTGACGGAAGTGAAGCGAACCGAAGAAGCACTGAGGGACACGCAGAAACTGGAAAGCCTGGCGGTGCTCGCGGGGGGCATCGCCCACGACTTCAACAACTTGCTCGTTGGGATCCTGGGGAATGCCAGCCTGGCGCTGGAAGAGCTTCCACCAGACTCGCCGATACGGGAGCACCTGCAGGATGTGCAGACGTCGGCACAGCGGGCGGCGGAGCTGGCCCGGCAGATGCTGGCATACAGTGGCCGCGGCCAGTTCATCATCGAGGATGTGGATCTGAACAGCCTCGTGGAAGAAACAGGGCAATTGCTGCGAATCACCGTGGCAAGCGGGACGACGTTCCAGTACCAGCTGGAACCGTCACTGCCACCGGTTGAGGGCGATGCGACGCAGCTACGGCAAGTGCTGATGAACCTGGTGATGAATGCGTCGGACGCCCTTGGCGACGATGCCGGCCTGGTAACGATCAGGACGGGCATGACCACCGTCGACCACGTATACCTGGCCGGAACCTACCTGGGTGCGGACATCGCAGAGGGCACGTACGTGTCGATTGAGGTATCTGACAGCGGTGTGGGGATGTCGCCGGAGGTCATGGAGCGGATGTTCGACCCGTTCTTTACGACGAAGTTCACGGGGCGAGGGCTGGGCCTTGCGGCGGTTCTCGGCATTGTGCGAGCCCATCACGGGACGATCAGGGTGCAATCGGAGCCGGGCAAGGGAACGACCGTGCAGTTGCTGCTGCCGCCTTCACCCAATGCGGCCGTGACAGCAAGCACGGGTACAGAGGCGAAAGCAACAACCGGGGTGACAGTCCTTGTAATCGACGACGAGGTGGCGGCACGCCGGGTGGCGGAACGGACGCTTCGCTCTGCCGGGTTTGGCGTGTTGGTGGCCGAGAACGGGGAGCACGGGCTGGCGATCCTGGAGCGCGAAGGCATCGGCATCGGCCTGGTCCTGCTCGACCTGACAATGCCGGACCAGAGCGGGGTAACGACGTACTCCCGTTTGCGACGGCGCAACAAGGACGTGCCGGTGCTGTTGATGAGCGGGTATAGCGAGGAGGAGGCGACGGCGGCGTTCGCAGGGAAAGGTATCGCGGGCTTCTTACAGAAGCCGTACGTGCCAGACGAACTCCGGGCGAAAGTGCGCGAAATCCTGGAGGCAGTGGACGCCGATTAGTCGAAATCGACATCGTCGCCGGGAAACCAGCGATAGCGGCGAAGATCGGTGAAGCCCTCGGGGCCGAACCGGACACCCTCGAGTTCGAGCAGTTCGTACTGGCGGTCGGCCTGGGCGCCGCGACTCTTGTGGCTGATACCACCCATGGCGTTGATTACGCGCCACCAGGGGACGTCGCTGGCGGGCGGGAGGTTATGCAGGGCGTAACCGACGGCCCGGGCGGCAGCGGGCGAGCCGAGGTAGACCGCAACCTGTCCGTAGGTGACGACGGTTCCAGGGGGAACCTTTCGGACGACCTTATAGACGCGGTCGTAGAAGTTGGGACGTTCATCGCCGGGCCTTGCCACAGGCCGTATTATTCCCGACTACCATGCAACCATCGCCTACCGCGCTTTCCGGCGTGCGCGTCATCAACGCCGGTCAGATCCTCGCCGCCCCATTCTGTGCCACGCTCCTCGGGGAGTTTGGCGCCGACGTCATCAAAGTGGAGAACCCGGAGTCACCGGACACGACCCGTGGGGGACCGTCGTTTTCGCAGGAGAACCGGGGACAACGGGGGGTGACGATCAGCCTGAAGACGGAGGAAGGGCGAGCGTTGTGGCGTCGCCTTTGCGATTCGGCTGACATTCTTATCGAGAACTTCAGGCCGGGCACACTGGAGAAGTACGGAGTCGACCCGGAGTCGTTGCGGAGCAGCAACCCGCGGCTGATTGGGGTGCGCTTCAGCGGCTACGGCCAGACGGGGCCATATAAGGACAAGGCCGGGTTCGACCGGGTTGCGCTGGGCTTTTCGGGGATGACTTATGTGACGGGCTGGCACGACCGGCCGCCGGTGCGCCCCGGATACATGATCGCCGACTACGGATCGGGCTTGATGGGGGCGTTCGGAGCATTGCTGGCGCTGGAAGGGAGAGAGCGGACGGGCAAAGGCCAGGACGTGGATGTCGCGCTCTACGAATCGATGTGGCGGATGAGCGGAAGCCACGCGACGGTGTACGGCCAGACGGGCGAGGACCGGGAGCGCTCGGGCAACTACTTCCCGGGGGTTGTACCGGCAGAACAGTTTGAGACGAGTGACGGCCACTTCATCATCATCAACGCGACGACGGACCGGATCTACGTAAGGCTCTGTGAGGCGATCGGCAGGCCTGAGCTCGGCGAAGACCCGCGGTTCATGCCGGCGGCGAACCGGCGCGAGAACTACCAGGCGATACACGACATTCTCGGCGAGTGGGTGGCGACGCTGACGCTGGAGGAGTGCCAGCGGATCCTCGACGAGAACGGCATCCCGGGGACGAAGGTATACGCAACAAGCGACATCGTGAAGGACCCGCACTACGCGGCACGCGAGCAGGTGATCAAGGTGGAGTCGCTGCATGGGGGCGAGGTCCTGCAGCCGGGGATTGCCCCCCGGTTGACGGGCACCCCGGGCAGAGTGACGGGCCGGGCGCCGCAACTCGGTGAACACAACCACGAGGTCTTCGTGGGCGACCTGGGACTTGATGAGGCGGAGTTCGCGAGATTGAAGGCAGCGGGAGTGATCTAGTGGAGGAGCGGCACGAGATCCCGGAGCGCGGACGTGGTTGGGGCGAACTGAAGGAGGAGATGGCCGCCATGCGCGGCGACGACCTCGACTGGCGGAGCGGACGCCACGGCGCCTACGTGTGGTATGCGAACGACGACCTGGAGCACGTGCTGCAGGAAGCGTTCGGGATGTACCTGGTCGAGAACGGCCTCGGCGTGCGCGTGTTCCACAGCATCGGCGGGATGGAGCGCGAAGTGCTGGCAATGGTGCGCAGCCTGCTGAGTGCGCCGGACGGCGCAGCGAGCATCTTTACGTCCGGTGGGACGGAGAGCATCTTCCAGGCGATCTACGCCGCGCGGGAGTGGGCGCGGGCCACGAAGCCGCAGATTACCGAGCCCGAATTTGTCGCACCGCACTCGGCCCACCCGGCGCTGAACAAAGCTGCATACCTGCTGGGGCTGAATGTTCAACGCGTGCCGGTTGGGGACGGATATGGGGCAGATGTGGAGACGATCCGGGCAGCGATAACGCCGAATACGATCGGCATCTACGCATCGGCTCCGAGCTACTCGCTGGGGATCGTCGACAACATCCCAGCGCTGGGCGGGATCGCGGCGGAAACTGACCTCTGGCTGCACGTCGACGCATGCGTGGGGGGAGTCCTGGGCTACTTCGTCCGGCGAAGCGGGCGCGAGGTCCCGATTTACGATTTCGCGGCTGAGGGAGTGGCGTCGATTTCGGCTGACCTGCACAAGTCCGGGTTCGCTGCGAAACCAGCTTCGACGGTGCACTTCCGCACCCACGAGCTGCGCCAATATGCGGCCTTCGCCTTCGATGACTGGCCCCACGGGATGTATGGATCGCTGACGTTTACGGGGACACGGCCGGGTGGGGCGATCGCGGCCGCCTGGGCAGCGCTCAACTACCTGGGCAAGGACGGATACCAGGGCCTGGCGGACACCTCAATGCGGACGCGAGACCGGATGATCGAGGGGTTGACGGCGATTCCCGGGGTCGAGGTGTTCGGCAACCCGCCGCTGTACGGATTCGCCTACGGTGTGGAGGGGATGGACATGCGCAAAGTCTCGGCGTTGATGACCGCACGAGACTGGCACTGCCCGAACACGGTGCAGCCGCCGGGTATCCATTTCATGGCAACTCCGGTCCATGAGGGAGCAGTGAATGCCTACCTGGCCGACGTGCGGGAGTGCATCGAGGAGGTGCGCGCCGGCAGCGGCGTGGCGGCGGCGGAGGCACGCTACAACTAGGAGGGGGCCACCCGGGCGGTCAGGCCGGGAGTGCCTGCTCTTCGCGGACGACGCGCATGGAATCGCGCTCGTAGTAGAGGACGTGTTCGACCTGTTTGCGGATGTCCCAGTCGTCGCCACGCGCGGTCAGGCCGAGGAGGTCGTCGCCAGGGCCGAGGAGCAGCCCGACAAGCTCGACCCGTTCGCGGAGGAGGTCGCGGGTGAGGCGGGCAAGCTCCGACTCCTGGAAGCGGCGATTGTCGGCCCGGGCGGCGGAGATGGTGGCCGCATGCATCCGGTCATGTTCAGCGTTGTGGATGAGGAGGCGCCGAATCCCGCCTTCGTTGGCGCAGCCATGGCTACAGCCGGCATCGAGATCGTCGTCGGTTAGCTGGAGCAGGGTGTCGACGGTCTCAGCGATCTCGGTGAGGAGTTCGCGGACGAGGTTGCGTGTTTCGGACATGGTGAGCCTCCTGTGGCGGCGATCCTGACCGTTAGGGGTCGATGGGAGTGAAGGTGCTGACGGCATCTTCTATGGCTTTGGCGGCGCGGATGGCAAGGTCTTCGCGGAAGGAGCGGCTGATGACCTGCACGCCCTGGGGGATGCCGCCGGCGATACCGGTGGGGAGGGCCACAGCGGGGAGGCCGAGGAAGTTGACGGCGACGATCCAGCGGATGGCGTGCAGCCAGTCGAGGGCGTTGGCCGGGTCCTCGTCGTAGCCGACGGGGAAGGCGGAGCATGTGGCGACGGGTGCGAGGATGAGCGGATACTCGTCCATCCAACGGGACCACTCGGTGGCGATGGGAAGGCGTTCGGCCCAGGGGTCGGGTGACCGGGAGCCCATGACCTCGGGGTAGAAGGGGGCAAAGGCATCGCGGTAGCGAGCGAAGGAGTCGCTCACGTAGTCGGGGTTCGAAGCGGTGGTAAGGTCGCCGAGGCACTGCCAGTAGAGCTCGATCGTGCGTTCGAACGCGGGCGGCGTCACCTCCTCGACGGTGTAGCCAGCACCAGTGAGAGCGTTTCCGGCCGCGCGGACGGCAGCTTCGACGGCTGGCTCGATGCCAAGACCGTCGGGATCAGTGACAAGGGCGACACGGATCGGCTCCTGTTCAGGCGGACCGACAAGAGGGGCGGGGACCCAGCCCGGGTCGTGGGGCGAGTAGCCGGACATGTTGGTGATCGCGAGCCAGAGGTCTTCGACGGAGCGGGCCATGGGACCGTGGACGGCGAACACCTGTGAGGCCATAGAGCGCGGGACCGGTGTTGCTGTCATCCGGGTACGTGGGACGCGGCCGCGGGTCGGCTTGAGCGCACAGGTGGCGCAGCACTGGGAGGGCCAGCGGACGGACCCGGCGATGTCGTTGCCGAGGCCGATGGGGGTCATGCCGGTAGCGATAGCCGCGGCATCCCCGCCACTGGAGCCGCCGCAGGTGAGGTTGGCGTCCCAGGGATTGCGGGTGAGGCCGTGGAGCGCATTTTCGGTGTGCCAGCGGAGTGCGTAGTCGGGGAGGTTGGTGCGAGCGATGGGGATAGCGCCGGCGGCCTTGAGGCGGGCGACATGGGGTGCATCGCCGAGCGGCAGGTCAGCGGCGAGCGCCTGGACGCCCATGGTCGTGGGGGAACCGGCGAGGTCGACATTTTCCTTCACGGTGATGGGGACACCGGCAATGGGACCGAGCCGCTCACCGGCAGCGAGGCGACGGTCGTGGCTTTCAGCGATGGCAAGGGCCTCGCCGGCGAGGATGCGGGTGACGGCGTTGACGGAAGGGTTCGTTGTTTCGATGCGGGCGAGGTGAGATTCGATGACCTCGCGGCAGGAGACCTCGCGGGCGCGCACAGCTTCAGCGATGCGGGTTGCGGTCCACCGCCAGGGATCGGTCATGGGACGGGATTGTACGTCGGACGGGCGCCTAATTGGTCATCTGGCGAATCGGACCGGCGATGTCCATATCGAACCAGGCTTCGGCGATCCTGTCGTCGCTAACCCTGATCCAGCTGGTTCCGGTGAAGGTGACGGCTCGTCCCGAGGCGGGGATACCGTTCCACGTCGCCTGGTGTGTGGCGGTCACGGTCCAGCGGAAGGCGACAAGGTCGCCCTGGGCAAGGCGGAGGTGGACTTCGCGGTGGGAATCGGGGAAGGCGGCCAGGGTTGCCGCCATGATGGGGCGATAGGCTGCCCAGGTGGGAGCGACAAGCGTGCCGTTGCCATGGAAGCGGCAATCGTCCGCCATGAGTGCTGCGAGGGCATCGATATCGTGGGCGTTCTCGGCGGAAACGAAGCGTTCCAGTATGGCGAGACCGGGCTGCTTGCCGGCGGGCGTTTCGGTGGCCATGAAACCCCTCCCGAGGGATGCCCAAGTCTAGCACAGGCGAGTGGAGCCGTAGGCGACGGAGGTCAGGCCTCGGAGGAGAGCCTCAGAGCGGGCGCGGGACCGGCCAGGCGAAAGACGGAGAGCGCGGCTACGGTTGCGGCGGTGGTGGCATAGAGGGCGACGGCGAGCGTGGAGCCGGAGTCTGTGCCAGCCATGACGCCGTGGACAAAGGCCATGAGGAAGGCCGGGTAGCTAAGCATGTGGAGGAGGCGCCATCGCTTCCAGCCGAGGCGGGAGAAGAGGAAGGTGCTGACGAGGACGACGATGAGAAGCCAGAACGAGATGGTGCCGAGACCCACCCAGAAGGCCCTGTAGGGGGACCAGAAGGGGACAAGAATATCGACGGGCGAAAAGGACACCCAGGGGTCGAGGAGGAGACCGACCATGTGGGCACCAACGAAGGCGAGGGAGAGGATGGAAATCATGCGGTGGAGTTCGACCCAGCGCCCGCCCTTGAACGGGGCCGGCACGCCGCGAAAGCCAGTTACCATACCGCCAGATACGCTCAGCCAGAGCAGGATGTAGCCGACGAACCCGGTGGCGCGGGTGAAGTCCCAGGTGCCGGTGCCATCGGATCCGTGCTGGGCAATGCGAACGGTGAGGACAGCGATGAGCAGCCCGCAGAACGCGATGATGGCGACCCTCCAACTCATCAGGAGCCCCGGGAGATACGGGACCGGGGAACGGTCGTCGGGGTGGCGGGTTGTGGGGAGGCAGCGGTGGCGGTGGGGGAAGCCACTCCTGCGGAACTGGTGCTACCGGCGGTCGCGGTAGCGGTTGCGGTGGGTGTTGCCGAAGGCAGCTCCAGCAGAGATGTCTCGACGATGGTGGCTTCGGAAGTGTCGCCGTGGCTATTGGCGATGCCGAGCCAGGTGATGACGAAGCCAAAGATCGCGAGGGCTGCCGCGATTGCCTTCACGCCGGTGTGCCGCTCGCGGCCGAGGCCGCGTGATGGGGGTGCCATAGGGGGAACCTCCTTGCCGTGTACATGGCCTTCGCGGGCGAAAAGGGGTTGGCGCCAAGAAAGGGGACTTGACCGGCTGGCGGGCTGCGACGGCTGGTGGTAGACCGGGGCGAGATGGCGGGCAGCAACCAGTGGGAGGACTTCTACGACCGGCATGCGCCGTTCTATGACCGCGGGTCGTTTACGCGTCACACGGCAGTCGAGGTCGACTTCCTTGAAGATGTGCTGGGGCTCGCGAAGGGCACAACGATCCTGGATGTTGGCTGCGGGACCGGGCGGCATTCCGTTGAACTGGCGCGACGAGGGTACGGAGTGACCGGCATCGACCTCTCGGCGGGGATGCTCGACGAGGCGCGGAGGAAGGCAGTCGAGGCGCGGGTTGATGTCGAGTTCGTGCATGCCGATGCGACCGAGTTCGTGGCACCGAATCCCTTCGACGCGGTCGTCTGCCTGTGCGGCTCGGCGTTCACGATGGTCGACCTTGGCGGAGACGCCGACGCGCACGACCGGGCCATCCTACGGAACATCGCGGCCTCGCTGAATCCCGGTGGCCCATTCGTGCTGACGACGCCGAACGGGTACCGGCGCATCCGCGAGGTGGAAACGGACGACGAGGGGTTCGACCCGGTGACGATGACGCAGGTACGGGAGGACGACTTCAGGGTGAAGGGGGCCGAGGGGCCAATGTGCTACAAGGAGCGGCTCTACATCGTGCCCGAGCTGGTGGCGTTGCTGGAAGAATGCGGGTTCGCCGTAGAAAGCGTCTGGGGCGGGACAGCGGGGCGGTGGGGGCGGCGGCCCGTTGAACTGGACGAGATCGAGGTGATGGTTGTGGGGCGACGGCGGGGGTAGGCTTCGGCAAAACGACACTGGAGATAACCACGATGCCCGAAACCCGGCCACGCTACGCCGCAAGCGACCTTCGCGAATTCACTGCTGCTACCTTCAGGCACTTCGGACTGGGGACCGATGATGCAGCTGTGGCCGCGGAAGTACTGGTCGATGCGGACCTGCAGGGGATCGAATCGCACGGAATTGCCCATCTGCCCTGGCACTTCGGCTACGTGCCGGGGCTGAAACAGGGCGTGGTAAATCCGCGACCGCAGGTGAAGGTTGAACGTGAGAGCCCCGTGGCGGCCACCTGGGACGCGGACGGCGGGCTCGGGGTGCTGGTTGGGAAGCGGGCGATGGAAGCGGCAATGGCCAAGGCTGCCGATGTCGGTATCGGGATGGTCGCGGTGCGGAACGGTCGCCATTTCGGCGCCGCTGGCTATTACGCCCACATGGCGGCCCGCGAAGACATGATCGGGATGGCGATGTGCAACGTGCCGGCGATAGCGAATGCTGCCGGGGGGTTGGACCGCGTTTACGGGACCAACCCGATCGCCTTCGGGGCGCCGATCGAGGATGAGCAGCCTTTCCTGCTTGATATCGCGACGACGGCAGTGGCGGGGGGCAAGCTCGAGATCGCGACGCGGCAGGGCAAGCCGATCCCCGAAGGCTGGGCCGTGGACAGCGATGGCAAGCACACGCCCGACCCGACGGCACTACGCCAGGGTGGTGCACTGTTGCCGCTCGGATCGAGCATGACGACGAGTTCGTACAAGGGATACGGCCTGGGGCTGATGGTCGACATTCTGACCGGGGTACTGCCGGGGGCGGGGTCGGCGCTGTTCAACGAGCGGTTCCACCAGGGCTTCTGGTTTGCGGCATGGCGGATCGACGCATTCACGGACCCGGCTGCATTCAAGGCCAACATGAAGCGGATGGCCGAGCATATCCGGGCGACCCGGCCGGAGTCAGGGAGGGAGTCGGTGATGATTGCCGGTGACCCGGAATGGAGAGCGCGGCGCGACCGGGAGGCGAACGGGGTGCCGCTGGACGAAGAGACTATCCAGCAGTTGACGGAGCTTGGTGCAGAGATCGGGAGGCCGTTTCCGGGGGCGATGTAAGGGGCCGGTTAACGCGTGAACTCATTCACACAAGGTGTGTCACCGGCATCTGGAGGTTTCGTAAGCGACGGCGTACACTCCCGCGCATGACTGAAGTACTCCTAATGATTGGTACGCGAAAAGGTGCGTTCACGCTGCGCAGTTCGCAGGGACGCCAGAAGTGGGAATTGGATGGCCCGGTCATGGGCGGGCAGGACGTCAACTGGATGACGTTCGACAGGCAAACGGGGCGAATGTACGCGCTGTTCAACGATGCGTGGTTCGGCCCGCAGGTGCAGTACTCGACGGACCTGGGAAAGACGTGGGCCAGTTGCGCAACGAGCCCGCGCTTCAAGAACGACCCGAAGGAAGTTTCGGACCAGGCGCCCTGGGTATTCCAAGAGAACAAGGTCCTGGAGCGACTCTGGGCGCTGGAGCCAGGGGGCAGGCCGGGCGAACTCTATTGCGCGGTGGCCCCGGCAACGATGTTCAAGTCGAGCGACGGTGGTGACAGCTGGGAAGAACTGGAGTCGCTGACGAACCACCGGACGCGAGAGCGATGGGAGCCGGGAGCGGGCGGCCTGATGGTCCACTCGATGGTCGTCGACCCGGACAATCCGGACCGGATTACGATCGCGATTTCGGCGGCGGGTGTGTTCCAGACGGATGACGGCGGAAAGACGTGGGAGCCGAGGAATGTGAACATCCGCGACGTGGCCGCGCAGATGGACCCGAATGTAGAGAAGTACCCGGAGGCCGGTCAGTGCGTACACCACCTTGTGCCGACCCCCCGAAAGGGACGCAT
>JAGQGZ010000279.1 GCA_020432105.1 Dehalococcoidia bacterium | reverse complement strand
GACTCCCCGGGATCTTCGCTCGTCATCCCCGCTCGACCCTGCTGCTGTCTGGATCACCGGTGTCGACATCGTCAGCGCCGCCAATCCCGCCGCCCTCGACATGTACCTCGGCCTCCGAAACGCCCTGGCCACCGAGACATGTGGGCAGGAGAGCTGCCCCGAGCTGGTCCTGCTTGACCTTCGATAGCGCAAGTCGTTCGCACGCACGCGGGCGTCAACCCGCGACCCACCCTGGGTCGAACCCGTGCACACCGACATCCCCGTAAACACCCCCACTACAAGCGGCGCCCCCTCTCCCCCTGGGAGAGGGCCGGGGTGAGGGTCGCCATTGCCACCCACCCCTTCGACCTCCTCCCCAACCCTGCCACTCTCCCCTCATGACCACGCCAACCCCACGAACCCCCGGCCCCATCAGCTCCCGGACCATCCTCCACTGCTTCGGGTTGCTTCCAATACTGGTTGGGCGACTCGTTCGACCACTGCTACCTCGACTGCTAAGCAGTACCGCCGCCGAATCTGCGCGACTGGTTCAAGCAGTCATATCCGCAATGGCGTACGGGGCGCCTTCCGGGCACGGATATGTTGGCCGCTCGCACCAGGCGTTCGGTGTGCCCCACGCGGCCACGGAGGCCGCAGCCCCGACCACGGCTCCGAATCGAAGAATCGCCCGCCCCCTCTACCCTTTGCCCCATACCCATTACCCTTAACCCATGCCTGCTTCCGACCTCGATACGATCGTCTCCCTTGCCAAGCGGCGGGGGTTTGTCTTTCCCACTGCCGAGATGTACGGCGGCTTCGCCAATACGTACGACTACGGCCCTCTCGGTGTGGAACTGAAGCGGAATATCCGCAACGCCTGGTGGAAGGCCATGGTCCAGGAGCGCGACGACGTGGTCGGGCTCGATGCCGCCCTGATGACGAACCCGAAAGTCTGGGTCGCCAGCGGCCACGTCGCGAACTTCACCGACCCGCTGGTCGACTGCCTCACCTGCAAGCGCCGGTTCCGTGCCGACCATCTGGAGGAGGGCGCCTACGGCGAGGTGCAGCGCGATGCTGAAGGCAAGATCCTCTGCCCCAACGATGGCGGGAAGCTCACCGAGCCGCGCCAGTTCAACATGATGTTCAAGACCCAGGTGGGGCCGGTCGCCGATGATGACGCGACGGTCTACCTGCCGCCCGAGACGGCGCAGGGCATCTTCATCAACTTCGAAAACGTGCAGACATCGATGCGGCGGCGGCTGCCCTTTGGCATCGCCCAGACGCGGGTGAGCTTTCGCAACGAGATCACGCCGGGGCGCTTCATCTTTCGCACGCTCGAATTCGAGCAGATGGAGATGGAGTTCTTCTGTATGCCTGGTACCGACATGGAGTGGTACCGCTACTGGATCCAAGAGCGGATGCGCTGGTATGTGGAGGTCATCGGTATCGACCGCGAGCGCCTGCGGCTGCGCCCCCACGAAGCGGAGGAGCTCTCCCACTACAGTGCCGGCACAACCGACATCGAGTACCTCTTCCCCTGGGGCTGGGGCGAACTTGAAGGCATCGCCAACCGCACCGACTTCGACCTGAAGGCCCACGCCGAGACCAGCGGGCACCCGATCACCTACTTCGATGAGGAAAGCGGCGAACACATTGTTCCCTATGTCATCGAACCGGCGGGCGGCCTCACCCGGACGCTGGCCGTGGCGATGCTCGAGGCTTACACCGAAGAGCCAGACGAGAAGGGTGACAACCGGGTAGTACTGAAGTTCCGCCCGAACATCGCGCCTATCAAGGTCGCCGTCCTCCCGCTCTCGAAGAAGGACACGCTGACGCCGACGGCCCGCCGCGTCTGGGAAGCCCTGCGCGGCGAGTTCATGACC
>JAGQGZ010000278.1 GCA_020432105.1 Dehalococcoidia bacterium | reverse complement strand
CGGCGAGGTGCTCGAGGCGATGGACGAATGGAACACCACCCACCACGGAAAATCGGGGCTGACCGAGCGAGTGAAGGCTTCGACAACGGATGTTGCCGCAGCGGAGACGGCGGTCCTGCAGTTTCTCGCGGCCTACACAAAGGCGGGTGAATCACCGTTGGCGGGCAACTCCGTCCACCAGGACCGGGCATTCATCGACCGGTACATGCCCCGCCTTGCGACCTACCTGCACTACCGAAACGTCGATGTCTCGACGGTGAAAGAGCTTGCGAAGCGGTGGTACCCGGAGCTGCCGCCCTTCGAGAAGCAAGAGGCACACCGGGCGATGAGCGATATCCGGGAATCGGTGGCCGAACTGAAGTATTACCGGGAGAAGATTTTTCGCGGCACCTGAGATCCGGGCCGGGATGGCCGTCGTAAATAGATCCGTAGGGAAGACTCAGAGGGCGCTGTAAAGGCCGGACCCACCAGGTAAGCAGTAGAGAAGCTCATGCAGGGCGGAGGGATGCTCTGCAATGTTGGTGGGTCCGGCCCTCGCTCTATTGTAAGCATCTTATGTCCCGGTTGGGGAAAGATCGCCACCAGATTTCGCGATGATTTGTGGCTCGCTCCATTCGATTGTGACCGTCAGACTTGGAACGAGACCCTTAGCAGCACTGGCGGTGGCAGATGACAGCGACCCTTCTCCTCCTTCGGCACGGTGAAAGCACGTGGAACCTTGAGAACCGGTTTACGGGCTGGACGGACGTGCCACTGACTGCCACGGGTGAGGCCGAAGCCCACAAAGCGGGCCAGCTGATGCTGCAGGAGGGCCTCGTCTTCGATGTCGTGCACACCAGTCTCCTTCTCCGGGCCATTGCGACCACGGAGATCGCGCTGCGCGAGATGGGTTTGCACTGGCTGCCGGTAAAGCGGCACTGGCGGCTGAATGAGCGTCACTACGGCGCGCTCCAGGGCTTGAATAAGAAGGAGACGGCCGAGCGCTACGGAGCCGACCAGGTATTTGCCTGGCGGAGAGGCTACGCCACGCCCCCCGAACCCCTGGATTGGGACGACGACCGCCACCCCCGGCACGATCCCCGCTATGCCGAACTGACGCCAGACCTGGTGCCGGGCAGCGAGTGCCTGAAAGACGTGGTGGAGAGAATGCTGCCGTACTGGCACGACCAGGTGGTGCCCGATCTACGGGCGGGTAAGCGGGTACTCATCGGCGCCCATGGCAACAGCCTGCGAGCGCTTGTGAAGCATCTCGACGGGATCGGCGACGATGAGATCACGGACCTGAACATCCCCACGGGGATCCCGTTGCTCTATGAGCTCGACGGAGACCTGCGCAAGGTGTCCTCGCGGTACCTGGGCGATGCAGAGGCGGCGAAAGCGGCAGCCGAAGCGGTGGCCCGGCAGGCGGGTTAGGAGCGGGCGAGGCGGGGTTCGCCCGGAAGAGCGTCGAAGTCGGCGCGGAAGCCATCCAGACAGGCAGGGCAGATCCCGTGCGAGGCCGGAGCAATACCTTCTCGAAGGATGCGATTGCACCAGGCGCAGAGAACGCGCGGGTTAGCGGCTGCAAGTTCGGTCTTCATCATTGCTCTTCACCGGCAGTGTGCGCCCCGCCTGCAAAATCGTCTCACTTCGGTCGTAAACGGACAGCAAAACTGTTCAGACAATCGTTAAGATTTCGTCCAGGCGCCGGGGGCAGTGTCTCCAACGGCTGCGACAAAGGTTGACGCAGAGGCGCCCGTCCCAGCCGGGACGGGCGCCTCAAGGATTGGTGCTCAATGCCCGTTAGCGGTTGCGTCCGAGACCGAGGGCAGCGCCTCCGAGAAGGCCGCCACCAGCCACCAGGAGCACGGCCAGCCAGACGGCGT
>JAGQGZ010000277.1 GCA_020432105.1 Dehalococcoidia bacterium | reverse complement strand
GTTACGTCGCGAACACGTGCTTCCATTGCTTGGTGTGATTCGGTCGCCGTGGTTTCCAATGCCGCTCGCTGTCGGCTCCGAAGGGAAGGATGTAACTCCCAAATGCGGCGCTCGATCAACAGGTCTGCCGGAAAGCTCGAAACTTGTCTGGCGACGCCGTCTATCCATGCGTCCACGGCCCAGGCAACTGCAGAACTATTCCGGTCTAGCCCCAACTCCGTGACTTCCTTCTCGATCGCGGCACGTGCACGCCTCCGACCTGATTCCGAGAGGACGGCGACAATTCGTTCGTCACTTCGGGCCGATGCATACATCTCCAGGTGCCCGATTTCATGGGCGACGATGTGGTCGAGCAAATCCGACTTGGCAGGGTCGTAGACGATGAGATGTCGGGACCTGTCCGGATCTGAGACGATGTAGGCACCACGAGCCCTGCCAGCAAGTGCTGGCTCTGCGCGTAGTTCGACCGGTCGACCGGTCGACAACTCCACGCTCTTGAGCATGTGTAGGGTTTCTGAGAGCAGCCAACCTCGTGGCTCCCCGCGTTCGATGCGTTCGATGATCAAAGTCCGGGCGGCAATCGAGCCCCACGGACATCGAGATTATATCATATCAATATGAGTCTCATCAGAACTCGCCCAGTAGCTGGCGCGTGCCGGGCGCATGTGGTTCGACAGCACTTCGCACCTCGATGCCATCAGTTTGACCAGGAGGTGCGCCCCGGCCGAGCCAAAAGAACGTCACCGGCACGTCCAGCCGGGCACCGGCCGTACGCGCCATCTCCATGTCGCCTACGGAATCGCCGAAGACAAGAACTCGCTTGAAGCCATCGCCACCTCCAAGGGTGTCGATAGCAAATTGAGCACCAACCGCCTTCGAGAGTGAAGGTGTGAGGACATCCAGTGCGTATGTCGACAGCGCGGCTCTGTACCCACGGGCCGTCGCAATCGGGCGGACTTCGTCCATGAGGGCGGCCAAAGCTTACCTGGCTCGCTCAGCGTGCCCTGGCACGTCGGGATCGTGCAGGGCTTCGAAGGTCGCCGTCGCCTCCTTGGTCCGATCCCACTCGAGAAGCGTGGCGTAGCGAGTCTGGTTGGCGAGCAACTTCAGCTCGCTGCGCGCTGGCTCCACTACCGCGTGCTCCTCGGAGATATGCCATTCGCCCTCGACGAGGCGAACCGCGCCCATCTCAGCAGCCAAGACGGCTGCGTGTATCGAAGTAGGTCTGCTTGCAGCCAGCAGCGGAACAAGCTGGGATTCGAGCCAGCTACGTGAGCGACCGGTGACGAATGCGACGCCAGCGCCTTCACCGATGAAAGTCGCCAGCTGGCGTACGACGGTAGCATCCACCCGCGCGTGCTCATCGGTGACCACACCATCAACGTCAACCAGGAACAAAAGCTCACTATGACCCATGCTCAGCATTCTAGGCCGCCCCTGTCTCTGAATGATTAACTCAGCAAGACTGACGACGTCGATGCACTCAGTTCCCAACTGATAGCCCCCCGCCGACGCTGCCGCGCTGTCGCAGAGGGCAAACGTCCAACCCGCGATTGCGACATGCGACTTCGGATGTCGCGCCGGGTGTCACGTTCCGCGGGCGCGCACAGGACGATACTCAGGGCGGCCGTCGGTACAAGCTTGCAGTCCGCTGACCGCACCCGCTAGAGTTCGACCCCAGCGAAGGACGCCGGGGGTGAATCATGGCAGAGTTTCGCGATCTCGTAGAGCGGGCGGCCCTCGAGATGATTGATGGCATGCTCCGGTACACATCGGCCGATCAGGTGCGCGAGGATCTAATCCCACAGTACGTCGAAGTCGATGACTCGTTCCGGCGTGACACGGAGCGTGGCTACGATACCGCCCGAGCGATGGGCATCGAGCGC
>JAGQGZ010000276.1 GCA_020432105.1 Dehalococcoidia bacterium | reverse complement strand
CCCCCTCTGTGAGAACATGGCTTGTAGCCGCGTCCGTGTGACCAAAGTCGCATCAGGGCGAAGCTGAGATCAGCAGCATTGAGCGTTATGGCCCTACCACTGCCGGCACCGGGCGGCAATGCATTCTCTGCGGGCGGCGGTGCTGCACCGCAACTCCCGCCCCTCGGAATGGTTGCCCCATTCCTTCTTGCAGCCCCAATTGCGCTCGTAATCGGGGCTGCTATGGTGTTCGGCCTCACCGATACGATGTTCATCGCCGTGAACCTGCCGCGTGTGGTCGCCATCACCCACGCGATCGTCCTGGGCGCAGTCACGATGATGATGATGGGCGCGACGTACCAGCTTGGCCCTGTCGTTCTTGGTGGACAGTTGCTCTCTATTCGGCTCGCCCGGGTGCAGTTCGTCGTGCACATACTCGGCCTGTCCCTCTTTATCTGGGCCCTGTCGCGGTGGGACGTGAGCTGGATGTCGATTGCAGGTAGCACACTGCTCGTGTCCTTCATTCTCTACATCACCAATATCGCCTCGGCACTCTCCCGGGCAGGTTCGCCCAGTCCCGTCCGCCGCTACCTGCTGGCATCAATCGGTTTCCTCGGCCTTGCCGGCGCTTTTGGGCTCACCTGGGTGGGCGCCCTGGAGCATTCCTGGTTCCCCGTCACCCTGGGCCGGCTGGCGGCCCACGCCCACATCGGCCTGGTCGGCTGGCTCGCCCTCACCCTCATGGGCGTCTCCTACCAGCTGGTGCCGATGTTCGGTATCGCTCACCACGTCGATCCTCGTTTCCGGCAGGCAGCCCTTTGGGTCACGGCTGCCGCGACAGTCACCTTCGCCACCGGGATGCTATTTGACCCGCCCGCGCCGTTGCGGCTCACTCTTGCCGCATTCCTCGCCGCCGGCCCCCTTCTCTGGAGCCTGGATATGTGGCGATTCGTGCTGGGCCGGTCCCGCCGGCGCCTCGACATCCAGGGTCGTGCCACGGCCATATCACTGGCATTTCTCACGCTCACCGTTGTCCTTGGCCTTGGTGCGGCCATCGGTACGCCGTTCACCCCGGACAACGAAATGGCCCGATGGCCGCTTGCCTATGCCGTCGCCGGCGTCCTGGGGTGGGCGGGAACCGCCGCTCTCGGCAACGGGATCAAGATCCACGCCTTCCTCGTCTGGATGCACAGGTACCAGCGGAAGGTGGGCTCCGCTCCCGTCCCGATGATTGCCGACCTCTACGACGCCAGGATCGCCCATCTGACCCTCGCCCTGCACACCATCGCCTCGTCGACCCTTGTCCTCGGCTGCGTCATCGGCAACCTTCAACTGGTACACGTGGGGGCTGCCATCCTCATCGTAGCTACGAGCCTGTATCTCCTGACGTTGTTGTCCATGTACAGGCCTATGCACATTCACCCTCGCTCCGCCCCGGTTCGAACCGTGGCTGGCTAAACACACGAAGAAGGAGGACGGAGTTGGCACAGATACAACTGGATAATCGCGGTCTCTTGCCGCCCGAACCCATGGTCAGGATCCTCGAAATGCTGAAAGACCTCCCGGACGGCGACGAGTTGGTCGCGCTTATGGACCGGGAACCGCTGCTTCTCTACACCGAGCTCGAACGCCGAGGCTTCGTCTGGGAGTTTAGCGAGGACGACGCAAGCGGGACCCTCATCGTCAGGCGGCCTGCACCGTAACTCGAAAGCACCGCGTTCCGGAGCGTCCAGGCACCTCCCGAGAAACAACGGGCCCGCTATCCCCCCGCGCCCCAGCGGCGGTAGCATCGATGTGGGCCCGTAGCTCAGCGGTAGAGCAGTGGACTTTTAATCCATTGGTCGAGAGTTCGAATCTCTCCGGGCCTACCAGGCGTCCACAAAATAGCCCCCGGGCGATTCGCCCGGGGGCTATTTCTC
>JAGQGZ010000275.1 GCA_020432105.1 Dehalococcoidia bacterium | reverse complement strand
TTGGGCTTGGGGCCGATAAGCGTCTGGACGCCCGTGACAAGCTCCTCCCGAATGGCATCGAGCGGAGGATTCGTTACCTGGGCAAACAACTGCTGGAAGTAGTTGTACAGCGGCTGGGGCCGGTCGCTGAGCACCGCGAGCGGCGTGTCCGTGCCCATCGAGCCGATTGCTTCCTCACCGCGCTCGCCCATCGGACCGAGGATGTACTTCTGATCTTCGACCGTGTAGCCAAACGCCATCTGCCGCTCAAGCAGGGCATCGCCCTCCAGCCCGGGAAGCGAGCTTGCCGGCGGGAGGTGATCCTCCGTGACTACGTGCTCATCAAGCCAGGAACGATAGGGCAGCGCATTCGTGTAGCGTCCCTTGAGTTCGTCGTCGGCGATGATCCGGCCCTCATCGATGTTGACGAGGAACATCTTGCCGGGCTCGAGCCGGCCCTTTTCGAGGACATTCTCGGGTTCCACCGGTAGCACGCCGACTTCGGATGCCATGATCACCATGTCGTCGCGGGTCACGTAGTAGCGCGAGGGGCGGAGGCCATTTCGATCGAGCACTGCGCCGATGGTCCGGCCATCGGTGAATGTAACCGAGGCGGGGCCGTCCCACGGTTCCATCATCATGCTGTGGTATTCGTAGAACGCCTTTTTCTCGTCGGACATCGATTCGTGTCCGCTCCAGGCCTCAGGGATGAGCATCATCATCGCGTGCTCGATGGGCCGGCCGGCACGAACAAGCAGTTCGACAGCGTTGTCCAGGGTCGCAGTGTCGCTACCGCCCTCCTCAATCACGGGGAGGATTTTGGAGACGGTGGGGAAATACGGCGACTGGAACAACGTCTCCCTGGCGGTCATCCAGTTGATGTTCCCGCGGAGCGTGTTGATCTCGCCGTTGTGGGCAACCATCCGATAGGGGTGGGCGAGCTTCCAGCTGGGGAAGGTGTTGGTGCTGAAGCGCGAGTGGAACATCGCGATCGCGGTGATCATCCGGCGGTCGGCCAGGTCCGGGAAGTACTGGTCGAGCTGGTGGGCCGTCAGCATGCCCTTGTAGACCACGGTGCGACAGCTCAGGCTGGTGAAGTAGAACTCCTCATCGTCGGGAATCCCCCAGCGGGCCACTGAACGCTCGAACCGCTTGCGAATGACGTAGAGAATCCGCTCGAACTCGTCTTCGTCCTCGACCCGGGAGCCGCGGCCGATAAACGCCTGGTGGACAGTGGGCTCAGATGCAAGCGCCGAGGCACCCAGGTCTGAATTGACCACCGGAACATCGCGCCAGCCCAGGAAATGCTGGCCCTCTTCGTCAACGATCGCGCTAAACAGCGCCATCGCCTGGTCGCGGGCCCGGACATCTGGCGAGGCGAAAAACATGCCGACGCCGTAGTTCCCGGCTTCAGGCAGCCGGATATTCAACCGTGAACACTCGTAGCGGAAGAACTCATGGGGTATCTGGATGAGGATGCCGGCGCCGTCGCCGGTGTTGACCTCGGCGCCGCTTGCGCCCCGGTGGTGCAGGTTCTCCAGCGCCGTGAGCCCGTCTCGCAGCAGCTTGTGGGAGCGTTGACCCTTCAGGTGGACTACGAAGCCGACACCACAGGCGTCGTGCTCAAACTGCGGCCGGTACAGTCCCCCTTTTGGAGGGCGGGGCGTATTCGTCATGCAGGCTCCCTTCTTTACCGGCCCATGCACGCAAATGCGGAGAGGCAGCCGGGCATCCATCTTCCCCGGTTGCAGCGATTGTGAAAAGAATCCCAATCTTTGGGCGGGCTCTGGTTGAGTCGGCAGTATAACAGCCTCTCCCGTTGCTATGAATGAAATCTGTATACAAACCCGATTGGGCGCTCCCATACGAACCCATCGGCGTGCGGGCCACTGGAGCCTGGCGCGCTATACTTTTCGTCACCAACTTCCGGATGTGACC
>JAGQGZ010000274.1 GCA_020432105.1 Dehalococcoidia bacterium | reverse complement strand
TGACCGACGCCCTGGACCACGGCCACGATGGCTATGTGACCGTCAACGGTCTCCGTCACCACTACCTGCGCTGGGGACCACCCGGGGGAGATCCTGTTGTGCTGCTGCACGGGCTGATGAACAACGCGCGCTACTGGGAGCACGTGGCCGGGATGTTCGGCGAGGGCAGGACGATCTATGCGCCGGACCTTCGCGGCCACGGCGAAAGCGAGCACGCACCGGGCGGCTACCTGGTCTGGGCCTTCGCGATGGACCTTCGGGGATTTGTGCAGGAGATGGACTTCGAAGCGTTCGACCTGGTGGCGCACAGCATCGGCAGCAGGGTGGCGATGGCCTATGCACGTGATCACAGCCACCGGCTGAAACACCTGGTGTTGGCCGACATGGGCCCCCAGATGGCCGACCAGGGCGCTCGCGGCATCCGGCGGAGCGTGGGCGAGACGAACAAGGCGCCCGGATTCCCAACCGAGGCGGAGGCCATGGAGTACTACCGCGGGCTCTACCCCGGCAGCGACGACGCCTTTGTCATGCGCCAGATTGCCGCCGGGCTGGCGCTGGATGAAGCGAGCGGCAACCTCGTTTTTCGCTTCGACCCACGTTTGCACGAGGCGACCGGGAAGGGCGCTATCGCCGAGATCCCGTTCCTCTGGGAGAGCCTGGAGCACATCACGTGCCCAACGCTGGTGATGCGGGCCGAGAAGTCGAAGGTGCTCTCCCGGGAGATAGCCGACCAGATGATCGAGCGGTTGCCAGATGCCCGGTTTGTGGAGATCCCGGAGAGCGGGCATCAAATCCCGCTCCACCAACCGGAACGGTTCACCAGCGCCGTTCGCGGGTTCATCGAGGGATAGGACTGACAGCAACCGGCAGTCCAGGCGAAGGCTATTGCTCACGGTTTCCAGCGCGGTTCCGGCACTACAAACACCGGGCCGGGCATGATGGCAGGTACGGGAGGGATGGCGTCGATGCTTTCAGAAGCTGGAATGAAACGGGCACTGCAGCAGTACCTTGATGGCTTCAACCAGGGTGACGCCGAGGCGATCATCTCCCTCTTCGCCGATGATGCACGGATTGAAGACCCGGTTGGTGGCGGCAAGATCGTGGCAGGCAATGCGGCGATTACCGCGTTCTACACCCGTGCTGTCGAGGTCGTTGAGAGGCTAGACCTTGATACCCCTATCCGTGGCTCACGCGGACGGTCGGCGGCCATGGCGTTCACCATCCGTTTGAAGAGTGACGCTGAGGCGAGTCAACAGGGGACCGTCATCCGGGTGATCGATGTGATGACCTTCAACGAGTCCGGGAAGATCATCGACATGAAGGCGTTTCATGGTTTCAGCGATGTTTCCCGATGATCGGCATGCTTGCTTGTGCTCCCGGAAGGTCGCCTGGGCAGGGGCGTGTCTCATGGCCAGAGTCTGCCGCCGACCCGGGCGAGCGCCTATGGACTACCTGAGCATGCGTTAAGCAGTAAAGGCGGTCGTGCCTCGCGCGGGTGCCCACTTCCTCGAAGGGCAGGGCCGGGTCGATGTGGAAGCAAGCTACCCATTCACCGGGGGCATCGAAGCACTGGAGACGGGGCATGCCCGCGGGAAGGTAGTACTGAGCCTGGGGTGACCGCCGAGTTCGATGCTTCTATCAGATACATGCACCAACCTGATCCGGGTGAGCACTGACAAGGATGGTACGCATGGGTATCGCTGAATCGAGTTCCAACCGGAGAGTGCCCCCGGCGGATGCATCGGCCGACACCGTGGAGGCGTTCATCGAGTCGGCCCACCCGATCGATCTTGCCGCCTGGCTTGAAGAGCTGTCGCAGGAGGAGGCATGGGATCACCTCGCCGCCCTGGATCTGCCACGCCGGGCGAAGGTGTTTGAATACCTGCCGTTGACCCTCCAACTCCGGCTCGCGCGGGGGATG
>JAGQGZ010000273.1 GCA_020432105.1 Dehalococcoidia bacterium | reverse complement strand
CTGTTCGCCTGCAGGTACCGCGAGGAGGACTTCTTCGCTGAACAGCGGGCTCACCGCAAGCCGTGAGTCGTTGATTGGGAGCACGACAATTGCGAAGTCGAAGTCGCCCGAGAGGACACGCGTGACAGCGTCGATGGTGCCCAGCATTTCGACGCTCACCGACACATTTCGAAACCGGCGCAGCACAGGCGCCAGCGCCGACGGGACGAGGTGGTCGGCGACGGTTTCGGTGGCACAGATGCGCAGGTTTGCGGGTGCTGCGTCATCACGCGAGGCGATGGCCGAGGTGGTTGCCGCGAGGTCATCGAAGAGGCGGTCAGCGAGGTCGGCAAGCCGCAAGGCTGCCTCGGTGGGCACCACGCCCCGCCCCACGCGATGTAGCAGCGGTACGCCCAGCTCACGTTCGAGCAAGCCCACCTGGCGACTCACCGAGGGCTGGGAGACGTGCTCTGTTTCAGCGGCGGCGGTGACGCTGCCAGTACGTACGATGGCCCGGAGATAACGAAGCTGGTGCAGTTCCATACTTGTTCTCTGGCTATGAGATCTATCGGAATCATATCCTTGTGCTCATAGTGGTAGCCACCGATAGTAGGGGCAGATCCCCGAGGTGACCCGATGACCACAACAAGCGACCCTCACGCCACCGTACGCAAGATGTTTGGCGCGGCAGCGGCCGACTACGCCCACACTGCCGTCCACATTTCCGGCCCCGACCTGGACGCGCTGCTCGAAGCTGGCGAGTTCGGAGTCACCGACCAGGTCATCGACCTCGGCTGCGGCGTGGGTCACACGGCCATGGCGATCGCCCCACACGTCGCGCAGGTCACCGGCATCGATGTCACCGAGGAGATGCTGGCCGAGGGCCGCGCGCAGCTCCAGCGCCGGAAGCTCACGAACGTGACGTTGCAGGAAGGCGATGCCTGCGCCGTAGCCTTCCCGGACGCAAGTTTCGACGTGGCGACCTGCCGCTTCGCCGCTCACCACTACCCGGACCAGGTAGCCGCCACACGCGAGGCCGCACGGATCTTGAAGCCGGGCGGGGAGTACCTGTTGGTCGATAGTGTGGCGCCGGAGGACCCGGCGCTGGACACATTCGAGAACATGATCGAATGGCTGCGTGATGAATCGCATGTCCGCAACTACCGCGCCAGCGAGTGGTGCCGGATGTTTGAACAGGCGGGCCTGAAGGCGGAGGTGCGCTACCGTGCCGGCCTGCCACTCGACGGCGCCGATTGGGTAAAGCGGATGCGCACACCGGCAACGCGCGTGGCGATGATCCGCGAACTGTTTGAAACTGCCAGCACGAAGCAGAAGGCTGCCTTTGAGATCGTCGACAAGCCCTGGGGCTTCAGCCTGCCGGTGGCGATGATCGTCGGTGTGAAGGGCTGAATCCTAGCGGGGGACGCAGCGGATCGCGGTAGCCCCGTCCGCCAGTATCCGGTCCTCGTCGACGCGCAGGTTCGTGCCTTCCAGTGATTCGCGAAGCTCATTGGCGCTGAGCGGCTCGTCGTCTCCCGGATCGGTGAGCAACCAGCCCTGACCAACGCCGATTTGCAGCATCCAGTGGAGGCGGCTCAGGGTCTCGGCGGTGAGCATCTCGCGCTCGGGCCACCAGCAGATGTGCCGCGACGGCGCAGCGGTCCGCAGCGAGGAGGCGAACGCCGGGCGAGGTGAAGAGCTCGCGGCGTCCGCGAGCACGGCATCGGGCGGCGCGATGAGCGTGACCCCCGGCTGATTGATCAGATCGAGTTCAGCGAGGGCGCTCAGGCCACGGCCCCGTGGCACTTCTTGTACTTCTTGCCGCTGCCGCAGTAGCAGGGTTCGTTGCGACCGACTTTCTGGCTGACTGCGGGGCCCGCGGAGCGAGCGGCGGCACGGGTGGCGGTGGTGGTCTCGCCCCGGTTCGGGGTTAGTTGAGCGATCGATGGTGCAGACGACTGGGTGATCGCGGGCACAGCTACCGGTTCAGCCCCG
>JAGQGZ010000272.1 GCA_020432105.1 Dehalococcoidia bacterium | reverse complement strand
GACGGCCGTTGCCAGCGTCTGGGCAGCGTGGGGGAGGTCCTGCTTGACAGCCTTCCAGGGAGCCCGGTCGTCCAGGTAGCGGTTGGTCGCCTGTGCCAGCCGGAGCGCTTCTTGTAGTGCTGCCCGGAACTGGCAGGTATTGATCCGCTCGCCCACCGTGTCGAATGCGGCCGATGCCGAGGCCAGCAGCTCCGCAGATTCGGGCGCCAACGTTCCGCTCTCCGGTACCACGCCGGCGAAATTGCGGTGGATCATGGAGATAACACGATTGGCAAGGTTGCCCCAGGTTGCGATGAGCACCTCGTTATTGACGCGCATCATCTCTTCCTCGCGGAACTCGGAGTCGCTGGTCTCCGGCATGATGTGGGTCAGGTAGAAGCGCAGGAGGTCAGCGTCGTAATGATCGAGCAGGTCGAGCACCCAGTTGCCGGTGCCCTTCGACTTGCTCTGCTTCTGACCGGCGGAGAAGTTCACATACTGGTTCGCCGGCACGTCGTAGGGGAGATTCAGCCCGCCGTAGCCGGCGAGAATGGCCGGCCAGATGATGGTGTGGAACGGGATATTGTCTTTGCCGATGAAGTAGTACGAGCGTGTTGACGCGTCCTCCCAGTAGGGTCGCCACGCCTCCGCGTCGCCCTCGCGCTGTGCCCACTCGCGCGATGCCGAAAGGTAGCCGATGACGGCATCGAACCAGACATAAATCCGCTTGGACTCGTACCCTTCCAGGGGTACCGGGACGCCCCAGGCAATATCGCGAGTGATCGCTCGGTCCTTCAAACCTTCGTTGAGCACGCCCAGCGTGAAGTTCCGGACGTTCAGCCGCCAGTGATGCTGATCTTCGACCCAGGCCTTCAGGCGATCTTCGAGCGCAGTCAGCTTGAGGAAGAAGTGCTCGGTCTCACGCAGCACCGGTGTCGAGCCGGATATGGTGCTGACCGGTGCAACGAGCTCAGTCGCATCGAGTTGCTTCCCGCAGTTGTCACACTGGTCGCCGCGGGCTTCGGTGAAACCACAGTGGGGGCAGGTGCCCTGTACGTAGCGGTCGGGCAAGAACCGGTCGGCCTGGGCATCGTAGAGCTGCTCCTGCGTGGCGGTGTACAGGTAGTCGTGCTCCAGCAGGCGGCTGAACATTTCCTGGGTGGTCGCGTAGTGGTTGTCGGTGAGCGTGGTCGTGTAGAGGTCGAAGGAGATCCCGAGGCGCTCCCACACCTCTACGATCTTCGGGTGGTAGCGGTCGACGATATCTCGGGGAGAGATTCCCTCGCGGTCGGCGGCCACGGTAATGGGTGTGCCATGGGAGTCCGAACCGGACACCATGAGGACGTTGTTGCCCTTCAGCCGGTGATACCGGGCGAAGATATCGGCAGGGAGGTAGGCTCCTGCCGCCTGGCCAACATGCAGAAGGTAGTTGGCATAAGGCCACGCCACGCAGACCAGAATCCGCTCGGACAAAAGTGCAGATCACTCCAAAACGGGCTTCACGGAAGCTTACCACAGGGGCCCCCTCGAACCTGTCAGGTGGCTCTCATTCCCAGAGGGAATAGGCCTCGTCGCGCGTGCACCGGAATCGCCGCGCCGCTTCCACAGCAGCCTGCGAACGCTTGGCCCCAGCACGGCGCATCTCCGCCATGTACTCGCCGATGGCGTCGGCATCGGAGGGTGCGGCCGGTGGCGACTGGATGACGATGACGCACTCGCCCCTGGCGGTGAGGTAGCGCTCGGCCAGTTCCGTGGCCGATCCACGCACGTGTTCCTCATGCACCTTGCTGATCTCCCGGGAGACGACCACCACCGGGTCATGGAGAGACTCGGCCACGACCATGAGGGTATCGGAGAGGCGGTTTGGCGATTCCAGGGCAACGAGGGTGGCGGCGGTTGCAGCAGCTGCCCTCAGCCGGGTCCCGGCTGCTCCCGCCTTCCGTGGAAGGAATCCGAGGAAGTGAACGTCGCTTCCATCGAACCCGGAAGCGGCTACTGCCGCCATCACCGCCGATGGCCCGGGCAGGGAGAAGACGGGCAGACCGGCATCATGGGCGGCGGCCACAACCCGACTACCGGGATCAGCGATAGCAGGAGTGCCCGCTTCACTGACGATG
>JAGQGZ010000271.1 GCA_020432105.1 Dehalococcoidia bacterium | reverse complement strand
GGACTGGGGATGGTCGCGGAAGAAGGCGTCCTTCTCCCGCCGGAAGTCTGCGAGGTCCATGGCTGATAGTCGGTCGGGGGCGGTATCTGTTACGCCCCTTTGAAGCGCCAGCGAAGCCGCAGCGTCCGCCGTCACGCGCTTCGGACGTTGATGACGGATTTACCGCTGGCCTTGCCGATCTCGAACAGGCGAATGGCCTGGGCCGTCTCGGCGAGGTCGAAGCGGCCGGCAATCGCCGGGATGACACTGCCGCTTGCGAGGTGCCCGGCGAGTTGCTCGATGGACGACTGGTGTACTTTGCTGATGAAGGCGGTGAGCCGGTGAGCGACGAAAGGCGAGAGGATCATCGCTCGGAGTTGGCGACCGATGCCGCCGGTGAACCGATCACCGTCCTCGCCGCCGACGATGACGAGCGTTCCACGTTCGGCCAACACTCCCCGTAGGCTGCGAAGCGGGTTTTGCCCACCGATGTCGAGCACCAGGTCATACCGTTCCGTGATGTCAGCAAGGGCTGTCTGTCGGTGGTCGTAGACGTGTTCGGCGCCGAGCGACCGAACGAGTTCGAGATTGCGGGCACCGGCAACGCCGTCGACCGTGGCACCCAGCGTCCTGGCCAATTGCACGGCGAAGGTCCCGACGCCGCCGGATGCGCCAATGACGAGTACTCGCTGCCCCGGCTTGACCTTGCCGACGTCGGTTAACGCCTGCAGCGCGGTGATCCCCGACACCGCTGTCACCGCTGCCGCTTCGAAGCTGACACCGCTGGGCTTCAATGCCAGCTTTTCTTGCTTCGCTGCTGCGTATTCGGCGAAGGATCCCTCGGCGACGCCGAACACCTCGTCGCCGACCTTAAAGCGGGTCACGGCGGAGCCGATCTCGATTACAGTGCCGGCCACGTCGGACCCCAGCACCCGTTGCTTAGGCCGTCTGAAACCGAAGCCGAGTAACCGGATCAGGTACGGCTTTCCAGTCATCAGATGCTCGGTACCACGGTCGACGCCCGCCGCGTGCACCTCGATAAGCACCTCATCGGTTGCGATGTCCGGGCGCTCGACCATGCCGACCTGCAGCACGTCGCTGCTGCCGTATCGATCCTGGGTCACTGCCCGCATCTGCTGTGCCGCGGCTGGGGCGGAGCCGGTGCGTGTCTCTGTTTCTGCCCTGGTCATGTGATCTTCCTTGCGTGTGTCGTACTATGTACGATGCTGAGAAGGACGATATTCGCACTTTGTACGAGATGCAAGAGAGAACTGGCGATGAACGAACGATGTCACCGAAGCAACAGGTATCAATGAGTGCACGCCACGGGCGGGATCGACGTCCCCTCACCACCGAACGAGTCATCCACGGCGCTGTCTCCCTGGCAGACGAGATAGGGATCAGCGCCCTCACGATCCGCAAGCTGGCCGATGCCATCGGCGTGAAGCCGATGACCATCTATCACCACGTCGCCAACAAGGAAGCGATCATCGACGGGATGGTCAATCAGGTGTTCAGCGAGATCGACCTCCCGCCCACCGACGTCGACTGGCGTTCGGCGATGCTGGTTCGATCCCACTCCATGCGGCAGGTGCTCGCGAAACATCCCTGGGCATCGCCATTGATGGAATCGCGAACCACACCCGGTGCCGCAATCCTGCGACACCATGACGCCGTGCTCGGCTGCTTTCGCACCGCTGGGTTCTCACTCGAAGCGACTGCCCATGCCTACGCCATCATCGACGCGTTCCTGTACGGCTTCGCACTCCAGGAGGCAACCCTGCCCGCCACCGGCGGCCCAACGATGGCCGAGATCGCGACCCAGATTGCCCGGCAGATGTCTGACGGATACCCCCACCTGGCCGAGTTCACCACCGGCCACGTCCTCCAGCCCGGCTACGACTTCGGGAACGAGTTCCACTTCGGGCTCGACCTCATCCTGGATGGCATCGAACGAACGACGGAACTCGGCCGTTCGGTGGCGTCGACCGCGTAACTGCACTGAATCAGGTCCCGCTGACTGGCTGAACCATCTCCATTCCGCGCTCTCCCACCTCGGCTGGCATGGGGGTCACGGCCCCAGGCAGAGGAAAGGCCGGGAAGCGATGATTCCCGGCCCGGCCGTTCGG
>JAGQGZ010000270.1 GCA_020432105.1 Dehalococcoidia bacterium | reverse complement strand
CAACGCCAAGGCCTTCGCCTTCGCCTTCGAAGACGCCGGTTCACCCCCACGTGCGTGGGGACAACCGATGAGGTCGCTGCCGGCTATCTCGACGTTGCGGTTCACCCCCACGTGCGTGGGGACAACCACGCCCTCCGTAACACCCTTGCCAACAAGGTCGGTTCACCCCCACGTGCGTGGGGACAACACTGAAACTGTCCTAACCGCTATTTCGGTTTGCGTATCAGCATCAGGCCATCGAACTCCTCCGCAAGCCGGCTGGGGTCACCGTGGATTCGGAACCCATACCCTTGTTCGTTGTTGGTACTGTATGCGAGCAGTGCCGCACCGGCCTTTGCGTCCGCGCATACCTGCTCCCAGATCTTGTCTCTCACCATCGCCGATACATTGCCGAGGAAGACTCCGGCCCTGGGTTCGACCATCCAGCGGCTCAGCTCGCCTCGCAACGACGGCGGGACCCGTTCCAGGCTCAGGACGACCATATGTCCCCGTCTTTCGGCCCATCGTCGTTCTCCGTGTCGCCAGTATCCTGTTGCGCCTCAGCGGCATGGTTCACGCCGCCGTCGATCGCACCGGCGACCGGGTCCCAGATCCATCCGGGATGCAGGACGGCGAGGTCGGTCTCGACGGTGGCGGGGTGCACAGTTGCACCTCCTCCGCCAAGGGCGCGGTCGATGTCCGGCACTATCCGTTGAAGGAGCCGGTGGCGATAGAACTGCTCGCGGCACTCGATGCGAACGCGACGCTCGATATTGTCTGTGCCCGCCGCAACCACGGCGAATGCAACGGGGATCGTGATCTCGGCCTTATAGAGGTCGGCGACGTCGTAGACGAACGACAGCATCTTGCCGGTATGAATGAACCCGAGCGCGGGTGAGTACCCCGTTGCGACTATCGCGGCGTGACAGATGCCGTACAGGCAGCTGTTGGCGGCGGAGAGCGCCCGGTTTACGGGATCGGCCCGCCGCCAGTCGTCCTTGCGGTAGAAGCGGCCCTGCCAGGGTACGCCCGTTGCCTCGCTCATCCTCGCGTAGGCCTGGCGGACCCGGAGGCCCTCTCGTCCACGAAGCTGTTGCAACGTGAGTCCTTCGGGTAACGGTTCGCCAAAACGCATCCTGTACATTCGTTCCACGACGGCGAGGCGTGTGTCAGCGTCGCTGACAGCCGCTGCCTGGCGAATGAGGTTGTGGGCAGAACGGGTTTCTCCTGTTGAGTGTGCGTAGAACCTGACGCCGCTCTCGCCCGTCCAACAGACCATGCAGCCGTTCTCGGCAAGCGCTCGCATCGCGGCATGGGTCACGGTGGTGCCGGGCCCCAGCAGGAGGAGACTCAGTGATGCGCAGGGGACGTCGACGGTACCCTGCGCATCGTGGAATGCGATCGCCTTCGCCCGCTGATCTACCCTGCAATGTTCCACATAAAGGTAGCTCCAACTGTCGCGGACCTTTGGAAGGCTATGGAGGTCCTTCATGGCGACGGACGCGCAAGTGAGAGTAAGCCACAACCGAAGGCCTTGGCCGGTCCTATGCCACTTGCGAAGGCCTGCCGGAAGCGATGGGAATCCTGGATCACCAGTGTGCCCTCAAAAAGCGCAGTTCCAAAGGTGAGTCCGCGACCCTTCCGGGAAAACAATCGCGGTGACGGATCGGCGCGGCTGTTCAAATAGGGCCGGCCGCCGGGATCGTCGATCGCCGGGAGGACCAGCGCAGAGGCCAGCTCGAATCCGCCGCGTTCGCCCTGGCGCTGGAGCCAGGCAAGCCGGTCTTCTTCACGTGTGAGTTCGACCCGCTTGCCCACGGCCTCTCGGTGCTCCGCCGTCCGTCTTCGGGCGACGCCGGTGCGCGCCGCGGAGTGGAGAGCGCCCGGGTCGTGCCAGTGGCCGTCGAGACCGAGTTCACGGGGGTCCCCGCCAAGCGTGGCGCGCTGGTGCACCCTGCGCGTTGGGTTAGCACGGAGTCGAAAGCGGTACTGCCCACCCGCCGTGAATGACGACATGAGTGGCTCCAGGGTCTTTGCTTCGTCCTTCCGGATAGAGGTTGATTCGAACGCCCAGCGAGGCGCTTCGCGGCTCTGCACCAGTACGTGGAGCTCCGAGCCGACGATATCGGTGCGGAAGAGCACTCCC
>JAGQGZ010000026.1 GCA_020432105.1 Dehalococcoidia bacterium | reverse complement strand
CAATCGAAGGGGCTCAGAAGGTGCTCTTCAACGTGACTCACGACGGGACACTGGGTCTCCGCGAACTGGATGCGGCGGCGCGGATCATCTCGGAGTTCGTGGACGACGCTGCCAACATCATCTTCGGCACGGTCATCGACCCGACGGTTGGAACGAAGGTACAGATGACGGTGATTGCAACAGGATTCCCGCCGAAACGCGATCGGGCGTTTGAGCGCGCGGAAGACAGCCGCATCGCCGACCTGGGGCTGCCCGGTGTGGCCTCGATTGAAGATGCCGAACTGCCCGCATTTCTGCGGCGAAACATCAGGTCGCTTGGCGCCCTGAATTCGGTGCAGGAAACAGCAGGGGCAAAAAAAGGCTGAAAGGAGGAAGCTATCTAAACCGAGCGCTTGAGTCCGTAAGGACCCCCCGGTAACCCGGGAGACGGGGCTTGCTGCTATGGGAGATGGCGCAAGCCCCGATTTATTTCACAAACACCCGGTAACCCCGCCGATAGCTCCTCGCTTCCAGCCGGATGGAGAACGTAACACACCGGTAAAGCTACGCGCTAGCAGGAGGCGTCCAGGTCTCACAAAGTTCGAACGAAGGTTCAGACAGCGGAATCCGGGGGCTCGGCATCCTGGGGATTCAGGAGCTTCGCCTGGCCGGCGGTGGGGGACGGCGGGCGACCCTGAATGATAGCGGGGATCCAGTCGAGCAGAAGTTCCGTGATTTCGTCTTTGGCCTGGACGAGCGAGTGGCCGGCCTCGGCGTAGAGAACCATGCGTTTGGGTTCCTTCGCCCGGCGGTAGATGTCCTCACTGGCTTCATGGCTGAGAACGGTGTCGGACATCCCGTGGACGAGGAGGAGGGGAACGTCGAGGTTTTCGACAGTCTGAGTGCCGAAGAGCTGAGGCGACATGGAAACCACACCACGAATCATGGGATGGAGTTCGCCTGCACGGACGACGACAGCACCACCGAAGCTATGCCCCACGGCGATGGCTTCAGACGCACCAATACCCTTGAGGAAGGAACAGCCTGCGAGAACGTCGAGGACACATTCCTCGAGGTTGTTGGGCATGCGGTATTCGATACGCAGCGAGGAGAGGTCATGCTCCCGGAGCATGTCCGGGAGGCGCGAGTAGAGGCGGTCGGCGGGGCCGTCGATTCCGCCCATGGCGCCACCGACGAAGATCGCGGCCCCGCTCCCGCCTTCGACGGCATGAAATATCGCCTCGATGTTGCCGCGAGTGGTTTCCATCAACAAACGAAAGGCACCGGGGTCTTCTCCGTAGGGTTTTGCGCCGACACGGAGAACGCGAAGCGTGAGGTCGTCGTCTTCTTGCATCGCCGCCACTATACGTCCGTGGATCGGTCACCGTTGGGATCTGGTGCGGTAGGCTGGAGCAGCGTCGGGGTGTAGCTCAGCCTGGCAGAGCACACGGTTTGGGGCCGTGGGGCCGACAGTTCGAATCTGTCCACCCCGACCATCATCAAGACCACCGGATTTGAACATGAAGCATCGCTGGCAGGGGGCGGTCGTCGCAGCGGTGTTGGTGGCGGCAGTGCTGGTCGCAGGATCAGCGGTGTACTGGTATGGCGAGGGCCAACCGGGAACGCCCGATCAATTCCGAGACCGCGTATCGGCCACGGGCCTTGTTGTGGACTGGCACAACAACGGGCCACGAGGGGGTGATGGAAGCGTCGCAACGGACTGCGGCCCGGTAGATGTCGCGGTCGACGAGATCGATGGCGAACTCTGGATACGCTGGGCGGAAAGCCGGGAGCGAATAACACCAGCATCGATAGAGGCCCTGGTTGACTGCTAGCAGTGAAGGAGCCGGTCCGCCTCCGGGAACGGCGGAGGCAGCTTTTGGGCTACGATGGAGCGAGTGGAGGTGGCGCCTTGACCGTCCCATTCGAATCACGAGACATTCGCATCGGCCAAATGGAGTTAGTCGCTGAGGCGACACTCAACAACTGAAATGACCTCTGGACCGCCGTGCTGCGGTCCGATGACCGAGTGATTGCCACCGGCGCCGGATTCTCGGCGGAGAAAGCCATCGCCGTGGCGATCGACAGGGCTGAAGCTGCCGAAGGTGCGCGAACGTCGGCTTAGGCTTGTGCAGCACTTTCTGCTGCGTGGCGTGCCTTGAATTCCTGGTGGCGGCGAGCCGCGTGCCCGGCGTATTCGGCGACGATGCCCGGTTTGAAGTCCTCAATCGACCGATAGTCAATCGAGCTGAGTGTGCTTGTGCCGTGGCGTAGCAAGTTCCGGGGATCATCCATGTATTTCCCGAAAAGAAAGCGGACCTGGACACCTTTCTTCGTGGTCCCGACGGCGACCACCCAATTTCGCAGGTCGTTGCCCCGGACGTAGGTGAGCATCTTGTAGGAGATGCGACTGACAAGTTCGGGGGCGGACTGTTCGATTTCACCGGCGATGGCTTCGACGAGGGGCGCCAGCGAGGGATCGACTGTTGCGATGTACTCTGTCCTGGGCCCGGTCGACACGCGGCTACGGTTGGAGGCTGAAAGGCGGGTACCGGTCGGTGACGAGCAGGAAGGCGTAAGCCTGCACCCGCAGACCCCAACGGCCCACGCCAACAACGAAGTCGAACATGCCGCGTGGATACTGCCCGGTGAAGAGGATGGCGAACCAGGCAATGATGATCACGACAGCGGCTGCGATGGAGAGGAAGAACAGCACAATGTAGTGCGGAATGGCGAGGAACCACTTCACCAACGGGAGCCACCGGTTGAGGTCCTGCGGGACGTTTTCCGGAAAGTCGACTTCGAGATGCACCGCCTGCTCGTCGGTGGTGGAGGGGTACGTGTCGGTGAGCAACGCGAGGTAGGCGCCGACCCGGGCGTTGAAGCGTTCGAGTTCGAGAGCGAAGTTGAACCACCAGCGGGGGTAGACCTGGCGAAACAGGATCATCAGCACAGTGGCAAGAAAGAGACCGCCGGCTATGCCACCGGCCGCCTGGGTGGCAGTCTCGCCTGACTCGGTGGCGGCCGTGCTGGAACCGACGGCGGAGATAAGGGCGGCGATGATAAGAATAGGAATGGCCCAGAAGATCCGGAGCGCGGTGCTGACCCGGTCGAGTTGTTCCGGATAATCGACCTCGAGGCGAGCGGGGTAGGGCTCGGCGGTGGACAGGGCCATGGAGTTCTCCTTCGATTGAGGAATTCGGGCGACGCGCTGAGTCTACATTCTTCGGGGTCGACTGCCAGATGCAGTGACCTTAGTCATGGGAACAATCGTGGGCCTGCCTCACCATAGAGGTATCAGGGCAGGAGTGGGTTTCAGATGACACCGGAACGACGGCGTATCCAGGCAAATGCGGTGCACCAATTCGCCGGTGTCCTGAGCAGTATTGCAGGAAGGACTGCCCTTGCTGGGATGGCACTGGTGGTGGCCGCCACCTTGCTGTTTGCCGGGTGCACAGGCGCGGATAGCGCGGACGATCGACCTGCGCCGACTCTTGCCGCGGTCAGCACAGCTACCGAAGTAGTCGCTGCGCCGACGGCACTGCCGGCACGGGATGGGAAGATCCCCCACACAGTCGTCCGGGGCGAGACGCTCGCGGATATCGCCCTCCAATACAATGTGACGCTCGAGGTGCTGCTTGAAGAGAACTACGGCATCACCGACCCACCAACTTCGGTGATCGAATACTTCGAGCGGATGCACGCGGACGAGGGGTGCATGTTCGGCACCGGCTACACGATGTGGATCCCGGTGTCGGCGGAGCAGTAACCGCGCGGGAGACCCGGGCGTGCCGCCCGTACGCGCTCCCCGTGTCCTCGTACTAGTAGACCCAGACAAGCTCTCGCCGCAGCTCGGAAACGTCGGCGCGAGCGGGCTTCAGGGTGCGCGTCTCGAAACGGCTGGTGTCGATGTCGTTAAGTTCGGCGAGTTGCTGTTCGAGCTCTGCGATTTCGGCTTCTAGCCGTTCCTTGCGATCACGGGCGGTTTGTTCCATCCGGTTTTTGCTGAGGACACCACCAACGCCGGTCACGGTCCGCTTGCGACCGGTGAAGATGTTGATGTTGGAGAGGATGGAGGTGCCGATGCTGGCCCACTTCTCCATGCGGCGGCCGCTTATCTCCTGGGACTTGATGGCGAGGTCAGAACGCTTTTTCGCAAGACGTGACTCGATGGCCTGGCGCTTCTTCCGTTCGCTGGCGACCCGCGGAATGCGCATTGCGAGCACTGTTTCATCTTCGCCGAATTCGCCGTAGGTGCGGGAGACAGGGTCATAAAGCACTTCGACGGCCACCTGATCATCGAGGCGGTCGCGGATGGTGACATCGAAGGCCTTGAGTCCTTTGCTCAGGACGTAGTCGGGGACATCGGCGTAGGCGAGTGAAGCGGGTGCAGCGGCAGAAAAGGCGGATTCCTCGATCTCGATGGGTGTGCCCTCGAAGAGTTCGGTGACCGAGCTGAGGTTGGAGCAAGGAAGGGCGAAGGCGAGCTCACGTTGAAAGCTGTTCCCGCCACGACCCTGCTTATATCGAGCACGGAGCTTGAGCCACACGTAGGCAGTGGCTGAGGCGCCGCCGTGGAGATTGGCAAACTGGGGACGCGCACCGGGGATCGCCGGAGCGATTGACGGAGCAGGTGTGGCGGCAGCTCCGCCGGCCGGTGGAGTGGCCGTCGTCGAGGCGGGGGCGGCGGGACTTTGCCCGGCTGCCGGAGACAGCAGTGAACCGGAGTCACGGAGGCGCCGGATCTCGTCGCGGGTGAGGGGACCCCGGAGGTAGGACATTGCCCAGCGCGAGTGGATGAGCACGGGCTCCTTGCGATGAACGTCGTGGATGAGAAAGACACGTTTCCGGGCGTTGCCGATCAACGTCTCGAGGTCCTCGCTTCCGCTGGCTTCGAGCGCCTCCCGGATCCCGGAGGCAACGCGAGCCTGGTCCTGGGGAGTCTGGAGCCGCCCAATCGCCCAGAGCCCCATGTTGGCGAGGCCCTTGTAGTCGATGTCTACCGGGTTCTGGGTGGCGAGGAGCACGCCGACCCCGTAGGCGCGTGCCTGTTTGAGCAGGGTGAGGAGCGGGCGCTTGGACGGCGGCTCGGCCACCGGCGGGAAATACCCAAAGACCTCGTCCATGTAGAGCAGGCAACGGAGAGAGTCGCGGCCGGGCTGGTTGCGCATCCAGGTGATGAGGCGGGTCAGCAGCAGCGTCGTGACGAACATTCGCTCGCGGTCGTCGAGGTGGGCCGTATAGATGATGGTGAGCGGGGTCTTGCCTGCGACGGGCGACGTCCAGGCGTCGAAGTCGATATCGGCGCCCGTGCGCCAGGCTTCGAAGGGTGGTGAGGCGACGAGGTTGTTGAGCCTCATCATCAGTGCCATCCGGTCCTTCTGGGGATAGAACATCTCGAGGGGTAGGGCTCCGACCTTGTCGATAGCAGGCGAAGCGACGAGTCCGACAAGCGTGACGAGGTCCATCGGCTGGCCTGCATTCCAGGCGTTTTCGAGGATGGTGAAGAGGAGAATGTACTCGCGGCTGGCGACCGGGTCGGCTTCGATGTCGATAAAGCCAAGGAGGCCGCTGACGATCGAGTCGATTTCTTCCCGGACGGCCTCGGTGTCGCCAAGATCAATGTCTGAGGGGGCACTGAGGGAATTGAGCACGTTGAGTGGTTCGCCCGATTCGGAGCCGGGAGTGAGGATGCGCACGCCGTGAGCGGCGACATAGGCCGCGACTGCAGGTTGGTCGATCTGCCAATCGGCAAGGCCCTCTCGCCAGCGGCGGGCAACAGTCTCGGGGGATTCCGGGTCACTCGTGCTCTCCAGCCAGGGCGCGAACTGTTCGGGGGCCAGGTTGGCAAAAGCGAGGGCGAGATTGACGAGGTCGCCCTTGGGATCGATGGCGATGACGGGAGTGCCGGCACCCAGCAGTTCTTCTATGAGGACGGTTGAGAGCCCGGTCTTGCCGGAGCCGGTCATGCCTACAACGAGTCCGTGGGTGGTGAGGTCGTCGGGATCGAGCTTGAACGCTTCGCCGAGTGATTCACTGGCTGGAGCGAAGGTCTTGCCTAGGTAGAGAGAATCGGGCATCAGTCGGACATTCTAACCGCAAGGAGGAACCGGCCGGCGGGCAGCCGCTATGCTCTTGCGATGGAACCTGAGCACCTTGAGAAGAACAAGGCGATGTGGGATGAACGCGTCCCAATCCACGTGGATTCGAAGCTGTACGCGACCCAGGCGTTTATCGACGGACAGCTGTCGGTTAAGCGAGATGAGATCGAGGAACTGGGAGAGGTTGCGGGCAAGACGCTGCTTCACCTCCAGTGCCACTTTGGCCAGGACACGCTCTCGTGGGCCCGCCTTGGGGCAAAGGTGACCGGACTGGACTTCAGCCCGGCGGCTGTAATGGGTGCGAGGAAGCTCGCAGAGGCCATTGGGGTCGAGGATGCCCGGTTCGTGGAGTCGGAGGTGTACACGGCGCCGGCGGCGCTGGGTGGGGAGCGATTCGACGTTGTCTATACCGGCGGTGGGGCGATCAACTGGCTCAACGACATCAACCGGTGGGCGCGGGTCGTGAGCGATTGCCTGGCACCCGGGGGGACGTTCTACATGCGCGAGTTCCACCCGGTGCTTTCCGCGTTCGACGACGACCCGGAGGTAACGACGTTGCGCCCGCGATGGACGTACTTCCACGACGAGCCGCTGGTGTGGGATGAGCCGGGAACCTATGCAGATGCCAACGCCGAGACCACGCACAACCTGAGCTACGAGTGGAATCACGGCCTTGGGGAGGTGGTGACCGCATTGATAGGGGCCGGGCTGGTGCTCGAGTTTGTGCACGAGTTCCCGTACATCAGCTACGACTGTTTCCCGTTCATGGTCCGGGGGGATGACGCGATGTACCGGTTTCCGGGTGAGCTGGATGGGGTTATCCCGCTGATGTACACCATCCGCGCCCATGCCCCGGACTGATCGCGAGGGTTCGTATCTAGGACATGGCTCAACTACTATGGCGAAGCAGCCAGCGGAGAGGCACCGTGCCAGATGCCCGATGACTATGGCGTCGAACTAGAAGAAGTCTTCGAGATCATCGAAGCGTCGGAAGTCCTGATAGTGCGCTTCCACCTCTTCTCCAGGCGGCTCCTCGTCGATTACCGGGCCCGCCCGGGTCAGCCGCCGGTGATCCGCGTCGTCGCCCCGGCCGAATCAATCGAAGAGCGGTTCCGCTCGATCAAGGAGATGCGGCCAAATTTCGCCCTCCCGGAGAAGGTTATGTCGTTCTACTGGCCTCGCACGATCCGGGTGCTGGAGGAAAGCGGGACGTGGGGCCGAATCGCCGGTCGCTTCGTCGCTGTCGGCGGGGACGATGTCAGCGACGAGGCAGATATCGCCCTGAGAGAACTCCAGGCCCTGGAGCGGCTGGAAGTCGCCGAGGCAATCAGGGGCGGTCACCAATACCAGACCATGTGGGAAAGACAGAGACCATGACCAAAATCATCGACCTTCGCAGCGATACGGTGAGTAAACCCGGTGAGGAAATGCGACGGGTAATGGCCGAAGCTGAAGTCGGCGACGATGTCTTTAGCGATGACCCGACGGTCAACCGCCTGGAGGCATTGGCGGCAGAGCGGCTGGGCAAAGAAGCGGCCATGTTCGTGCCGAGCGGAACGATGGCGAACCTGGCGGCCGTGCTCAGCCATACTCGCCCTGGCGAGGAGGTTGTGCTTGGCGACCGGGCCCACATTTTCAACATGGAAGCGGGGGGTGCTGCCCGGCTCGGCGGATTGCAGATGCGAGTGGTTCGCAACCTTGCCGATGGCGGGTTGGACCCTGGCGAGGTCGCCGAGGTCCTGAGGAAGGAGACGATGCACTCGCCGGGTACCGGCCTCATCGCCCTGGAGAACACACACAACTTCAAAGGCGGGACGGCCGTGCCGGTTGCATCGGTGGATGCACTGGGCGAACTGGCACGGGCGCACGACGTACCACTGCACATGGACGGAGCCCGCATTTTCAACGCCCAGGCTGCGCTTGGCGTGGAAGCAAAGCGAATCGCCCATGCCTGCGACTCTGTCTCGTTCTGCCTTTCGAAGGGACTCGGATGCCCCGTCGGATCGCTGCTTTGCGGCAGCGAGGAGTTCATCGAGCGTGCACGCCGATACCGGAAGATGCTGGGTGGAGGCATGCGCCAGGCGGGGATCATCGCTGCAGCGGGTGTTTATGCCCTGGAAAACAATGTGGACCGGTTGGCCGAGGACCACGCTAACGCTGCTCTCCTGGCCGAGGGACTGGGGAAACACGAGGCATTCCGGACGAACCAACCGCAGACGAACATCGTGATGGCGGAGATCGTCCGTGGCGATGCGGGGGATTGGATGCGAAAACTGAAGGACGCGGGAGTGCTGGCCGTGATGTCCGGTCCGCAGCGGATGCGGCTGGTGACGCACATCAACATCACGCGGACGGATGTGGAACTGGCCGTATCTCGCATCGATACGATCCTCGAGGGTGTCGCTGTTTGATGTTGCGACGACTGCCCGTGCTGGTGCCCGTGCTGCTGAGCGGGCTATTCCTCTTCGCCTGCGGGAGTGAAGAAGTTGGGGACACCGAGAAGATCTTCGTGGCCCCGGTATGGACCGGATCCGAGACCTTCGAGTACGAACTGTACGAGCGGGAACTTTCGGGCTACTGCACCTATCGAACGGAACCGGAGGGCGACGTTCTTCGCCTGATCACCGAGTGCACCGACGCGGCGGGGGAAGGTCACCGCGATGACACAACCGCCGTGGTAGACCCACAAACGCTGGAGCCGATCGAGGCCAAGCGGGTGGTTATCGATACCGAGAGAGAGACCGAAACGATTTACGCAGGGACGTACGAGCCGCCCAAACATGTCGTCGTTTCGCTGACGAGCGTGGACCTGACCGGCAAGGACGAAGATGAGACGTTCGAGGCCGACCGGGAACTCCCGCCAGCGACGGAATCGGCACCCGAACCGGGCTGGTACGACGAGACATCGCTGTTCTGGCTGATTCGCGGCATTCCGCTTGAGGAAGGCTTCAAGGGCCGCTACGCAAATGTCAACGTGGGAATCGGGCGCATCGTTGGAGCGGATGTCGAAGTCGAGGGAATCGAGGAAGTCGAGGTGCCTGCCGGCACGTTCCGGGCCTATAGCATCCGGGTGGAGTCATCGATCACGAACCGGTTCTGGGTCGATGTGGAGGCGCCGCATCGAGTGGTGAAGGCGCGCCTGGAACGGACGACATTCGAGCTGGTGTCGTGGGAGTAGCCGGACCCGGGACGGGGCACCAAAACGTTGGAGAACGCAACGACCGGGTGGAGCGCGACATTCCAGCGACGACAATACAAAGTCTTCACACCCTTATGTACGGGCCCGGAGAATTTCACTTGACATGCCCATGGGGGGGTTCGCAAGATGGCGAACGCCCCCGATGACCAGGACAGAGAACCCCATGACATTCGTCTACATCGTCAGCAGAGAACCTCGAATCCACCAGTCAGTTGCTGATTACCTGGAGCAACGTGGCTTCGAATCGGGGAGTGCGGCGAACTACGACGAAGCCATGGAGCAGCTTCCATCAGTACGCCCGGACGCGGTGATTATCGATGTCCAGGGCTTACCTCGAGGCGACCGCGGGTCGAATTTCTCGACGTTCAATCACTGGCTGGCCGGGCACGTTCGCAACGACCAGCCGTCGGTAATCTACTTGCTCCACAAGGGATCGCGGCGGCCGGCGTTCAAGGTCGAGGGACCGGTAATCAAGAAGCCGTTCCCGATTGAGGCCATTGGCGAAGCTTTGCGGAACCGGATCGGGCACCCGCGCCGGGATGGCCACGCGCCGGAGGTATTGCTCGACCTGGCGAACAACACGCTGATCGGGCCGCAGGATTCAACACACCTGACGAACATCGAAGCGACGCTGCTCGCCTACCTGATGCAGCACGAGGGCGAGATACTCCACCCGAAGACACTGCTGGTGGACGTCTGGCAATACCGGGACGCGGCCGGGGCAAGCACCCTGGTGCGCGCTCACGTGAGCAACCTGCGGCGGAAGCTCCGAGATGTCATGGGAGCTTCGGACTACATCCAGACGGTGCGTGGCAAGGGCTACCGCTACACCGCCTGACCGGATTTCCCCTGGTGTAGAGTGCGCTCGCTGTGCCGCCGCTCATTGTCCTTGGAATAGCATGGCTTGGCGGTATCGCGTACGTCGCACTCTGGCAGGCGCCGCCATGGTTGGCCGCTCTTACGATACTGGCTCTCGTACCGGCCACGCTGACCGGCTGGATCCGTCTGCGGTGGTGGGTGCTTGTTGCCAGTGCGGGGCTGGCCTTCCTGGGCGGCTGGCAGCATTCGGCGTGGATTGATAGCGATCTGCCCTCGCTTGCGAGCCATCGTGGCGAATCCGTCTTGTTCGACGGCAAGGTCTCCGGTCTCCCCCAGCCCGGGACCACCGTCTCTCGTCATGTCATCGACGTGGACACGCTACGTGATGGCGACGATATCTTGCCTGTCGAGGGGAAGGTCCTCATCACGCTGGGTGAGTACGCCGAGTTCCCGGTTGGAACGCGGCTGCGGGTGAAGGGAGACCTCGAAGAAGCACCGCAGTTCCCCGACTTTGACTACCGGGGCTACCTCGAGCGCCAGGGCATTGTAGGGACGATGTTCTTCCCGGAAGTCGACGTCGTGGAGGAGGGAGGATGGGGCCCGAGACGGCTGGTTGCCGCGGCCCGACTTTCCCTGGAGGACGGACTTCAGCGGGCGCTACCGGAGCCGGAAGCGTCGCTTGCGTCGGGGATTGTGCTGGGGCGAGATGGGAACATCCCGGACGCTCTCTACGAGCGCTACCGGCGTAGCGGTTTGGCGCACATCATTGCTGTCTCAGGCAGCAACGTCGCACTGTTGACAGGGATGGTGTTCCTGGCGTTCGTGCCACTTGTAGGGCGAAACGTTGCGCTCTGGCCCGCAATTGGCGTTTCCCTGGTGTACCTCGTGGTCGCCGGAGCCGACGCATCGGTGCTTCGGGCGACGATTATGGCAATCATCTTCCTGGCGGGAGTGAGACTTGGGCGCCAGCAGGCGGGAATCGCGGCGGTCGCGGTGGCAGCCTTCGCCCTCACGGTGTTGCAGCCTGAGCGGGCAGCGGACCTCGGGTTCCAGCTGAGCCTGGCGGCGACAGCCGGGTTGCTGGTCTTCGCGCCCTGGATCGAATGGGCCATGCTGAGGGCGTTGAGGCCAATACGAGGGGCTGTACCACCACCACTGGTGCAGGTGTCGTCGTGGACTGTCGCCGCAACCGTGGCAACGGCGCCACTGCTGTGGCTGAACTTTGGCGAACTCTCGATTGTGGGACTGCTGGCGAACCTGCTCGTCGAGCCGTTGTTTGCCGTGGCACTGCTCCTGAGCCTGCTGACGGCGGTAGCGGGCGTCGCCTGGGAACCTGCCGGCTGGGCGATAGGTATCGCTGCCTGGTATCCCCTTGCCCTTATCAATTGGCTGGCAACGACCCTGGGTGGGCCGGAGTGGGCTTCCGTGCATGTTGGAGGCGCGACCGGGACGTCGGTTGCCATTGCCTACGTCGTCCTCATTGGGGCGGGCACGATGGCCTACCTGTGGCCCCCGCCGGAGAGCCCCTTCTTGCCGGAGCCTCCGTGGCAGGCGGGATTTCGACGCTACGCGCTTGCGGCGGGCGCCGGAACGGCGCTGGTAGCGCTGTGCTGGTGGACATTGCTGCCGTTGCGTGGCCCGGGTGTGCTACGCGTCGATATCCTGGATGTTGGGCAAGGGGATGCGATCCTGGTAACAACGCCGGGGGGCGAACGGGTGCTCGTGGACGGGGGACCGAGCGGTATCGTGCTGGCCCGTGAACTGGGTGCGACGTTGCCACACTGGGCGCGGAGCATCGACCGCGCGGTCCTCACCCATCCGCAGCAGGACCACCTTGCCGGCCTGGTGGAACTCGAACGACGGTTCGATGTCGGCGTCCTTGTTTCTACCTCGGCCACCAACCCGACGGAGACTTACGGCTTACTGAAGAGCGAAGCCGGCCGACAGGAGCAGCTCGCGGCGGGCGATTCATTCAGGGTCGACGGCGTCCTCTTCACGGTGATGTGGCCCCCGCCCAACTACGTTACGGACGAGTTGAACAACACGTCTCTTGTCCTCGCCGTGGAGTATGGCGGGAGGCGAATCCTGCTTACCGGCGACCTCCAGGGCGCGGGGCAACGCGAGCTTCTTGAAACGGGCACAGACCTGGCGGCGGACGTCCTGAAGGTACCGCACCACGGTGCTGCCACGAACGATCCATCGTTCTTCGCGGCCGTCGACGCGGACGTGGCCATCATCACGGTTGGCGAGGGCAACCAGTACGGGCATCCGCGGGGCGAGACGCTCGCCAGCCTGGAGGGCTCAACTGTCCTCAGGACGGATACGGACGGCCGGGTGACCATCGAAGTCTCGAGCGACGGCGGGATGACCTACCGGCACGCACGCTAGACCCACCGGGCTTGCGACCGTAGTCTCGACGGTTGGCCGCCTCTGCGGCGCGGAGGGACGCTTGGGAGCAAGGATTGATGGGCGGGGTGCCGCCGACCTGCGATTGGTGACCATCGAACGCGACGTTTTGGACCATGCCGAGGGAAGCTGCACGATTCGATTTGGAAAAACGTGGGTGATGTGTGCGGCCTCGGTGGAAGACCGTCAACCAGGGTGGTTGCGCGGTACGGAGAGTGGCTGGGTGACGGCTGAGTACTCGATGCTGCCCCGATCGACGCATACGCGGACGCAGCGCGAAGTAGAACGGGGTCGACCGGGAGGCCGGACGCAGGAGATCAGCCGCCTCATCGGGAGGAGTATGCGTGGAGTGGTGAACCTTGAGTTGCTGGGGCAGCGGACCGTGACCATCGACTGCGATGTTCTGCAGGCCGATGGCGGAACCCGGACGGCATCGATTACCGGCGGTTATGTCGCGCTTGCCATTGCCCTGAACAAGCTGATTGCGGCCGACAAGATCTCGCCGTCGACACTCCAGTCGCAGGTGGCAGCGGTATCCGTGGGGCTGGTGAAGGAGCAACCGCACCTGGACCTTTGCTACGAGGAAGACTCGACAGCGGGTGTCGACTTCAACGTGGTGATGACCGGTGAGGATGACTTTGTCGAGGTGCAGGGGACGGCCGAGGGGAAGCCGTTTTCGCGTTCCCAGATGGACGAACTCATGGATCTTGCGAGGGCCGGGATCACGGAGCTCTTCGAGCGGCAGCAGGCGGCGCTGGAGAAGTCCTAGGCGTAAGGGCCGAGGTGGGTGCCGCCCACGATATGGAGGTGCCCGTGCTCCTGGCTTTGCATCGCGTCGTAGCCGAAGTTGGAGAGGACCCGGAAACCCCCGGGGCAGTACTGGGGACCGATCTCGGCGGCGATGCGTCCGACGTCGCCGATGTGCTCGGCCCAGAGTTCGGCCTGCGTCTTATGTTCCTTGGTCATAGCCAGGAGCATGATGGGGACCCACCGGAGGACGTTCTGGATGACGATGAACTGGTCATCTTCGTAGATGACGTTTGCGGGTTCGTTGCCCGCTACAATGTTGCAAAACACACAATATCGCGGCATGGAGGCATCACAATGACGAGGTTGGGAATAGGCCGACGCCAATGCGCCGCGGCAGCGGAGTACGCCACCTAGTGGCTCAGATTCTACCCCTCAGGGGGTTGCGGTACACCTCCAAGGCGGGCGAGTTCGGCAGCCTGCTGGCGCCACCGTACGACGTCATCTCGCCGCTCCAGCAAGAGGCACTCCAGGAAGCCAACCCGTACAACGCCGTGCACGTTGAGCTGGCAGCGGGCGCGGATGACGGCTACGCCGGTGTGGCAGACCTGTTTCGCGAGTGGGTGAAGGAGGGAGTGGTAGCCCGGGACGAACAGCCCATGCTGTACGTGTACGAACAGGATTTCAGCTACAAGGGTCAAACGCACACACGAAGGGCCCTGCTCGCGGGCGTGGAGGTTCAGCCCTGGGAAGAGGGTGCGGTGAAGCCGCACGAGTACACAATGTCGGGACCCAAGGCGGACCGCCTGGCCCTGCTGAAGGCGACGCGGACACAGTTCAGCCCCATTTTCATGATCGCGCGAGACAGGGCGGGACAGCTACAGCAGTTCATGGCAGAGACCGTGGCGGCAAACACGCCGACGGCAAGCGGGACGAGCCTGGATGGGGACCAGCACCGGCTGTGGGCGGTGGAGGCGGGCCCGTTCGAGATGCGGCGGCTGGCGCCGCTCTTTGCCGAGAGCTTCTACCTTGCGGACGGGCATCACCGCTACGAGACGGCGCAGGCCTACCGGGAGTGGCTCACGGAGGAGGAGGGGACGTTGCCACCGGATCATCCTGCGCGCTACGTGATGACCGACATTGTTCCGGCAAGCGACGGAGGCCTGATCATCAGGCCGATCTACCGGGTAGTGGCCAATACGGCACCGGACGACTGGCGCGAACGGCTCGCGAGGTATTTCGAGGTGGCGGACTTTTCCCACCAGCCGCAAGATCCGGAGTTCGCAGCGGCAGTGGAAACCACACTTGAAGGCCATGGAAGCGTGGTGGTTGCGATGGGCCTTGAGCCGGGTAAGGCGCACCTGCTACGCAAACGAGAGGATGTGGACCTGGGCGCCATCGCTCCTGCCGGTTACAGCGCTGCGTGGGCAGCCGTGGCACCGAACCTCTGCCGCCTGGCGATACTGAACCCCCTGTGGGACATGACCGACGAAGACCTACGAGCAGGAGCCGTGGAATTCGTACATGACGTGCCGGAAGCACTGGAGCGAGCAAGCCAGGGTGCCTGCGTCTTCCTCATCCAGCCTGTGGGCATCCGGGAAGTGGTCGACCTTTCGGACAAGGGGGAACGGATGCCGCAGAAGTCGACGTTTTTCCACCCGAAGATGGGCACGGGGATGGTGTTTAACCCGCTGTACCCGTGAGCTAGAGGCGGACGATCCGGATGTTATAGATGCCGTCGATCGCCTCGATCTGGGAGAGTTGTTCGTCGTCGGGGGATTCGTCGAGGCCAAGGATCATCAGGGCCCGCCCACGTTTCTCGGTGCGACCCACCTGCATCGAGCTGATGTTGATGTCGAAACTGCCGAGTACGGTCCCGAGACGGCCAATCATGCCCGGGCGATCGTCGTTGTCGCAGATGAGCAGGAAGGTTCCCGGCTCCGGCACGAGATCCACGTCCATGCCGTTGAGGATGACGATGTTCGGATGGCCGCCATGATGCGTAGAGCCACCAACTGAGACCTCCGAATCGGAAGTGCCGAGACGAAGGTGGATGAGATTGTGAAAGATGTCGTGGGAGTCACGCAGGCGTTCATCGATATGCCAGCCACGGCCCTGGGCCACAAAGGAGGCGTTTACGAGATTCACGTTCTCATCGCTAATAGGCGCCATGAGACCCTTGATGACCGACGCGCGCAACGGCGCAACGTCGTGCTCGGCGATGTCCCCGTAGTACTCAATCTCGAGTGAAGTGAGGTTGCCAATGACGAGCTGGGTGCCAATCGAGCCGATGAGTTCGGCCGCCTTCAGGAAGGGCCCGATAACCCGCATTGTTTCCGGTGGGAGCAAGGGTGCATTGACGGCGTAGCGAGCGAGGCGGCCGGAGAGCACATCGACGATCTGGTCGGCGACATCGAGGGCGGCACGCTCCTGGGCTTCGGCGGTTGAGGCGCCGAGGTGAGGTGTGAGCAGGGCGTTCGGTGCAGTGAGCAATGGATTGCCGGCTGCCGGGGGTTCATCAGTAAAGACATCGACGGCGGCAGCGGCGACTCTGCCTTCGACGAGGGCAGCAGCAAGGTCCTCCTCGTCGATTACGCCACCGCGAGCAACGTTGATGAGGCGGACAGTGGGCTTCATGAGGGCGATCTCGCCGGCGCCGATGATGCCCTTGTTGGCAGCAGTGAGGGGAACGTGGACGGTGATGAAGTCCGATTCGCGGAAGATGCGGTCGAGCTCGCAGCGTTCGACACCAAGGGCAGCCGCCCGCTCTTCGGGAACGAAGGGGTCGTAGCCCAGGACGCGCATCTCAAGGCCAACGGCGCGGCGGGCGACTTCGCCACCGACATTTCCAAGCCCAAGGACGCCGAGCGTCTTGCCGCGGATTTCGACGCCGAGGAAGCTGGAGCGAGCCCACTGGCTGGCATGCATGGAAGCATCGGCGGGAGAAATGTGGCGAGCCATCGCCATCAGCAGGGCAATGGTGTGCTCGGCGGCGGCGATGGTATTGCCCTGGGGGGCGTTGACGACGATGACGCCACGTTCGGTGGCAGCATCGAGGTCGATATTGTCGACGCCGACACCGGCGCGGCCGACGACCTGGAGATCCGGTGCAGCCTCGATGATCTCGCGGGTGATGCGGCTGGCACTGCGGACAACGATGGCCTGGTAGGGGCCGACCGCAGCCCTCAAGTCGTCCGGTGAGAGGCCTGTCCTGACGTCGACGTCGCCAACCTCGCCGAGGCGAGCTACGCCTTCGGGGGCAATCGCGTCGGCGACGAGGATGCGAGGACGGGCTTCGGTCACGCTACGAGACCTTCGCTTCGTTGAGGAGTTTTTCGACGACGTCCAGCGACTGGGCGACATCTTCCTGAGAGACGTAGCCCATGTGGCCGATCCGGAAAATCTTGCCTCGGAGCTTGCCCTGGCCGCCACCAAGGACGACGCCGAACTCCTCGCGTGCGCGCTTGCCGATGGCGCTGCCATCGACGCCGTCAGGCCACCAGACAGCGGTGACGGTGTTGGAAGCACGAGCAGGGTCGACAGGGACAAGCTTGAGGCCGAGGCCCTTCACACGGTCCCGGGTGTAGGCGGCGATGGCCTCGTGGCGTGTGTAGATACCTTCGAGACCCTCAGCCCGCATGATCTCGAACGCCTTGTTCATGGCGAAGTAGACGCCCATAGCGGGTGTCCAGGCGTTCTCACCCTTGGAAAGTGACTCACGGGTCTTCACCGCATCGAAGTAGAAGCGAGGCATCTTTGCTTCGGCATTGGCCGCCCAGCCCCGCTCGGAGAGCCAGAGGAAGGCGAGACCCGGCTGGGCCATCCAGCCCTTCTGTGAACCTGAGACCACGGCATCGAGGCCCCAACGGGTGACGGGGCAGGGGATGGAGCTGATGCTGCTTACGCCGTCGACGAGACTGAGGCGATCGCGGGAGCGAATCTCTTTGGCAATGGCCTCAAGGTCGTTGGTGACACCCGTTGACGTTTCGTTGTGAGTGACGAGGACGGCCTTGAGGGATGGGTCAGCGTCGAGGCGGCGCCCAATCTCGGCCGGGTCGGCGGCTTCGCCCCACTCCAGTGAATAGCGCTCGACCTCGGCGCCGTATGTCTCAGCGATCTGTCCAAAGCGATCGCCAAAAGAACCGATGGAGACGGAAAGCACCCGATCGCCAGGGCTCAGGGTGTTCACAACTGCCGCTTCGAGACCGCCTGTGCCCGACGTGGTCAGCGAGAGGACGTCGGTATCCGTCCCGTACACCCAGTTCAGTCCGTCGGTGACCGCCCGGAGGATCTTCGCGAACTCGGGTCCGCGGTGGTTCATCATGGGAGCGGCGGAAGCCTGGAGGACCTCCGGGGGAACAGGGGTGGGTCCGGGAATGCGAAGGTTCACCATGATGAGACTCCGGGCAGGATCACCTGATCGTGTGGGCGAATGGTTGCGCGGTCAAATGGGGACTGTGACATAGAGTTATTCGCCCGTTCAATCGATAGCCACGGTAGGATCGCTTCGATGACCAAGAACCCTTTTCGCGGCCTGCCATCGGTGGACGAACTCCTGCGGCTGGCCAACGAAGCAGACGAGCAGGTGCTGGCAACGTCGGGGCATGCAGCGGCTGTAGCAACGGCGCGGGACGTGCTCGAGGCTGAGCGCTTGAGACTGGCCGGGGGATCGGCAGGGCTCGCTCCTGCTTCCCTGGCCGAAGAGCTGGTGGGCCGGCTCGCAGTGCTCTCAGCGCCTTCGTTGCGAAGGGTGATCAATGCGACAGGGGTGATTCTCCAGACAAACCTTGGCAGGGCACCGCTGAGCGAGGCGGCGATTAAAGCGATGTCGGCCGTAGCGAGGGGCTACAGCAACCTGGAGTACGACATTGAAACCGGTGCTCGAGGCAGCCGGCACGAGCATGTGCGTGAACTCTTGCGACGGGCGACCGGGGCCGAAGACGGCATTGTCGTAAACAACAATGCCGCAGCCCTGTTCATGGTCCTGCAGGTGTTTGCCCAGAGCCGAGAGGTCATTGTCTCGCGGGGAGAAGCGGTGGAAATCGGTGGCGGATTTCGGATACCGGATGTCCTGCGCCAGTCGGGGGCGATTCTCGTGGAGGTGGGAACGACGAACCGCACCTATGCGCGCGATTACGCCTCAGCACTAGGCGAAAATACGGCCGCGATCCTGAAGGTGCACTCCTCAAACTTCCGGATTGTTGGATTTACCGCTTCGCCGGTGCTGAGCGAATTACGGACGGTGGCGACACAGGGCGAAGTGCTGCTGTTCGATGATCTGGGGAGCGGCGCTCTGCTTCCGACGGAACAATTTGGGATGGCGCACGAGCCGATGGTGCAGGAGAGCCTGGCGGCGGGTGCCGACCTGGCGCTGTTCAGTGGTGACAAACTCCTGGGGGGACCGCAGGCGGGGATCATTGTGGGCCGTGGGGACCTGGTGGCGAGGCTGCGGAGCCACCCCCTGGCACGGGCGTTGCGCGTAGACAAGCTGACGATTGCAGGGCTGAATGCAACGTTAGCCGCCTATGTACGGGGCCACGCCACGGACGAGATCCCCGTATGGAAGATGATCGCGGCGAGTTCCGACGGGTTAGGTGAGCGAGCGGCCTCGTATGCCTCGGCAGATCCGGCAGGTACTGTCGGGGAAGCCCGGTCAATGGTCGGAGGCGGATCGATCCCCGAGGAAGGAGTGGCGACGCCGGTAGCACGGTTTGCGGTCGAACACCCCACAGCCCTCGCGCGGACGCTACGGGGACAGGATCCGCCGGTCATCGCGCGGATCGAATCGGAACAGGTGGTGGTCGACCCGCGGACAGTTGACAGTACAGATGACGTGTATGTGGTAGCGGCATTGAGGTCGGCTATTCGTTACACCAATAACGTTGACCTTGAGAATCGAAGGGACGTATAGTTCCGAGCGTTACAAATTTCACAAACGGCTGCCTATGTCCCTGGAGATCCCTGAGGTCGTAATCAACCGATTGCCGGTCTATGCCCGAGCACTCGCGACACTGCACGCGTCCGGAGAAACGGTGGTGAGTTCGCAAGTGCTCGGCGAAGCGCTGGACGTGACCCCCGCGCAGATCCGGAAGGACCTGAGCTACTTCGGGCGATTTGGCAAGCAGGGTCGCGGGTACAACGTCCCGGGGCTGCTGGGGAAGCTCCAGGAGATCCTTGGCCTGGACCGGCGCTGGAAGGTCTGTGTTGTCGGCGTGGGTCGGCTGGGCCAGGCGATTGTGGAGTACGGAGGTTTCGGACCGCAGGGGTTCGATATTCTCGCAGCCTTCGACGCAGATGAAGCGAAAGTCGGCACGTGTGTGGGTGAGGTGTCGATCCGGGATATTTCAGAACTCCAGGCATTCCTGGAGGAGGAACACGTCGACATTGGCGTTGTGGCAGTACCGGCGAGCGCCGCACAGATGGTGACGGATGAGTTGGTTGGGGCCGGGGTGAAAGCCATTCTCAACTACGCGCCGACCACCGCAACGGTACCTTCACACGTGGTGATCCGGCACATCGATCCGGTGCTGGAGATGCAGAGCATGACCTTCTATCTGAAGCAACGAGACTCGGCGGCGCTTTCGGCCGAGGGCCCGATCGTGCGAGCACCGGCGCTCGGGGGCCGACGGACCGCTTCCGGGTAGGACATCCTCGTCGACCCGGCGACAACAAGGCTGGTAAGACAGCAGACGGGCCGCGTCGACCCGCGAGCCGGGACCCCTGCGAGATTAGCGATCGGGTTGGGGGAAGAGTCCGACGAGGTTCTCTTCTTCGGTTGGGAGACTGCGCATGATCACATCGATGTGGTCGAGCGCGATGCCGGCACCGATGGCGACGGCCTCGAGCGGATTGTCAGCGACGTAGCAGGGGACTCCCGTTTCGGAGGTGAGCAGTTCGTCCATGTGACGGAGCAGGGCGCCACCCCCGGTGAGCACGATCCCGCGGTCGATGACGTCCGCAGCGAGCTCGGGCGGAGTCTGTTCGAGGACAGCGCGTACGGTCTGGACGATGGTGCCGAGTGCGTCCTGGAGGGCCTGGGCGATCTCGATGCTGTCAAGAGTGATCGTCTTGGGCAGGCCGGAGAGTTGGTCGCGGCCGCGGACCTGCGTCTTCAACTCGTCGTCGACGGGGAGGGCACTGCCGATGGCGACCTTGATTTCTTCGGCAGTGCGTTCACCTATTATTAGGTTATGTCGCCTACGTACATAGGCGACAATGGCTTCATCGAGGCGATCACCGGCAGTCCGAACGGACTCGCTGACGACGATACCGTAGAGCGAGATGACGGCTGCTTCAGTACGGCCACCGCCGATGTTGACGACCATGTTGCCCCGGGCCGTGCCGATGGGGATGCGGGCGCCAATGGCGGCCGCCAGGGGCTCGGGTACGAGGTGGGCAGGACGCCGCGCACCTGCCTGTTCCGCGGCATCGCGGACGGCGCGCTGCTCGACGCTGGTGACGCCGGCGGGGACCGTGACCATCACCTCGGGCCGCACAAGGTTGAAGCGCCCGGTGATGAGGCTTATGAAATAGCGGAGCATGGCCTCGGTGGTGAGGTAGTCGGCGATGACCCCTTCGCGCATGGGACGAATCACACTGATCGAACCGGGGGTGCGACCCTGCATCGCCCGGGCTTCGTCACCGACGGCAACGATGGTGTTGTCGCGGTTATGGCGAGCGACCACAGAGGGTTCGTTGACGACGATGCCCTGGCCCTTCACATAGACGAGGATGTTCGCGGTTCCGAGGTCGATGCCTACTTTCTTGCCGGCGAGGAATTCGAACATCAATCTCGCTCGATGTCGGCGCCGAGCCCACCGAGCTTCGTAGCGAGAGAAGAATAGCCCCGATCAAGGTGGTAGACGTCGTCGATGATGGTCTGCCCGTTGGCGCACAGGGCAGCGAGGACGACGGCCGCGCCGGCGCGAACATCGAGGGCGCGGACGTGGGCACCGTGGAGCGGGGTGGGACCACTAACAATGGCGGATGAACCGGTGCTGACGATCTCAGCACCCATCTTGCGAAGCTCGCCGACGTAGAGCATGCGGTTGTCGAAAACCCGTTCGTGGATGATGGAGACACCGTTGGCCTGAGTGAGGAGAGCGGCCATAGGAGCATGGAGGTCGGTCGCGAGGCCGGGGTAAGGAAGAGCCTGGAAGCTAATGGCCCGGAGATCGTCAGGGCCGCGGACATGCATCGTGTCTGCGGTGGTTTCGACTGTTGCTCCGACATCGCGGAGTTTGGCGATCAGGGCGTCCATAACCTCGCTCGGTGTGTCCTCAAGGTACACGTCACCGCGAGTCATGGCGGCAGCAATGGCGAAAGTCCCGGCCTCGATGCGGTCGGGCATGACGCGGCAGGTAGCGCCGTGGAGCGAGTCAACGCCGTCGATGGTAAGGAGCTGGGTGCCGATGCCGGAAATGCGGGCACCCATGGAATTGAGCACGTGGGCGAGGTTCTGCACTTCAGGCTCAGTGGCCGCGTTGATCAGCGTGCTACGCCCCTGCGCGAGCGCTGCCGCCATCATCACATTCTGGGTGCCGCTGACGGAGGGATAGTCCATGAAGAGGCGGGCACCGGCGAGCCGGCCGCCGGCCGGGCCGTGAGCTACGAAGCGTTCACCTTCACGCCGGACGCTGGCACCCATGGCGGCAAACCCGGCGAGATGCACATCGATGGGGCGCTGTCCGATGACGTCGCCGCCGGGAGGGGCGGAAGCAGCATAGCCATGACGGGCGAGGAGTGGGCCCATGACCTGGAAGGAGGCTCGGTTTTCGGTGATCAGTTCGCCGGGAGCTTCGAAGACGTTCACGCCAGCACCATTTAGCAGCAGCGAGCCGTCGGGTAAGGACTCCACGCGGGCGCCGATGGAGACGAGCAGTTCGGAAAGGGAGTCAACGTCCGAGATATGGGGGACGTTTTGGAGGATGAGATCCTCATCGGTGAGGAGTGATGCGCACATCGCGGCGAGGACGTGGTTCTTGGCGCCGGAAATCCTCACGCTACCGCGCAGGGCGTTCCCACCCCGCACGGCATAGCGAGCGCCACGAGTTCTCACGGTCATCCGTGAGGCAAGAATAGGGTTTGCCGGTGAATACGGCTACATGAGCGGCCGCGGCTCCACCCCGGTCGTGATCTAGCCACCCGGCCTGGGAGCACCAGGAAGGCGACGCCGACGCCCTGCTACGCGCAGGCGAAGAAGTGAACGCTGGAGGGCCGCCTGGGCACGGGCGAGGTCGATTTCGGACTGCTGGTCGCGGGCCTGGCGGAGACGGGCCTCAGCGCGCTGGCGTGCCTGCTCGGCACGATCAACGTCAATCTCGTCGGACACCTCAGCAGCATCGGCAAGCACCGACACCCGGTCATTCTTGACTTCCATGAACCCGCCCCCGACGGCGAAGAACTCTTCCCCCGAGGATCGACGGAAGATGAGCTCGCCGTAGTCGAGCGTGGTCATGAGTGCCGCGTGGCTGGGGAGGATCGTCAGCTGACCCTCGGTGGCGGGCACGATGAGCGCGTCGACACCCTCTTCGACGCGGACGACTCGTTCAGCCGTGACGATCTCGACCGTCAGAGGCACCGCTAGTCCTCGTTTAGCTGGCGGGCGCGCTCGACGGCGTCGTCGATGGTGCCCTGCATGTAGAAGGCTTGCTCGGGCAACCCATCGTGCTTGCCCTCGAGAATCTCGGAGAAGCCACGGATGCACTCGCGGATGGAGACGTACTTACCGGGCGTACCGGTGAACTGCTCGGCAACGAACATGGGCTGCGTGAGGAATCGCTGGATCTTGCGGGCGCGGGCGACGGTCAGCTTGTCATCGTCGCTGAGTTCATCAATGCCGAGGATGGCAATGATGTCCTGAAGGTCCTTGTAGCGCTGCAGCACGCCCTGGACGCCGCGAGCGATGTTGTAGTGCTCTTCGCCGACGATGCGTGGTTCGAGTGCCCGGCTGAAAGAGGCGAGCGGGTCCATGGCCGGGAAGAGGGCCTGCTCAGCGAGAGAACGCTCAAGGGCGACGACGGCATCGAGGTGGCCGAAGGTGGTGGCCACACCGGGGTCGGTGTAGTCGTCAGCGGGCACGTAGATAGCCTGGAAGCTGGTGATCGAGCCCTTCTTGGTGCTGGTGATGCGTTCCTGCAGGTCGCCCATCTCGGTGGCGAGGGTGGGCTGGTAACCGACAGCGCTGGGCATGCGGCCGAGGAGTGCCGACACTTCCATGCCGGCGAGGGTGTAGCGATAGATATTGTCGACGAAGAAGAGGACGTCGCGTCCTTCTTCGTCACGGAAGTACTCGGCCATGGTGAGGCCCGTGAGTGCAACCCGGAGGCGCACACCCGGCGGCTCGTTCATCT
>JAGQGZ010000269.1 GCA_020432105.1 Dehalococcoidia bacterium | reverse complement strand
GGAGGTGCCACAAGCGGAGATCCGCCAATACCTTCGCGATATGGCGTGGGCCCTCGACGTGACGACCAACGTCTTCGACCCATGGCACTCGCGGCTGATGGCCCAGGACCTGCGTGCTGAAGGCCTCGTAACCGAGGAGATCTGGCAGACGGGAGCGCGCCGCTCCGGCGCCTCGGCGTCGCTGTTCGACCTGATCATCCAGCAGCGCCTGCACTACTGCGACGATGTCTTCGAACGGCACGTGATGAACGCCACCACCAGGCCGTCCGGCACGGACGGCGGCTACTACCTTGCGAAGCGTCGCGCAGGACGGGTGATGGACGCGGCGATGGCCGCGGTGAACGTCGTCTACGGGACAGCCCATGCGCCAGAGGCACCCGCGAAGCGGGGGATCAGCGTGTACATACCGGGGGAGGAGCGCGAGTGGTGAGGCGCGGGATGGGAAAATCAGCGTTACCTCCCCGTCCCCGTCGACGGTCGAAACTTCGCGTGAGGTGCGGACGCCAGACGACCACGCGCGGGATGCTGACGTAAGCGGATGAGGACGAACCCGCAGTCCTCGAGCGAACGACCGGCCGGCTGCCAGAACGAGATAGCCGCGGTCATCAATAGGATCGTTGCGCCGGCCGCGAAACGGACGGCGAGCGGCAGCTGGTGCTTCGCTCATAGCGGAGTACGCGAGGTCCAGGCCGATGATAGCGACCACCAGCTGGCGCATCGTCAGGCCGGCAAAGGCCTTGTCCTCGATGTTGAGGTGCGTGGGGACTTCGTGGCGTTGCGCGGACAACTCCTCGTCGGTGTTGGAGGAGAGCGTGCTAAGCGCGATGCCATGGGCGTTCCGGGATCCGGGCGGTTGGGTCCAAGACAGGTCGTCTGTTCCAAGTCGTGTTGATTGGCATCAACGCGATTGCGCTCCCGGGCATCGCATACACTCCCTTGAGTTCTATCCCGCCCTGCGGGCTCGCTTGAACGACGGCACGCTCCGATTGGATCTCAAGCCTCTCGGCTGGCCGCTCGCCGTAGAGTTTGAAATCGACAAGCTCGACTAAGTCCGCCCTGCCACATGGGCTTAGTGCGTCGTTGCCATCGCATGTCAGTCAGCCTGAGCGCGATCGATGCTCCGGGCAGTCCGAGTCACGCTGCTCATCGCGAAACTGCAACGACCGGCTCAAGTACCTAATACCCGAGGGGCCGTGCTGACCAGCCGGTTGCACGTCGCCGTTCGCCATCGTTGAACGAATCGCGCCAACAACAGTCCGATTGGGCCCGCCTGTACAATAGCGCCCAACTCCACCGCGTTAGACGATGCTCGCGTCTGGCTCCTTGTAGCGAAACGAGTTCGCTGCGAACCAGTTCACCTGACCGAGAGGAGCAAACGAATGCCGGCAAGCGGCTCGGGGCTCTTAGCTGGCAGGGTGCCGCGCCGTGCCGTCGTGGACTTGGGAAGTGCACCTGGCGGGGCAACTGGCGCCCGCTTCGTCGCGACCGCCGACCAAACGGAGTTCATCGTGAAGTCGCCGTCCGCATCGGCGCGGGCCGGACCTTTTGTTGCTCCAAACGAGTTGATCGGGGTCCAGCTCGCGGCGATGCTGGAGATTCCGGTGCTGCCTTGGGAGTTCATACTCCTCCCCGGTGGAGAGCTGGGCTTTGGCTCTTTGCGTCTCGACTCGGCTGACTTCGCGCCTATGAGTGACAGTATCGCAGCTCAGTTGACCAACTCGACCGAGTTTTGTGCGGTGGCCGTGCTCGACCTTTGGATTTGTAACCGCGACCGACACGGAGGGAATCTGTTAGCCCGGCGAAACCGTCACAACCAGGGGGGCGGATACTCGATGCTCGCGAATGACCACAGCCACGCTCTTTTGCATGGCGTGGCTGACCCTGCTCAGCTTGCCGCGACCTACGCGACAGTTCCACCAGCGCAATTCTTCCGGTGTTCGCAGCTGCTCGGCGGCGTCGTCCCCTGTTCGCGCTTGGGTGATACGCTGGATCTCGTCGAGAGTCTCCCGCGGGAGACTGTAGAGGGCGTTGTGGCTGGCGTCCCGGACGCATGGATGAAACAGTCTGATAAAGAGCACGTCGCCCGGTTACTCACGGACAGCGCTCGCAACATACGAGTGCTGATGTTGGG
>JAGQGZ010000268.1 GCA_020432105.1 Dehalococcoidia bacterium | reverse complement strand
AGATTGGTATTTGCCCGGGGCACTGTCGGCATGATCGAGGCGTCGGCCACAACCAGACCTTCGAGCGAGTGAGCGCGTCCGCGCTGATCCACAACCGCCATCGAGTCCGCAGCGGGGCCCATCTTCGCGGTGCCGCAGGGATGAAACCCGCTTGCCGCGAGTTTCCTGATCAGCGCCCGGATTGCGTCATCATCAAGTGGCCGTTCTGGACTCGGGAAGACGACATCTTCAACCAGCGAGGCAAGGGGCTCCACTTGCAGAAATTGCATCGTGTCTTTGAAGCAGGCGACGAGCCGCTGCATATCCCGCTCGTCTTCACAGAATCGCTGTTCCGTAACCGGGCCGTCGTGGGGGTCAGCCGACTTGAGGCGAACATCACCGGTCCCGTACGCCTGCTCCAGCACAGCTGCTATCGCAACGTGCTTCATGGTCCCACCCCGGGGCGAAAACGAGAATTGTTCGATCTGGAGGTCGTTGCGGCTGTCGCTACCCGGAGCTGTGTAGCGAAGGATCGACTGAACGATCGGATCATCGCCATCAACGATGGAGGGATCCTTCACCGTAGCAACAGCCGCGAGGGCGGGGTGGTCGCAGAGATTGGCGCCAACTCCCGGAACGTGGCGAACCAGCTCGATACCATGCGGTTCAGGTCCCCCGCGCGGTCCGATTCCTGAACGAAGGAGGATAGCTGGCGTCTGGAGGGCCCCGGCACAAAGCACAACAAGACGTGCCTTGATGGTCTCGGTGCTCCCGCCGGATTCCACCTCAATGCCGGTGACCCGACCGTTCTCGACGAGAAGCCGCCGGGTCAGTGTGTCCGCCCGGACGGTGAGATTGGGCCGAATGCGGGCGGGAGCGAGGTATCCAATCGCCGTCGAAATACGTACGCGGCCCAGCTTGTTCATCGGGTGGGGGCCCGCCCCCCAGCTCTCAGGGTCATTGGCGTCGGGACAATCCGGATAGCCCAGGGCACGGCTCGCTTCAAGGAACGCCTGGTGCACGGGCGTCATCTCGGAAACCTGGTACCGGCGAATGGAGATCGGCCCGGCGTCACCGTGATATGGCAGTGCACCATAGTCCAGGTCCCGTTCCAGGCGGTTGAACGCGGGCAGTACATGCTCCCAGGACCAGAGGGGATTGCCGAGTGAGGCCCAGTAGTCGTAGTCCTCAGGCATTCCCCGGAGGGCAATCGTGGTGTTCACAGCGCTGCTTCCACCGGTGACCCTTCCCCGCGGGAACGGTCGCGAGCGCCCGTCGGCGGTCGGCTGGTAACTGAATCCCCAATCGTGGTCGGTCTCGCTGTTCTTGTGACTGTTCACCAGGTCGAATGGGGTTTCCGCCACAACCGGGTAGTCCGGCCCCGCTTCGACAAGGCAGACCCGCCGGTTCGGGTCTTCCGACGCCCGGGCGGCAACCACGGCGCCGCTGGACCCGGCTCCAATCACCAGGATGTCAAACGGTTCGTCCATCCATGACCCCTCCTGCGTGCTGCTACCCTAGCTTCCGTCCCCCAACGGCGACAGTCCGCCCGGCATGACACCCACGTTGGCCGTCCGTATCATCCTGCGGGGAGACTACACCCACCAAAATCCGTTCCGGAGTCGCGTTTATGAGCTTCGATACTGTGCTGGCACGCGCCCGTGCCGAGGGCCGCAGCCTGCTGAATGAGGTCGAGGCCAAAGAAATCCTGGCTGAAGCTGGCATTTCGGCCACAGCAACCACGCTTGCAACCTCAGCCGCCGAGGCCCGGAAGCAGGCCGATGGCATGGGCTATCCCGTGGTGCTGAAAGTTGTCTCGCGTGACATCGCCCACAAGAGCGACGTCGGTGGCGTGGTCCTCAACCTCCAGGACGGCAACGAAGTGGAGGCGGCGTACGACGCGATCATCTCGAAGGCAAAAGCCGCGGTGCCTGGCGCGAATGTCGAAGGGGTATCGGTGCAGCAGATGGCGAAGCCCGGTACCGAGGTCATCGTAGGCATGACGACCGACGAGCAATTCGGCCCGGTGATGATGTTCGGTCTCGGTGGGATCATGGTTGAGGTCCTCAAGGACGTGGCGTTCCGCCTGGTGCCGCTCACACAGCGCGATGCCGACCAGATGCTTACCGATATCAAGGCGGCACCCATCCTTGACGGCGTTCG
>JAGQGZ010000267.1 GCA_020432105.1 Dehalococcoidia bacterium | reverse complement strand
CGGGGGAGTGGTTGGGACGCGGCTAGAGTTTCTCGCGAGGGCGTGAGGGCCTGCGTTATCGAGCCGGGGAATGTGACGGGCCGCAGGACGGCGTGCAGGTGAAGAGGATGAATGGCGGCTAGAATGCGCCGGAGGAAACGGAGAGGGTAACAACGATGGATCGACGATACGAAGGCAAAGTGGTGATAGTGACAGGCGCTGCGGGCGGCATTGGGCTGGCAGCGGTGGAGCGGTTCGCCAACGAGGGCGCCCAGGTCGTTGCTGTCGACCTCGCGGGATCAGCCCTGGATGAGGCACAGGCGCGCGCCGATGCAGCGGGAGCCAGTGTGCTGACGGTGACCGCCGATGTGACCAAGAGCAGCGAGGTCGAAGGCTATGTGAAGGCAGCGGTCGAGCGCTTCGGTGGGGTCGATGTGTTGTTCAACAATGCAGGGATAGAAGGTTGGGTTGGCCCAAGCACCGAATACCCGGAGGACATCTTCGACAAGGTTTTGGCGGTGAATGTGAAGGGCGTCTGGCTGGGGATGAAGCAGGTGGTACCGGAGATGCGGAAGCGCGGCGGCGGTGCGATTGTGAACACATCTTCGGTGGCGGGACTTGGTGCGACAGCCACTATCTTTGCCTACGGGGCGAGCAAGCATGCGGTCATCGGCATGACGAAGAGTGCGGCGATCGAGTTCGCAGGCGACGGGATCCGGACGAATGCTGTGTGCCCGTCGCCTATTGAGACGCGGATGATGCGGTCCCTGGAGCGCGGTATCAATCCCGATGCACCCGAGGCGGTGCACGACAATATGGCGCGGACGAACCCAATGGGGCGATATGGAGAGCCGGCGGAGGTTGCGGCGCTGGTCGCGTACCTGTGCAGCGATGAGGCCAGTTACGTGAATGGCGCGATCGTGACCGTGGACGGTGGATCGAGGGCCCGTTAAGGACTTGACAGGCGGGGTTCGATTTACGGAGGATCGGGGTGGCCGCCAACCGGAAACGGACGGCGAGCACTGGTTTGAACGTCTCTAATAGTCCGCCTGGACCCAGCGTGGCCGGCAACGGACGACATAGCTGCTCCGGAATGGGTGCCGAGCCCGCCGAAAAGCCACCGTCCGTCCTGCTGCGCGAGAGTCGAGAGGATGGGGACGGAGGGGGAGCACGATGGGACGGCTGTCGGTACATCAACTGAAGGAATGGAAGAAAGAGCAGCGCCGCTTCGCGATGGTGACGGCGTATGACTACAGCGCCGCGCGGCTTGTGGAGCAGGCGGGTATCCCAATCATCCTGGTGGGCGATTCGGTAGGCAGCGTCATGCTGGGCTACGACTCGACCGTACCGGTGACGATGGACGAGATCGTGCATCACACGAAACCGGTGGTGCGGGCGACGGAAAAGACGATCGTGGTAGCGGATCTGCCGTTCGGCAGCTACCAGGTAAGCGAAGCCGAGGCGATGGCAAACGCAATGCGACTGCTGAAGGAAGGCGGCGCAACAGCGGTGAAGCTCGAGGGCGGCGCTCATGTTGCACCGCTCGTCCGAAAGATGGTCGACGTAGGGATCCCGGTGATGGGGCACCTGGGCCTGACGCCGCAGTCGGTGAACCAGCTTGGTGGCCACAAGGTCCAGGGGCGTACACCCCGGGCGGCCGCCAGGCTGATGATGGATGCCCAGGCGCTGGAAGAGGCCGGAGCCTTTGCCGTCGTCCTGGAGACGATCCCGGCGCCGGTGGCGCGTTGCGTGACCGAGCGGCTTTCCATTCCAACCATCGGGATTGGCGCGGGCAAGTACTGCGACGGACAGGTGCAGGTGTGGCACGACCTGCTGGGGATCTATGACGACCGCCGGCCGTTCAAGCATGCAAAGCGGTACGCAACGCTGGGGGCAACCATCCGTGAGGCACTGAAGGAGTTCGCGGGCGAGGTGGAAGAGAGCGAGTTCCCCACCCGTGAACATAGCTTCGACGTGGAGCCGAAGGTGCTCAAAGAAGCCTCGCTGGCGTAGGCGACACGAGGTTGGAGATACTTCGAACGCCTGCCGCCCTCCGGGCCTGGCGCACAGGACTGGAGGGCCAGGTGGGCCTGGTGCCGACTATGGGGTACCTCCACGATGGCCACATGTCGCTGGTGGCCCGGTGCGTGGAAGAGAACAACGTGG
>JAGQGZ010000266.1 GCA_020432105.1 Dehalococcoidia bacterium | reverse complement strand
TACATCCAGGAGTTGGAGCATCCGAACCTGGGGAAGATCCGGGTGCCGTCGTCGCCCATCAAGATGAGCAAGCACGAGACCGGCGCCAGGCACTTCGCACCCGAACTCGGGCAGCACACCGAGGAGATCCTCCTCGAGATGGGCTATTCCTGGGACGAAGTCGCGGCCCTTAAGGACCAGCAGGTTATCTAAGGGTCGTTCTCGGCAACCACCTGCTCACCCGGCAACGATCTCTCGGAGGGAGGCCTCGTCATCTCCCCGCTCGAGCGTAAGTTCTGCCATGAGTGACTCGCGGTCCCGGTTGATCGAAGCCATCGCGAGTGTTTTCTCGTCCTTCCGAAAAGCTACAAGGCAATCACGACTTTCGATGCTGCCGGCAACATCTATCCGGTCCCAGGATTCGGCATGACCGACATAGTTGATTTGCACGTCATAGTGCTGGCTCCAGAAGAATGGGACGGCTTGGAAGGCCTCACGGCGGCCAAGAATGTTGCGCGCAGCCGTTTGACCCTGGCGTTGCGCCACCACCCAGTGTTCGACCCGAATCTCCTGGCCTGAATACGGGTCAGGCCAGCGGGCAATGTCACCGGCCGCCCATATGCCCGAGCCACTTGTCTCCAGGTACTGGTTTACGGCAACGCCGCGATTCATTCCCAGTCCCGCAGCCTCCGCAAGCTGTACCGACGGTCGCACACCCACACCAAGAACGACCAAACCGGCGTCGAGTTTCGAGCCGTCCTTCAGCGTCACGGAGGTGGCGTCAACAGCTGTGACGGTCTGTTGCAAGTGAAACCGGACGCCATGCTCTTCGTGCAGAGCCTTCACGAAGAGACCAAGTTCTTCCCCCAGGGCGCGGGCCATCGGGACATCCTCAGGTGCGACGACGTGTACTTCGAGGCCCCGCAAGGCCAGTGACGCGGCAACCTCGAGACCGATAAAACTCGCACCCACCACGACGGCTTGCTTTGCCCTTGCCGCTGTCGCGATGATCGCCCGGCTATCGCCAACCGACCGCAGGTAGTGCACATGGGGCAGGTCAGCGCCGGGCAAGTCGAGGCGTACGGGGTCCGCCCCCGTCGCCAACAGGATCGCACCCGCAGAGATGGAGCGACCGTCATCCAGCGTGACTTCGAGCTTTCTCGCATCGAGGCCGACCACACGATGGCCCAGCAGCAGTTCGATATTCGCCTCTTCGTAGAACTCCGCGGAGCGCAGCGGCAGCCAATCTTCGGGTGCTGTACCCGCGAGGTACTCCTTCGACAGGTTTGGCCGGTCGTAAGGCTCGGCTGTATCTGCACTGATGAGTGTGACGGCTCCTGTATATCCTTCATTGCGGAACGTCTCTGCAGCCATGTACCCGGCGGCGCCTCCACCAACGATGACCACGCTCTCCGGCGAACTTGTGATCGGCTCTGCTTCGGCAGATCTCTGCACCTGGCCGCCCACGTATATCCGTCCATCTCGTCGGATCACTTCGTACGTCGCGACCGGGTTCAGTGCAGGCGGGCGTGATGCCGATCCAGTGCGGACCGAGAAGCAGGCGTGATGCCAGGGGCAGCGGACGCTTTCTCCGTCGAAGATGCCTTCGGCCAGTGGCCCCCCGTAGTGGGAGCAAATCGCGCCCACGGCGAACACATCAGACCCGTTTCGCACGAGCAGCACTGCCTCGCTGTTCGCGTGCCCAAGCGTTGGTTCTCCGTCCCGGAGGCGGTCCTCCGCTACCCCGTCTTGCGCGAAGTCAGGGCCTTGCATTTCCGTCTGCTGGTCGCTCATGTCTGCTCCTTCCTGAGATCGAAGGTACTCGACCCGGAAGCGTTTAGTACTGAACACGACTCAGTACTCGGGCCTTCCCTGCGTTCCTTGCTGACTCGGTTGCCGACCCGTACTCCTCTCGGCCGGTGCTTCAGGCCGATAAGCTGCCAAATGGAGGGTCACTGACTATCGACATAATCTGCTCATCGCCAGATCCGCCCGTGCCCGCAAACCCCAGGCTACGATCCCGCCGGCGGCTCCCATAGCTCGACCCTGTTGCCCTCCGAGTCAAACACCCAGCCAAAACGCCCGTACTCACTCTCCTCCCGTTCCTCCGCCACCCGCACACCAGCTGCGGCAAGCCGCGCCAGGATTGCCTCAAGGTCATCCACCCGGTAATTCACCA
>JAGQGZ010000265.1 GCA_020432105.1 Dehalococcoidia bacterium | reverse complement strand
CTGTACGTCAATGATGCTTTTGGTGCAGCCCACAGGGCTCACGCTTCGACATCCGCAATCGCGAGGTTCCTCCCGGCGGTCGCCGGTCTGCTACTTGAATCTGAGGTGAAGTACCTCGGAGCTCTCGTTGCCGATCCCCCAAGACCCTTCGCTGCGATCATCGGCGGAGCCAAAGTCAGCTCGAAGATCGATGCCGTGCGACATCTACTCCCGAAAGTCGACCTCATGCTTATTGGCGGCGGCATGGCGAATACGTTCCTCGTGGCCCAGGGGTTCCCCGTCGGCAAATCGCTGCTGGAACCGGATCTCGTCGAAACGGCGAAGCAGGTCAACGCCGAGGCCGCGCGCACCGGGAAGCGACTCTTACTCCCCGTCGATGCTGTTGTGGCCCCGGCGCTGGCAGAGGATGCTGTGCCTGCGGTGGTCGCAATCGATGCCATTCCGGATGACCAGCTGATCCTCGATATCGGCCCTCGAACCGTGAGTAGCTTCGTCGAGGCTCTTCGCGACATGAAAGGCGTGGTCTGGAACGGGCCGATGGGTGTATTCGAGATGCCGGCCTTCGCCAAGGGTTCCTATGCGCTTGCGCATGCAGTGGCGGACCTGGATGCAACCACAGTCGTTGGTGGTGGTGAAACTGCCCAGCTGGTTGCGGAAGCCGGGGTTTCCCAGAGAATCACGCACGTATCTACCGGGGGTGGGGCGTCACTCGAGATGCTCGAAGGAAAACCGCTGCCCGGTGTTGAAGCACTGGAGGATATGCCCAAATGAGCCCACGTCGCCCGTTTGTCGCGGGGAACTGGAAGATGAACACGAACCTTGCGGAAGCGAAGGCACTCGCCTCGGCGATAAAGCCGGAAGCCGAAGCGGCAGCATCAGTGGACGTCGCCGTTTGTGTCCCGTTCCCCTATCTCTCCGCCGTCCGCGATATTGCTACCGGGAGCCGGCTGCGAGTGGGCGCCCAGGATGTCCACCACGAGGCGAAGGGTGCCTTCACCGGTGAAGTCAGTCTTGCCATGCTCGCCGACTTCTGCGATCTCGTGATCATCGGGCACAGCGAGCGCCGGCATGTCTTCGGCGAATCCGACGAGACCGTCCATGCGAAGCTGGCTGCCGTCCTGGTGTCTTCGTTGGACCCAATCCTGTGTGTGGGAGAGACGCTGGAAGAGCGGCGGAGCAACCGAACCTTTGAGGTGCTGGCGCGGCAAGTCCGCAGCGCCCTGGAGGGACTTACGCCATCCTCTCGCCTCACCGTTGCCTACGAACCCGTCTGGGCCATTGGAACGGGTGAGACGGCTACGCCGGAAATCGCCCAGGAGGCGTGCGCCTTCGTGCGGAGCGAGCTTCGAGCTAATGCCGGCGATGTAGCAGATGAGATCCGGATCCAGTACGGCGGAAGCGTGAACCCCGGGAATGCCGCTGATCTCCTCTCTCGGGCGGATATTGATGGAGCACTGGTGGGCGGCGCGTCGTTGGTTGCCGAACAATTTGCTGCAATCATCGCTGCCGCAGCCCCATGATCGCCCGGCGGCTGGTGGCCGTCGTGGGACCCACAGCCACCGGCAAGTCCGCCATCGCCCTCGAACTTGCCAGGCGCTTCGGGGGGGCCATCGTGAATGCCGACAGCCGCCAGGTCTATCGCGGTATGGACATTGGCACCGCGAAGCCGGATCTCGCAACGAGGACCGTGGTTCCTCACTATCTTTACGACATCGCCGACCCCACCACGGGCTTCAGTCTCGGGGTCTACCTTGAGCATGCTCGAAGGGCCCTTCAGCACACCTGGGACGCTGCCTCGACTCCCTGGCTCGTCGGTGGCACGGGCCAGTACGTCTGGGCACTGTTGGAGGCCTGGACTGTCCCGGAGGTACCCCCGGACAACGAGCTTCGCACCGCGCTGGCGGCGGAAGCCGAAAGTGCCGGTCCCCAGGCCCTCCACGACCGGCTGGCCGGGATCGACCCGGTGGCAGCAGCGAGGATCGATGTCGCGAACGTCCGGCGTGTGATCCGGGCCATCGAGGTCCACCACCACACGGGGCGCCCAATCAGCGACTGGCAGAAGAAAGGCAACCCCGGCTTCGACACCCTCATCCTTGGTGTGGACCTTCCGGATGCCGAACTCGACGCGCGCATCGCTGCCCGGGTGCAGGCCATGTATGACGTCGGCTTCTTGGAGG
>JAGQGZ010000264.1 GCA_020432105.1 Dehalococcoidia bacterium | reverse complement strand
TAGTCTGGCCGGTTCGGAGGCTTGAGGCCAGCGGGAGAGTGTTGGGAATGCATAGGTATTTGCTATGGCGACGGGGGCAACCGGCGCAAGGTGGTCAACGCTCGAGGGCGGCAGTGATCGCCCTTCGCAAGCCCTCCGGGTCGTCGGTGCCAATGCGGTAGACCTTCCCGGCGTCGGTCTCGAATTCGACTGCGCTGAAGCCGCTCACATTGAACACTGTCCGGCCCGGCATGAAGCGAACACCCCAGCCGATCCACCAGGGATTGCGGACCACATCGGCCCTCCGCAGCCGGGTAAGTGCCCAGTTGCGCCTGATGATCCCGACACCGAATCGCATCCGCAGATGGGTGGCATCCACCTCGGAAGTCAGCCAACCGAGGAGGAGGAAGACGGCGGCGGTTCCGCCGAGGATGAGGAGGGCCACCCAGGCCATGCCAGCCGCGATCACGATGACGGAGGACAGGACATCAGCCAGGGCAATGACTGCGAGGATGACCCATCCGAATTGCGTGTGGCGATACGGCATGCCCGTAGCCTAACGCCGGTGGGTGCGCTCCACACGGTCATACGCCGCTCCAACACTTCTGCCGACGATCAAGACATGGCTGAGAAGCTAACCCTCGGGCTGCTCTGCGCGCTGCTGCTTGCGGTGGTCGGCCTCTACCGCCTGGACTCATCAGCCGGAATCCCGTTTCTTTCGTCGAGCCCCGTCGCGACCGTGCCCGCCTACATCGAAACTATTGCGACGCCCGCCGCAGTTGCACTGCCTGAGATCGACATCGACACCTGGTTTGCCGATAGCGACGAGGCAGAGGAAGCGGTCGACCCCTACGACCCCACTACCTGGGGACAGATAGCGGCCTTCGTCGAGGAATCGCGGACACCCGGGGGCTGGGCGGAAACGTGTGCCCTGGCGACGAGTGCCACAGGCGGTGACCGGGTGGAAGCGCCCCTGCCCGGAGCCCTCGCCTGCAGCGACATTGCCGCCGTCACGGAAGTCCAGCAGTTCGCTGCCATGGTCCTCAATGCGCAGGCGGAGGTCGCACTCTGGATCCGCGGTGTGCCGGGGCACAGCCTGGGCGGCATCCAGGCCCGCCAGGGAGAGCTCCGGCTCATGTGCACAACTGCCGTCATCGCCCGTGAAGGTGGGCCGGAATCCACCTACGCCGAGGCCTGTACCCTGGCGCTTGACGCCGGATATATGAACGGGGACGGGCCGGCCACGTTCGACGCCCTCGCTGAAGCCTATGCTCTCGCGGCTGCAGATATCGCCGTTCGAGACGCCACCACCGACCCCGAGCCCGCGTTCTACGCGGTTGCCAGCGCTGCGGAGTCGCCGTAGCCGCTTGCCGAACGGGCCCCCAATCGCCATGATTCGGCGCATGCCTGATAAGCCAAGAGTCGTCGTCGCCGTTGACCTGCCCGAACATCGCAAAGCTGAAATCGAAGCGGTGTGCGAAGTCACCTACGTGCCCATGCGTGGGCCGCGTCCCGAACTCCTCGCAGCCCTGAAGGATGTCGAGGGCGTCCTGATTAGCAACATGATCGTCGCGAACGACGAGCTCTTCGATGCCGCACCGAAATTGCGTGTCTATGCCTCTGTCGGGGTGGGGTACAACAATGCGGATATCGCGAGCGCCAACCGTCATAAGGTCGTTGTCTGCAATACACCGGGGGTCCTCACCAACTCGGTCGTTGATCAGACGTTCGGGATCATCCTGATGCTGGCAAAGCGCATGCGGGAAAACGAGGAGTATGTCCGCAGTGGCGGCTGGTCACGGCGCGACACGCCGCCGCCCATGGGCATGGACATCGCCGGGAAGACGCTTGGCGTGATCGGTTTCGGGCGTATCGGGCGCGAGGTCACGCGCCGGGCCCAGGCCTTCGGTATGCAAACCCTCTTCTACGACCTCTTCGACACCGCCGTGGTCGATGCCCCCATCAGCCAGTATGCGCCGATGGACGACCTGCTCCGGGAAAGCGATATCGTCACGCTCCACACGGACCTGAACGCCAGCACGACGGGACTCATCGGCGAGCGCGAACTGAACCTCATGAAGCCGACCGCCTACCTGGTGAACACGTCACGGGGCCCGGTGGTTGACCAGGCGGCACTAACGAACGCTCTCAAGGTGAACCGGATCGCCGGGGCCGGCCTCGACGTTGTTGAGGTGGAACCGCCGCCCGCGGAGCTGGAATTGCTCACG
>JAGQGZ010000263.1 GCA_020432105.1 Dehalococcoidia bacterium | reverse complement strand
CCGGTTTGCGGAGGATGCTGTTCGGCACACCGATCTTGCCAACGTCGTGGAGGCGCCCGGCCCAGCGCAGCACAAGGAGGTCGTCGGGGGGCAGCCAGAGCTTTCCGCCGACCGCAACGCTGAGGTCACCCACGCGTTCGATGTGCTCGGAAGTCTCGCTATCCTTTGCCGCGACGGCCGCTCCGAGGGCGATCATGGCCCGTGGGTCACCCTCCCTGATGCCGTTCACCTGCTGGCGGAGGAACAGGCCCTCGACGATGGCGCCAAGGTCGCCGGTTATGCGGTAGTTGTGGAGCAGGCCAATGACACCGATGAGGAAGCCGCCGAGCATGAGGAAGTGGTACTCCCACCACGAAACGTGCCAGAGTTCGCCAAGTTGCATGCTCCACTGGGCTTCCGCGAGGAGGACAACCGCGATTGCCAGCGCGCCCTGGATGGGAAGGAGAGCGAGCCGGTAGGCCTGGTAGAAGCGGAGGGCTGCGAAGAGGAGACCGGTCGTTGCGATAGTGGCGGCGCTGCGTGCCACCCAGGCGTTGTCCAGGGGGAGCGGTGCGAGTGCCTGTGGATGCCAGAGGGCGAAGTAGACATGCCCCCCAAGTCCCGCGATGAGCCCGGCCGCAATCCAGTACTGCCGCCTGCTAATCCAGGCAGAGATGTGGTCGGGGATGTCGATGACGGCGAGAAAGAAGAACGCCGCGCTCACCAGCAGGCTCAACTGGGCTGAATAGCCGACGACCTTGAGCCTCGCGAAGAACGTCTCGCCGGGCCCCGGGTCGAATGCTGTAGTTCCACCGTCGCCGGGATTGCCGAAGGTGGTGGGCCCGATGGGCTGGGCGCCGTAGCTCGAGTTGTGAGTAACGGTTGTGTGCACCCCGCCGGGGCCGCCGAAGTAGGGAGACGTGCCGAGTCCGTGGGCGAGGAAGATGGTGGCCATGGAGAGAAAAGCCATCGCCAGGAACAGCGTTCGGGCGGCCGGGAGCTTCCTTGCAGTGACGAGGACCGCGGTGGCGAGCACCAGGGCAAGTGCGGCAACGGCCGTCACCACGTAGAAATGCGAGGTGCCGGAGCCGAACGAAACGTCCGCCGGCGGATAAATTCGGACGAAGGCAAAGAGCAGTACCGGCGCGGCAAGCGCAAGCAACCAGCCCACGGGAACTTCACGGATCCGAGCAGACATCCTGATAATGATCGGTGAGCGGAGCCGTTTCCTTGAGGTGCCCGGCGTCGACGCCCGGGATTCGGGGTTGTACGGTTCACGCCTGAGGAGATGACTGCTATGCCGAGACCAACATCGCTGCCCTGGACCGAGGACGAGGAAGCGAACAAGCTCCTGGCGGAGAACGACCTTGCTTTGCTGCTGGGGATGTTGCTTGACCAGCAGTTCCCGATGGAGCGGGCGTTCTACGGGCCATACCTGATCAAGCAACGGATGGGCGGGAAGTTGGACGCGGCGGCCATCGCGGCGGCGTCACCGGAGGAGTTCGAGGCGCTTGCGAAGGGGCCACCGGCGATACATCGGTTCCCCGGGTCGATGGGGAAGCGCACGCAGGAGGTCTGCCAGGCCCTCGTGGATAACTGGGACGGCGACGCAGGCAAACTCTGGAATACGGCGGCGGATGGCAAGGAACTCTTGAAGCGACTGAAGGCGCTCCCCGGTTACGGCGACGCGAAGGCGCGGATCTTCGTGGCGATCCTCGGTCGCCACATGGGCGTGCGGCCACCGGGCTGGGAAGAAGTAGCGGCTGACTGGCCAAACATCAGCGACGTGTTCAGCTGGGACGATGTTGCCGAACTTCGCCTGAAGAAGAAGGAAATGAAGGCAGCGGCGAAGAAGGGCTAATCCGCTCCTGTCGCCGACGAGGATTGGCGCGCGAACTCCCGGCAGGCAATGGTCCTGCCGAGGTCATCGATGGCCTCCCGCAGGGTGCGCTGGAGGAGCGACTTGCTCTCGTCGGTGTCATCCAGGAGGGCCTGGGCCCGGTCGAGCGTAGCCTGTTCAGCGGTGTAGCCGGGGAACAGTGCACGGAAGTACATCGTCGCGAACTCGCCGTCTTGCTGGTCGAACACCCCGGGTACGGCCTCGAAGAATTGTTCGGTGTATGGCTTGAGGATCTCGCGCTGGCGCCACCAGTGGAAGCCGGCCATGGCGGCGCGGGTGAGGTAGAGGCTTCCGTAGCCCTCGCCGTTGAACTTCTCCCAGGCAATCGCCTTGGCCTCTGCCGAAGGCCGGGCGACTTCCGCCTC
>JAGQGZ010000262.1:303-2280 GCA_020432105.1 Dehalococcoidia bacterium | reverse complement strand
GGATGTGAAGAAGAGCACATCGATGCCATGACCGGCGAAGCTCTGGTGGTCGCTCCCGGAATTTGGTGGCAGCGAACTGCTGACGACCTCGATCTCGAGGTCCTGGCCGGCCGCAATTGCACCCTCGCGGAGGTCCTGGCTTCCGATCACTTCGACCAGGGAACCCCGACCGGTGACGTCGAAGTTCAGCATCACTTCGGGCAGCGTACCGCCGGTGTCCATCTCGTCGGCGAGGTTGGTGCTACCGAAGAGCCCGTGTTCCTCCGCACCGAACGTGGCGAAACAGAGCCCGTCGTCCAGGCCGTCGGCGGCCAATACGCGGGCCAGTTCGAGGACATGCGAGACGCCCGATGCGTTGTCGTTGGCTCCCGGTGCTCCGGGGACGCTGTCGTGGTGTCCCCCGACGAGGATCCTGCAGCTGCCGTTGTCCCGGGCTCTAGCGATGACGTTGATCGCATTGCCGACGTCGTCATCGCTGACCATGAGCGTCACTTCCGCATTCGCCCTGGCGACCGCGCGCACCGAATCACCCACAGAACCGGCGACCGCGACAACCGGGAAAGTACTGCGAGTATCGAGGTTAGCGAAGGTCAGTGCCCCGGGTGCGTCGTTGATCACGATCATCCCGACCGCGCCGGTATCTTTCGCCCGTTCGTATTTGCTGTTGAATGAGATAACGCCCCGTTCGACGACGGCGATGCGGCCAGCGACGATCTTGCCGGCATAGTCTTCCTTCTGGCCGAGACCGAGGTAGACGGTGGGGGCGGTGACGGTTCCGGCCGCCGAACCAATCAGCTCATACCCCGTCAACTCACCTTCGGGTAATTCGACGTAGGAGAGGCCGAACCGCTCTCCCTCATATTCGAAGGGCTCGATATCCACGGCGTATCCGTACGACTCCAATTCTCCAGCGATGTAGTCCGCAGCCTGTTGCTCGGCAGCGGTGCCAGAGACACGCTCACCGATATCCTCTGCGAGCACCCGGATGTGTGAGACCGCACGCGATGCGTCGAATGTTGGCGTGCCAACGGCGGGAGTCTCGGGTGAACGGGGCGTTGGCGTTGCCGGGACCGTGGTGCCCTGGACCGGCAATGGGACGGTGGCAGCGTCACGGGGAGAGCAGGCGAGGATCGGGATAGCCGCGAAGATCAGCGCAGCAAGAAGCCGTCGATTCATGCCCGTCGAGAGTATCGGCGTGTGTGTAAAGTCCTCGGCAACCGGTTAGCGCTTCCGGAAAATGCGCTTGAATCGCTCGATGCTGCCTGGCTCGTTGCCCCGGGGTTCGTATTCGATGTAGCGATCGCGCCAGTAGGCACCGCTCGACGAACCCACTTTGCCGGTGGTCGCCGGTCCCGGCGTGGTACGGCGGAGGAACGCCCAGACGAACGCACCGAGGAACACGATGACGCCCACGAACGCCAGCCAGAGGAGAGCCTCGACGAACGACGACAGGATCAGACCGACGATCATTATTCCGGCTCCGGCGAAAAGGAGGCTTGCCGGGGTGACGGCCGGCAGTGCGGGAGTCGCACCAACGATTCGCGTGGCGAGCGACGGTTTGCGGCGAGGACGCAGGGGAATGGGTTCGCGAGCCTTCCCGGGTTTCCGGGATGGGCCGCCCCCATCGTCTCCATCCAATTTGGAGAGGATTTCTTCTATCTCGCGTTCTACTCGGTCAGCCATAAGGGTAGCTCTGTCCCAGTATGCCACCGCGGACGGTGCCCTGCTCACGCCTGCGCCTGGCGGTCGCCCCAGCCGCCTCCCCCAGGTGTTTCAATGCGAATTCGATCACCTGCCCGGACACTGATCTGCGCCGGGCTGGCCAGGTGCGACTCATCGCCGCTGCCTGCGACGTGGACGTCGCGACCTTCGCGACCTGGTTCGCCGCCGTTCGCACCAGGGGGTCCCGAGTGGCGGCGGTCGCCGACAATCGAAACCGTAGCCGGGGCCAGGAACTCCACTTCCTTGACGACACCG
>JAGQGZ010000262.1:0-277 GCA_020432105.1 Dehalococcoidia bacterium | reverse complement strand
CCGCTACCGTCGCGAAGTTCGAACCGCCGAACCCGGATCGGGTGGGTTCGTTCGAGTGCCTCAAGCGGGGTGTTTGCGGTGTTGGTCATGTGTGTTTGGATGCCAGGTTCGCCGGTGCCACCAGGCCCCCCGCCAGCGCCGCCGGGGATGGTCTCGTAAGAAGCAAACGGTGTTCCGTCCTCGCGGTAGCCACCGTACGTGAAGTTGCTCATCGTGCCGGCGCTGGCTGCCGGAATGCGGTCCGGCGCCGCCTGTTGGAGGGCAGCGAGAACGACAT
>JAGQGZ010000261.1 GCA_020432105.1 Dehalococcoidia bacterium | reverse complement strand
CGCTCCCCGATTCAATCGCGGCCAAGCCGGCCCGTAGCGATTCCTCACTGGCGTGGCGTTCCTCACCGTCGATGTCGTGGAAGGCGACCGCGATGCCGGCGTTCAGCGCCCGGGCCCGCGTCGCAGGTGAGCTAGCCGTCACGAGCATCCTCGTTTCTCGCGAGTTCGAGGGCTCCTCGTACCGGGATGGCAAGCCAGTCTGGCCGGCTCTGCAACTCATAGCCGATTTCGTACATCGCCTTTTGGAGCAGGAGCGAATCGAGGAGTATCTCGATTTCCGCAGGATCCGAGGGCAGCAGCTCGCTGCCAGCCATCTCTGCCAGGTATGCGTTGAGGTACGTGCCGGTGACCCAGCGGTACCACCAATCCGCCCAGGGGACGAGTGTCTCGGCATCCTCCGGGCGGACCCACGCGCCGAAGTCGGGGAGGGTCAGGTGCGCGAATGCCGCGTAGTGGAACGAACGAAGCATGCCGGCGACATCGCGGAGGGGTGAGCGCTTGATACGGCGTTCGCTGAGGGGCCGGGCGGGCTCCCCCTCGAAGTCGATGATGACAAAGTCGCGGCCCGTGTAGAGCACCTGCCCGAGGTGATAGTCGCCGTGAATGCGGATCCTTGCCCCTGCCATGCGACCACGCGCTACCTGCCTTGCCCGCTCAAGCAGGACCGGCTCGAGTTCGAGGAGCTGCTGCACCTGCGGGCCGGGCTCGTGGTTGCGCTGCCAGCGCCGAAGCGACTGCATGGCCCGCTGAACGTCGGACCGCACCTGCTGGTAGAGCGAGCGCTGATACAGCTGGGAGAACGGCTCAGGGCTATAGGCCTCGTCGCGTGTTTGGTGGCCGAGCGCGTTATGCATCTCGCCGGTGCGCGTTCCCAGCAAAGCGGCCCACTCGAGGTACGGGCCAATCTGCTCGTGGACCTCGGGCGGGGCGACAACGTCCGCCGGCAGATGGTCTGCAGCAGGCTGCAGCCGGAGCAGCTGCTCGTCTTGCTCGGAAGTGATGATTCGCTCGAAGAAGCGCCCGAGTTCATCGACCGTCAGCTGCCAGGCATCGCCACTATTCTCGACCTGTTCCTGAACGATGGCGACGGTGCTCGGACTGCCAAGGGCCGGTCGATACTCGATGAATCCGGCAGTGCGTGGCGTGTGGGGGAACTTGCGCGTCTCGGAAAGATAGCGGCTCAGCTCAAGGTCCGGGTTCTCACCGACATACAGCCGCCGGTAGACCTTCATGATCCAGCGGTTGCCATAGAGGACACTGGAGTTGCTCTGTTCGCCCGGGAACGCCCGGCTCGGAAGCTCATCGAGGTCGGCGGAGAGGCGGGATGAGAAGCCGGGCAGGGCGACGCCGCCAATGCTGCCCTTCGTCCCCTTCCAGGTTCGCCGGCGGGCTACAAGCTCCAACAGCGCCCGTTGCACGTCCTCGTGGGCGACGGCATCGACGATGAACCCCTCACCCTCACTCGATCGGACGCGGAGGAGCGCGGCACCCTCGTCGCCAAGATCCGCGGGCAGGTAGCGGATCGGAACGAGATAGGTCTCTGCCTCACCATCGAAGTACTCCACCCGGACAAGCACGATGCGAGCGTCGTCGCCGATGGGGACCGCATCGAGGACCTGGGTGTCGCTCACACGCCGGTTCTTCGCTCCGAACCACCGGCGTGTCTGGAGCACGTCCTGTAAAACCCGTTTCAGTGCGGGCCGCTGGCCTTCAACAATTCGTGACCAGGGACCCCGCACGGTGAGTTCGGGCAACTGCGCTCCGGTACTTCCCGCGACGCCCACCTGGCTGGACTCCAACACGAACCAGTGAAAGGCGTGCGGCCCCAGGGAGAGGAAGTAGGGCTCGTCTCCAATGACGGGAAACTGGGAATGGCCGAACAACTCAAGCGGCGTGGCTCCCGCGAACTCAGAGAGGTCAAGCTCGACCGCCTGGCTGAAGCGGGAGAGGTTGGCCGCGACCAGAATAGTCTCGCCTTCAAAGCGACGGATATAGGTCAGGACGCGATTGTTGTCCGGGAGCAGCATCTCCATGGTCCCGCGCCCGAACGCCGGGTGCTGTTTCCGCAGGCCGATCAGCCGCTTCATCCACCAGAGCAGCCAGCTCGAATTGTTCTGCTGGCTTTCCACATTGATGTACTCGTAGTGGTACTCGGGGTCGATGATTGCCGGCAGGAACAGCCTGTGAGGATGGGCCCGGGAGAAGCCGGCGTTCCGGTCGGCGCTCCATTGCATCGGCGTCCGCACACCATCACGGTCACCGAGGTAGACGTTGTCGCCCATGCCGA
>JAGQGZ010000260.1 GCA_020432105.1 Dehalococcoidia bacterium | reverse complement strand
TCCGAAGGACCAACCGAACGACCCCTGGCAGGCGAACACGCTCGAGTGGTGGACGACCTCGCCGCCGCCGGTCCACAACTTCGACGACCTGCCGGAAGTGCATTCGGAACGACCCCTCTTCGACGTGCGCCACCCGGAACTCAACGAGCAGGCTCACTAAGGGGATAGCATGGCAGCACACGCACCAGCCCAACAAAAGCAGCAAATGTCCAACGGCATGTTGGGCTTCATCCTCTTTCTAGCTTCCGAGGTCATGTTTTTCGGGGGCCTCTTCGCGGCCTACTTCATTGCCCGGGCAGACGCGGAGGAGTGGCCGCCGGAGCACCTTCTAACGCCGGAACAGCTGGCCGCAGGAGTCCATCTCGAGCTTGAGTACGCGATCCCAATCATCGGGACCATCATCCTCATTTCCAGCTCCTTCGTGATTCAGTGGGGCGTCTTCCAGATTCAGAAGGGAAACCGCACGGGCCTGATCTGGTCGCTCTTCATCACGCTGGTGATGGGCCTGGTCTTCCTCACCCTTCAGATTTACGACTACACCCAGCTCCCCTTCCGTGCCGATGACACCGTTTTCGGCACCACCTTCTACACGCTCACGGGCTTCCACGGCGCCCACGTCACGGGTGGCGTCATGTTCATCTTCGTTGCATTGATGCGTAGCCTTGGCGGCCAATTCGATGCCGAGAACCACGAAGCGATCGAGGCCTGTTCGATGTACTGGCACTTCGTCGATGTAGTCTGGGTCGCGCTCTTCGTTATCCTTTACGTGATCCCGACTTAGCTTCAGAAGGAGCCTTCTTCATGGACGATCAACACCAGGAGAGCGGCCAGGAGATCCATCTTCCTGATCCAAGTCCCTGGCCCATCATTGCGGGTCTGGCTGCGATGTTCCTCGGCGTTGCCCTCGTCTGGTGGGCACGCGACACCGGCAGCGATATCGCCTCAGTAGCCCTGGGCGCCGCAGGAGCGGTCATGCTCGTGACGGTCGCGGGCTGGGCCTACGAAGATGGCCGCATGCGCGCCAAAGCGGCATCGCACCAAGAGCATGGCGACACGGGCGTCCGCTTCACCCAGGTGATTACCTTTGCCATCCCCGAAGGGCAGCTTGATGCCGCCCGGGCCGGGCTCCTTTCCGAACTCAATGCACGGGAGAGCAGCCTCCGGGACCTTGCCGGATTCCAGGACTTCCGGATTGTGGTCTCACCGGCGGCCACCGGAACCTCGCAGGTACTTGCGGAGACGACATGGTCGAGCCGTGAAGGCCTCGCCACCTACGACGAGAGCCGTGAGACGCTGCTTGACCTCATAAACAGCCACCCGGACCAGGTCGCCGCCGGCACCGTCCAGGTGTTCGATATGGAAGTCGTGCGCGACAGCAAGGACGTCGCCGTCAGGTTCGGGAAGGGAACCGCAGCCGCAATCATCGGCGCTCTCGCAGTCGGTGGATTCTTTGTCGGTGCCGGCCTCACGCTGTTCGAAGGCGAATCCACAGTCGTGGAGGGCGACGGTGGCGGCGTCGTGCCCCCACCCAGCGGTTTCGCCCAGACGGGTCTCCTTGGTGCCGTTGATTTCGCCTTCTCAGAGACGGACATTGCACTTCCGCCGAACACCGAGATCACGATGACGGTAGTCAACGCCGGTGCCGCCCCGCACAACTGGCATCTGTTCCAGTCGAGCACCGCGGGTGACGGCCCGCTGGTATCGGGCTGTACGGCTGGATGCGACGGCGGAGGCAGCGATGTTGCGACCCCGATCTTGAACGGCGGTGAATCGGCCGAGTTTACCTTCACCACTCCGGGCCCAGGTGAGTACGCCTTCTGGTGTTCCATTCACCCCACCCAGATGCTCGGGACGCTGACCGTTGCGGAGGGTGTGCCGGTCCCTGGTGGTGGAGGTGGAGGCGAGGGGGATGCTGGTGACACCCCTTCGGGTACAACCTCGATCTCGGCCAAGGATCTCCTGTTCAGCACAGAAGAATTGCAGCTGCCTGCTAACCAGGAAGTGACTGTCTCGTTCGATAACGAGGACGCGAGCATCCCGCACAATATCGAGTTCTTCGAAGGGCCAGTAGCCGGTCAAGGCGCACTGATCGAGACCTGCAGCGAAGGATGCGCCGATGGGGGTGCGGCCGTGAAGACGGCGCTTGAAGCCGGGCCTGTTACTCAGACGTTCACCTTTACCACGCCGGGACCCGGTACCTACTCATACTGGTGTGTTGTTCACCCGACTCAGATGGTGGGCACGGTAACGATTAAGTAGGGTCCGTGTGCCCAATTAAATCCGTGGCTGAGCGCAGGGGAGCCCTTGCCCTATTTGAAGACGCCCCCTGCGCTGGCGGCCGCGAACTCTTCGGCACTCATGCCGACGACGTCGCGGAACACCTCTTC
>JAGQGZ010000025.1 GCA_020432105.1 Dehalococcoidia bacterium | reverse complement strand
GATCTCGCCTGCGTCGCCGGTGTAGCGCTCCCAGCCCAGCGTCGCCGCCGCTTCGACGGAGACACGCACCTTCACAGCCTCCGGGAGAACTTCCGCCCGGTATTCGGCTGGCTGTGCCTCGAAGATCTCCCACGATGGCATGCTCACCACGCGTGCACGGATTCGCTGCTCTCGAAGCACGCCCTGAGCCTCGAGGGCGATGGCCACCTCGGAACCGGTCGCCAGGATGATCGCATCGGGCGCGCCCCCTGGCGCATCCGCGACCACATAAGCTCCCCGGGCGACCCCGGCCTGCAGGTGGCTTCCCGCTACCAGCGAAGGAACGTTCTGTCGCGTAAGGACCAGGGCCACCGGCCCGTTCGTCTGCAGGGCAACCTTCCAGGCAGCCGCCGTCTCGTTGGCCTCCGCAGGGCGGATCACGGTCAGTCCAGGCATCGCCCGGAGCGACGCGAGGTGCTCGATGGGCTGATGTGTCGGCCCGTCCTCCCCAAGTCCGATGGAGTCGTGCGTGAAGACGAAGACCACATTTGTCTGCTGGATCGCGGCAAGCCGCACCGCAGGTCGCATATAGTCGCTGAACGTGAGGAACGTGCCTGCGAAAGGAATAACACCGCCGTGCAACGCCATTCCGTTCAGCACCTGCCCCATGGCATGTTCCCGGACGCCGAAGTGGATGTTCCGGCCCCCGGGCTCCGCTGCGGACATCCACGCGGCCCCCATGATCTCGGTGTTGTTTGAGCCGGTGAGGTCGGCCGAACCGCCAACCATGTTTGCCACACGCGGTGCCAGCGCGTTCAAAGCCTTTCCCGACGCCGACCGCGTCGCGACTCCCGTACCTTCCGCAAATGTTGGCAAATCATCGGCCCAGCCATCCGGAAGTTCGCCCGACAGTATCCGCCGTAATTCGGCGGCCTCCACGGGGTAGGCGGCTTCATAGGCTGCGAGTCGATCATTCCACTCGCCTTGTGCCCGGGCACCTTCGTCCCGTGCCCGCCGGTACTGCTCCAACGCCTCACCCGGGATGTGAAACGCGGGCGACTCCGGCCAACCCAGCGCCTTCTTTGCCGCCGCTACCTCATCCGCACCAAGCGCACTCCCGTGTGCCCCCGCCGTACCGCCTTTGGTTGGCGCCCCGTGGCCAATCGTCGTCCGGGCCGCGATAAGCGAGGGGCGGCCCACTTCCGCCCGGGCCGATTTGAGGGCGTCGGTAACCGCCTCTAGATCTTCACCGTCGATCCGCTGCACATGCCAGCCGTATGCCTCGAATCGTGCACAAACGTCCTCGCTAAACGACTTATCGGTGCTCCCATCGATGGTGATCCGGTTGTCGTCGTAGAGATAGACGAGCTTGCCCAGCCCCAGGTGACCGGCGAGCGAAGCTGCTTCGCTGGCCACCCCCTCCATCAGGTCGCCATCGCTGCAGATGCCATAGGTGGAGTGGTCGATCACTTCGTGGCCCGGCCGGTTGTAGGTGGCCGCCAACCATCGCTCGGCCATCGCCATCCCCACGCCCATCGCAAACCCTGCACCAAGCGGACCCGTCGTCAGTTCGACGCCGGGCGTCATGCCGTGTTCGGGATGTCCCGGTGTCTTGCTACCGAGGCGGCGGAGGTTCTTTATCTCGTCCAGGGGCAGGTCGTAGCCCGTGAGGTGCAGCAGTGCATAGAGCAGCATCGAGGCATGCCCGTTCGAAAGCACAAAACGGTCACGATTGGGCCAGGCCGGGTCAGCCGGGTTGTGGCGCAGCACGCGCGTCCACAATGCGTATGCCATCGGCGCACAACCCATGGGTGCGCCCGGGTGTCCGTTACCAGCGGCTTCCACCGCATCCATGGCGAGGGTCCGGATGGTGTTGATACAGAGGTCGTCGAGACTGTGTGCAGTGGCGGTCATAGGCGCGGCAGATCGCTCCGGGTCGGCAGTGACTCGAACACAGGGGCGCGAGCGGCCGGATTTGCCGCTCAATCCTATCAGCAGGCAGCTAACGAACCGGCCCCTGAGGAAATAACGATCCCCGGAAATGTGAAGAGACGCCTACTGTCGCAAGAGGTCCTCGACGGCAGCGATCGCGGCACGGCGATCCTGTCGTGCTTCCGACCGGCCCAGCAGCAACGAGGCAAGTCCCTCCACGGCATCCGCAAGAGCAGCATCGTCGGTCCGCAGGCGCTCCAGCGCCTCAGCCGCATCTTCAGGGCGAGACCAGTGCGGGCGAACTGCCTCGGCGACAAACGCGGCGCCCAATACCTCGATGACATCGTCCTGGGTAAGGCGAGACCGGAGCAGCCGGCTCACCGCTTCGAGCGCGCGCGACTGGGGACCATCGACAACATCAAACGGGGCATGCGTGACAGACGGGGACACAGAGCGCTCATCGCGCTTGCTCATGGCGTATTCCTTCCCCGCCGCGCGTCTCGAATCGCGCAATGGATATAGTGCATGAGCATTTGATTGCCGTCGAGTGGTTGCCATGCCCAAATCATCGCCCAGATGCGCGACAGATCGTGTCGCGCTACGGTTGCGGCTCGCCTATTCCGGTTCCATCCACTCAGCGCACATCACGCGGTAGTCCCAGCGTCTCCACCAGGTCCACTTTCGACTCCAGGAGTCGCGCCCACAGGTCACCCACTTCCTCGATCCGGGTCAGCGCCGTCGCGAGGTTGAACTCATCCGGGTAGCGCTTGCCCAGCTCATCCCATCGCAGCGGTATCGAAACCGGCGCCCCGGGCTTCGCCCGGGGGCTGTACTGGCAGGCAAGTGACTTGATCCGCGCGTTCTGGTTTACATCAATGAACACTTTGCCGACCCGTCGATCCGTGGCCCACTCGAGCGTGGCAAGCTTCGGCGTGCGGGCTAACACGGCCTGGGCGATGGTGGTCGCTAATGCCCTCACCTCGTCATACCGCAGGTTCCGGACAATCGGAACGTACAGGTGTAATCCGGTCGCGCCCGAAGTCTTCACGAACGCCGAGAGCCCGAGCCCGGCAAGGACTTCCCGCACGACGAGGGCCACGTCACACGTCGCATCGAATGCCGTCCGGTTGAACTGTGGCTCGTCACCCTTCTTCTCCGTACCCGCATAGATGTAGGGGTCGAGGTCGAAGAGCAGGTGGTCAGGGAGGTTGAGCACAGACCCCTCGACGGCCTCCCTGTCGCCCGCGAACTCCGTCGAAGCCTCCGCAGCGTCCGGCTCGGTGCTCACTCTCGCGAGCGAAGCGTGCAGCTCAATGTCGGCCAGCTGCCCCAGCCACAGCAGCGTCGGCAGGTTGTTGCAGAGGAGAAATGGACGGTCACCGCCGTTGCTATCCGTAAACATCGTGATGTAGTCGACGAACGGCGGCATGTCCTTCTCCTGCCAGTGCCGTTGATAGAACGAATCACCGCCAATGCCGTCGGGATAGCGAGTAAGCGTCAACGGTCGATCACGCAGGTGCGGCAGCAGGATCGGAGCCACGGTCGCCAGGTAGCGCAGGTAATCCCGTTTCGTCCGGGCCGGGTGACCCCCGAACGCCGGCCATAGCTCCTTGTCGAGGTTCGTCACGCCGAGGCTATGTTCTCCCACGATGACTTCCAGCTTCTGCTTCTTCGTCTCCAGCTGAGAAAGTACCGCCTCAATGTCCGTTGCAAGGTCGTCCGGGAGCGGTGCCACCACCGGCAAATCCCCGGCCACGGACAGGTCGGACGGGGCTTTGTCGGCGCGCAGCCCATGGAACACGGGAGCCCGGAGAATTCCTGCCGACGTCACCTCCGCGTACTCGACCTCCACCACGAGTTCTGGACGCACAAAGACCGTCTTCGCGGCGTCCGGAATCTCGCCCGCAAATGGCGAAACGTCAGACACCAGCGACTCCAACTCCGATCGAAGCATGCCGAGTCGGCGGTCGTCGAAACCACTACCGACCCGGCCGCGAAACTCAAGCATGCCGTCGTCTCGCGGCGTACCAAGCAACAATCCGCCAAACGTGGACTCCCGGCCCCCTTCGCCAACCGTGAATCCACCGACGAGAAACTCATCGGACTCCCGGTGCTTCAGCTTCAGCCATGAATCCGAGCGCCGCCCTGATCGGTATGGGCTTCCGCGACGCTTGGCCACCAGGCCCTCAAAGCCAAGGGCGACCGCGGCCTGGAATGCCGTCTGCGGGTCCGACTCGATAACCTCGACAGGCGAGAGGCTCGCCGATGGCAGAAGCACCTGCCGTAGCAAGACCCTCCGGTCCTCGAGCGCCGCCCCACGCAGGTCGAACCCATCGAGGTGGAGCAGGTCGAACGCAAAGTAGACCACCGGAAACGTGCCCTCAGCCTGCGCTACCTGCCGGTGATCCCCGAGGTTCATCCGTTGCTGCAACAATTCGAAGCGCGGCCGCCCCCGCTCATCCAACGCCGCAATTTCCCCATCCAGGAGGCCGTCGTGCAACGGCTGGACGGCCAGTGCCCGGACGATGTTCGGGTACCGATCGGTCACATCGTTCAGGTTCCGCGTGTACAGCTTCACCTGCCCATCGTTCACAGAGGCAAGGCAGCGTATTCCGTCAATCTTTGGCTCGAACGACCACGTCGATTCACTCAGCGACCGCATCTGGCCGGCGGCGGCAAGCATCGGCCCGAATGGTGCAGGCAGTTGTGACTCCCTGGCTCCCGGTGCATCCGCTGGCGAGGCCAGGAACGGGCCGGCAGCGACGGTTCCCGCCGCCAGGTCAGCAATCGTCAAGCCCGAACGTATCGAGGTCTCGAAGGCATCGGGCAGGTCAATATTCCTTGCCGCCTGGTCCGTGTGCTTGATCAGCAACCAGCCATTCTTCGTTCGGATGAGCGTCCAGGACCCATGCATCCGCGTCCCGCGGATCGTGAACGAAACCTTGCCGGCTGCGATTTCCTCTTCGATGCGAAGGCTTGCTCTTTCCCGATCAAGCCAGTCGTATTCGCCTTTCTCATCGGGCGAATAGGTGCCGGTGTCCCAGACGATCATGTGGCCGGCGCCGTACTGCCCTCGCGGGATCGAACCTTCGAAGTCGAGGTAGTCCAATGGGTGGTCTTCGGTCTGCTGAGCGCCCCGCTTTACCGAAGGATCTGCCGATGGCCCCTTTGGCACGGCAAACGACTTGAGCACGCCTCCTGCCTCAAGGCGCAGGTCGTAGTGCAGTGCCGTCGCCTGGTGTTTCTGAACGACAAATCGTAGCGGGCCCTTCGCCGGGAACCGCGTGGATCCGTCCGGTTCCGGTGTCTTCCTGAAATCGCGCTTACCGCGGTACTCGGCAAGGTCGACCGTCGCCATATGGCGATTTCCGCCCGAGAGCTAGCTGGCCCTGGCGGCGGTCTTGCGCCGTCGCGGTGGCGCCTTGTCTTCTTCCTCTTCGGGTTCCCCGCTCTTGCTCTCCTTGCGGGCGCGGGCGGCCTCGACACTGGCCCGGAGTGCTGCCATAAGGTCCACGACCGGGGCGGCTTCCTCCGGCTCTTCCGGCGCCACAAACTCCTGCCCCTCGAGTTTCGCTTCGATGAGCTCCATCAGGGCTTCGCGGTAGTCGTCCTTGTACCGCGAGATGTCGAAGTCCTCCTCCAGAAGCTCCACCAACGATGTGGCGATCTTCATCTCCGCTTCGGAGACCTCGACCTCGGCAATTGCACCTTGGGGCCGAACCTCATCGGCGTAGAGCAACGTCTCCATAGCCAGCTGACCGTTCAGCAGCCGCAGTGCACACAATCGCTCGCGGCTCCGGATTGCGATCTTGCCGATGGCTGTCTTGCCCTTTTCTTCGAGTGCCTTGACCAACAGCGCGTAGGGTTTGGCACCGATCTCTTCGGGCTCCAGGTAGTAGGTCTTCTCGTAGTAGATAGGGTCGATATCTTCGGCATCGACGAAGGCGGCGAGTTCGATCGTGCGCTTTCCCGCTACCGGTAGATTCTCGAAGTCCTCGTCGGTAACGATGACGTAGCGGTCCTTCGTGTACTCGTAGCCCTTGACTATCTCGTCGGTCTCCACCTTCCGCTCTTCGACCGGACACCACCGCTGGTACTGGATGCGCGCGTTGTCAGGCTCGTGCAGTTGCCGGAAGGAAATATCCTTGCTCTCGGTGGCGGTGAACAACTTCACCGGGATGTTCACCATCCCAAAGCTGATCGTGCCCTTCCAGATCGGTCGAGGCATAGCGAACTCGGTTCCCGGCTGCATTGGCCGTCGATAGTTACGTCGATTATACCAACACCTTCTGTAAGGGCCGGGTGACAGTTCCCTCGCTTAGCTCAACGGCGTGGTAATCCCCAGCTCCCTCGCCGTATCGCGGAAGTACTGGACGACGTCCGGGTGATAGGGGATCCCTCGCTCGCGCCGATCCACTTCCGACTCGTGTTCCTTCAGACCGAGATACAGCACGCGTTCCTCACCAGGCGCCGGCGCCATCTCCCGCAACTCCTTCAGGTAGTGGTCCATGTCGCTCTTGAAGAGATCCAGGTCCGTGAAAGCATCCACCCGGTAGGCAAGGAAGTGGTGTGCCTTACCCTGGCGCGTCGCAAAGCCCGGTCCGGTCCCCGAAAGCACACCCGCCACGATGTCGACGAACATCGCCATTCCGTAGCCCTTGTGGCTCCCGTTCTCCCGCGTACCGCCGGTCGGCAGCATGAGAAACTGGTCGGGCACCGGGCGTTCATCCATCACCGGTGTCCCGTCCATCTCCGCGATCCAGCCCGGCGGCACGGTGCCTTCCAGGCGGCGAAGGATCCGGATCTTATTCGCGGCGACGCTGCTCATCGAGGCATCGAAGACAAACGGCGCTTCACTCTTCGATGGTGCCGCAACGGCGATGGGATTCAGACCCAGCACTCCGCGTGAACCGAACGTAGGGACGACCTGGATCCCGCCCACCGTGCATGAGACGCCGATCATGTCGTGCTCTAGCGCCATATGAGCGTGGTAGGCCGCCGCGCCATAATGCCCCCCGTTCGTCGCCGAGACTGCACCGATGCCGAAGTCCCTCGCCTTTTCAATCGCCAGCGCCATGGCCTGGGGGCCAATGGTGAGGCCGAGACCGAGGTCGGAGTCGATGGTTGCCGTCGCCGGGGCCTCGCGCACGACCTTCCACTGCGGCGCCGGGTTGATCGATCCATCCCGCAGGCCGTTTACGTAGTAGGGCATCATGTTGCTGACGCCGTGGGAGTCGATGCCCCGGACATCGGCATAGAGGAGAACGTCCGCGCTGCGGCTGGCGTCGTCAGGCGGCATACCCAACGCCTCGAAGATCCCGACGGCGGTCGCGTGCATGTCGGCTGGCTGGATTCGGACAGCTATTTCGTCTGGGACTGTGAACCGGTCGATGACCACTAGCAACTAACTCCTAGCGAAATACTGAGTACTCGATTTCCTGGGAGGTGATGAACTCCAGCAGGGCCGGAGTCCCTTCCTCGGTCCGCGCGATGCCTCGCTTGATAGCGGCCTTGATCTCACCGGGGTCGGTCACCCGCTCGCCATAGCCACCAAACGCTTTCGCCATGTCAGCGTAGTTGCCGGAGATATCCGTGCTCCGGTACTTCTCCGTCGCGGCCTGCATGATCGGCAACTCAATCGCCATCGAGAAGTTGTTCAGCAGGATCGAGAGGATCGGCAGCCGTTCCCGTACGGCGGTCTCGAAATCCATACCTGTGAAACCAATCGCGGCATCGCCCCAGACGTTGATGCAGAGCTTGTCGGGGTGGGCCAACTTGGCACCCATTGCAAGGCCAAGGCCGTAACCGAGCTGCGTAGTTTTGCCCCATCCGATGTAGCTCAACGGCTCGATACTCGGCCAGAAAGGTGAGATCTGGTCCCTCGGGCTACCCGCATCGTGAGTAATCACATGGTTGGCCGGGTCGACCGTCGCGATGAGATCGTTGATCACCCGGTACGGTGAGATGGGCGTTTCATTCGATTCCAGCTTCGGCCGCCACCGGTCCATCCAGGCATCACGGATTTCGCCGATGCGGGCTGGTACCTCGGCCTTACGGTTGGCCGCATGCTTCCCGGGATTGGAGCGAAGCGTCTCGATGATCGCCCGCAGGGTGAGCTTCGCGTCTCCGACGAGGGCATAGTCCGGGTAGATGTCCTTCCCGATATCCGCCGGGTCGAGCGTCGAGTGGATGTACGTCTTGCCGGCCGGGAACTGGATCCCGAACCCCGTAGTCCCAAAGCTGCAGCCGATGCCGAAAATGACATCCGACTCCTGCAGGAACCGGTGCACCGGCTCGGGGAGTGACCGGCCCCCGGAACCCAGCGAAAGCGGATGGTTCTCGGGGAAGGCACTCTTGCCTTCAAGGCTGGTGGTCACCGGGGCGTTCAGCAACTCGGCCAGCTCCTTCAATTCCGGCCATGCTTTGGCGTAGTGCACACCCTGGCCCGCATAGAGCACCGGGTGCTCCGCCTCTGCCAGTGCTCGCGCCGCACGATCCACATCGTCCGGCGACGGGCCGTACTTCGTGGCAGGCGGCGGTTCGTACTGGAGTTCGCCAGAGATCTCCTCCCGGAAGACATCGACCGGCACCTCGATTACCACCGGACGGCCGCGTCCGTTTCGTAGCGCCGCAATACCGCGCCGCATCACCTCGCCGATCGAATCCGCCAGGAGCACCCTCTCGCTGATCTTCGCCACGTGCTTGAAGTTGAGCGCGCTCGAGAAGTTGGGATCGACCTCTGCTATCCGCCTTGGGTATCCCGCCGGGATCACCAGCAGCGGTACCGACTCGCTGTAAGCCTGGGCCACACCGCCAAAGGCATTCTCGGTTCCCGGGCCGTGCTGCATCACGAAGACGCCGAAGCGTTCCCCCGAATTGAGCCGTGCAAACGCATCGGCCATGTGCAGCCCCGTACGTTCCTGCCGGACGATGATCGTCCGGATATCGCGACGAGCGGCCTGTTCGATGATCGGGTTCACGGGGTAGCCGACGATGAAATCAACCCCCTCCCGCTTCAGGACTTCGGCGATGGCCTCGGCAACATTCATGGGCGGCTCCAGGAGATGGGGATACGAAGGCAGTTATAGCAGCCCGGGCGACCCTCTGCATGCATCCCAGCCGCCACCCCCGACAGACCCGGATCGACACCGGTCCGGTTTCGCAGCTACTGTTTCCGACGTGAGCGCAGCCCCGGACGAGATAACCGAGCAGCCATGACCCGACGACTTGTACGCCGCAGGCTCATGGGCACCTACAACCTGACGATGGACGCCCCCGCCCGGGCACGACGGCTCGGCAGTGGCTCTGTCGAGATTGCGATTACCTTCGCAGCCATCGTCATCGTCGCCGCCGCGCTCCTCAGTCTCTCGTTTACCAACGCCGCACCGACCGCTTCGCCACTTGAAGGCGTGTTCACGAGTGTCTCGGCGATCAGTGGCACAGGTCTCGTTCTCTTCGATACGCAGGCGCAATTCACGTTCGCCGGCGAACTCATCATACTCGTTGTCATCCAGGTTGGCGGACTGGGGTACATGCTCGGTGTTTCCGTCATCCTCTGGGCGATCGGCGGCCGTCTCGGTGTGCGCGACTCTCACATGCTCCGGCTCTACTACGGGCTGCCAACGCTCGGTGAAGCCGTGCGCTTCATTCGCAACCTGGCCATCTATGCTTTCGCCTGTGAAGCAATCGGCGCGGCCGCCCTCTGGGTAGGATTCACGGCGGCCGGCGTCGATAAGCATACCGCCGTCTGGTGGGCCATCTTTCATTCCATCTCTTCGTTCAACGAGGCCGGCTTCAATCTCACGGGCGCCGACTTGCTGCCCTTTGCCGACCAACCGCTTGTTCTCGCCACCTCCGGGATACTCGCGGCCCTCGGCGCGATTGGCGCCATTCCCATCCTCCTGCTCATGCAGACCCGCGGGCGAAATCTGCCTCTCGACTCCCGCGTCATTCTGGGGGGCGCCGGGATTCTGCTGTTAATGGGCTTTGCCTTCATCGGAGTTGGGGAGTGGGCCAATCCGGAAACCCTGGGCTCGGTGTCCGCCTGGGACCGGCCGTTGCTGGCAGCCGAACAGTCGGCGATGTGGGGCACCGGGTTCAGCGCCATCCCCACCTCGGAGTTGCACGACGCGACGAAGTTCTACCTCATCGGCATGATGTTCATCGGTGGCGCGGCCGGGTCCGCGGCGGCGGGTGTGAAGATCGGTACGTTCTTTCTCCTGCTCGCGGTCATTTGGGCAACAATCCGCGGGCGCGAGGAAGTGGTGATGCTCGGGCGCCAGGTGCCGTTCATGGTTGCTCGCCAGGCCATGGTCATTGCCCTCGGACTCGTCGCCTTCTGCTTCGCGCTCACGGTGTTCCTTCTTACCGTGTCCGACGACGGTGCTCTCGACGTGATGTTCGAGACCGTTTCCGCCACGGCGAACGTCGGCTGGACCCCGCTCGATACCTCCTCCTGGGGCACGGCCGGCCGGGTGGCTCTCATCATCGGCATGCTCGTCGGCCGATTTGCGCCCCTGCTCCTTGTCCTTGAAATGACCAGGCCGCGAGCCCAGAGCGCCCTCCGTTATCCCACCGACGGCGTTCGCCTGGGCTGATCGGATTAAGCGCCCAACAGTTATCCGGTCCCCGGTTCTCCATAATGGTCCGGATGGAACACGAACTACGCCCGATCTTCGACCCCGCCTCCGTAGCCGTCGTCGGCGCCAGCGAACGCGAGGGATCGCTCGGCCGAGTCGTGATGCAGAACATCATCGAAGGCGGTTTTAGCGGTCCCCTCTTCGCCGTCAATCCACGGTACGACCAGGTGATGGGCGTACCCTGCTTCGCAGCCGTTAGCCAATTGCCTCAACCCGTCGATCTGATCGTGGTGGTTACCCCGGCATCAGCTGTACCCGGTGTCATCGAAGATGCTGGCGCCTACGGAGTGCCTGGCGGGGTGGTGCTCTCCGCCGGATTCAGCGAGATGGGTGAGGTGGGCCGCGGTCTCGAAGCAGCGATGCTCACGAATGCCAGGCGCCATGGTCTCCGGCTTATCGGCCCCAACTGCGTCGGGATCATCCGTCCTCGCGCCCGCCTCAACGCCACCTTCAGCTTCCAGGGCGCGGCAGCTGGCCGGCTCGCCCTGCTTTCCCAATCCGGCGCCGTCTGCACGGCGATACTCGACTGGGCCCCGGCTCATAGCGTCGGCTTCAGCTCCGTCGTTTCAATGGGTATCGCCGCCGACATCGGTTTTGGTGAGGCCCTTGATTTCCTCGCCAGCGACTCCCATACCGACGCCATCCTGCTCTACATCGAAGGAATCCGCGACGCCCAGAGCTTCATGAGCGGGCTCCGGGCCGCCGCCCGGGCGAAACCGGTTGTCGTCGTCAAGGCGGGGAGGCACAGCGGCGGCGCAAAGGCTGCAGCCTCTCACACCGGCTCGATCGTCGGCACAGACGATGTTTTCGACGCTGCCCTGCGACGTGCCGGAGTGGTTCGCGTGCTGGAACTCGACCAGCTCTTCTCGGTCGCGACGATCCTCTCCTCCCAGCACGTGGTCGAAGGCGGCCGCCTGGGCATGGTGACCAACGCCGGTGGCCCCGGAGTCCTCGCTGCCGATCGGGCGGCAGACGTAGATATCCCACTCGCCGAACTCTCGCCGTCGACAATCGCAGTGCTCGACGCTGCACTGCCTCCACATTGGTCGCGCGGTAACCCCGTCGATGTGCTCGGCGACGCCCCGCCGGAGCGGTACGAAGCGGCTATTCAGGCTGTGGTAGCCGACGAGGGCGTGGATGGCCTGCTGGTGATGTTCACGCCCCAGGCCATCACGCCCCCGGAACGGATAGCCGAACAACTTGCTGCGATGGCGCCTGGCATCGAGAAGCCCTTGCTGGCCTGCTGGCTCGGTGAAACGCAGGTAGCACCGGCCCGAGAGATCCTCCGACAAGCGGGCATACCCCAGTTCAACACCCCGGAGGCTGCCGTCGAAGCCTTTGCCGCCGTTGCCAGTTACCGGCGAAACCAGGAGTTGCTCCGGCAGACCCCGGGACCAATCTCCGGGATCCCGCACCGCGACCTTCCCCTTGCCCGCTCGATTATCGCCGGCGCCCTCGCTGCGGGCCGGGAAGAGCTCCGTTCGGTGGAAGCTCGGGACCTGATGGCCGCCTACGGGATACCGGTGGTACGTGCTGTATCCGCAAGAGACGCCGCCGAAGCCGTGGCAGCCGCGGAGGCAGCCGGCTTCCCGGTCGCCATGAAGATCAACTCGGCCGACATCTCGCACAAGACAGACGTTGGGGGCGTCCGGCTCAGCCTGGCCAACGCGGAGGAAGTGGCTGCAGAGTTCGACGCGATGCTCACGCGAGTGGCAACGAACGCCCCCACAGCGAGGCTCGATGGGGTCACGGTCGAAGCCATGCATACCGTCATCCACGGTCGTGAGCTCCTTGCGGGCGCCATGCGTGATGTGGCCTTTGGTGCCGCCGTGGTGTTCGGTTCAGGCGGCACCCTTGTCGAGGTCCTTCGCGACCGGGCCATCGCACTACCCCCATTGAACGAGGTCATCGTCCAGGACCTGGTCGATCGGACGCGCGCTGCGAAGCTGCTGGGGTCACTCCGCGGCAACCCGCCCGCCGACCGTGCCGCCGTAGAAGCTGTGCTACTCGCGGTATCGCAGCTCGTCTGCGACCTGCCAGAAGTCATGGAACTCGATATCAACCCACTTGTAGCGAGTGAGCGTGGCGTCATGGCCGTCGATGCTCGTGTCTCGATATCACCGCCACCGGAGGGCGCGGGCCGTTACTCCCATCTCGCGATAGAACCGTACCCCGAAGACCTTGAATCGCATCAGCAACTTTCCGACGGAACCGCGGTGGAAATCCGGGCAATCCGCCCCGAAGACGCCGATGCCGAACAGGATTTTGTCCGAAGGCTCTCTCCTCGCTCACGGACTTTCCGCTTCCGCAACGCCCTTCAAGAGCTCTCTTCGGAAATGCTCGTCCGCTTCACCCAGATCGACTACCGGCGGGAAATGGCCCTGGTTGCAGTGTTGGAAGATGGCTCGCAGGTCGGCGTTGCCCGCTATGTGGTTGCCCCGGACCAACGCTCGGCGGAGTTTGCCATCGTCATCAGCGACGAGCTTCAGGGCAAGGGCCTCGGAACCCTCATGCTCCGGCGCCTCTCGGATGTCGCCCGGTTGCGCGGCCTTACCCGCATTTTCGGCGAGGTCCAGCAGCAGAACATCACCATGCTTGAGTTGGCCCGAGACCTCGGGTTCGTTGTCGGTCCCGTCGCGGGCGACCCGGCCATCGTAAGAGTTGAAAAACGGCTCGACTAAACGGCTATGCCGCCTGCCCGTCGCCATAGAGCATCCGGCCGAGTTTCGCGTGATATTCCTTCAGCCATTGCTCGATGGTGGCTTCCAGGAGCGCCGCCTGGATCGCCCTCAGTTCTCCAAAGCGTGCGTGCATCATCGTGCCGTGCCACGTGCTCTCAGCTTTCACGAGTTCCATCGGGAAGGGCTGGTGCAATTCGCCCATCCCGAACTGGAGAAAGAACGTTTCGCCTTCGATCGGTCCATCGATTTCGACGGCAGCCCCTCCCAGCGAGAGGTCCGCGATTCGTACCGATAGCGGATCGCCGTCGGACTTCCACCAGAGGCGCCCGAGTGCCCAGACGGGGTAGCGGTCGTGCTCACGACGGTCGGCCATGTCCCGATCATCGGCAGCGCACATTCAGGGGTGAATTATGTTTTCCCCTTACAAGGCTGATTGACACAACCTGTATCGTGCCTCCCATGACACAGACAAAGCGCGAACCCCACGTCGGGCAGGTCATCGCCGCCAAACCCTGGACCGTGACACCGGAAATGCTCGCGAACTATCGCTCCGGCCTCGACGTCCAGCCATCGGGCCATATCCCCCAAATGCTGGCCAACGCGGCAGAGACCACGCTCCTTTTCTCCCAGCAGAAGGGGCACCTCTGGCTGCGCCAGGAGTGGGAGTTCCATCAGCCCCTGGCTGCGGGCATCGACTACCTCGTCGAAGGCAAAGTCACCGACATCTATCCTCGTCGGGACCGGACCATCCTCCTGACCGAGACGAACCTATACGACGCAGACGGCCAGGTCGTCTCAGTCCAGCGTCATCACCAGAGCTTCCTCCTTGACAATCCCCCCACCGGCGAGGTCCAACTCCGAAGCCCGGCCGAGAAGGAGGGTGCAACGCGTTCCGCAGCCGAGATAGTGCACGAACTCGGCTCCATCGAACGGACGGTCAGCCTGGAGATGTGCGGCCAGTTCTTCTATGGCTCACGCAACTACCATTCCGACCGCGAGGCGTCGAAGGAACTCGGCTTCTCGGATGTTGTGGTTGGCGGTCGAATGAGCATGGGCTACGTCGGTGAGTTGCTGGACTCCGCGCTCGGTGATCGCTGGGCGACGACGGGCAGGCTCCTCGTGAAATTCACCAATGTGCTCTGGCCGGGCGAAATGATCCGCGTCACGGCCGGTGTCACCAGGGGAGTCGACCCGGAACGCGAATCGCTTGCAGCCCGTGTCGAAAAGTCGGACGGCACCGTCGTTCTCGTCGCCGAAGGCAGCGTGGCTAAGGCCTAAACCGCAGCGCCCGCGGGCCGAGTTGTGCCGGCTGGGATACGTTCTGGTAGGCGGTTTCAACCCAATCGCAGACATATGCACGCGTATCGCGAGGGTCGATCACTTCCTCGATCTGGAAGCGCCCAAGCGGACCCAGCGGGCCCCGTGCCGTTTCGATCCTTGCCATGATCTCCGCCCGGAATGCCTCCGGATCGTCGGCCTCGGCGAGTTGCCGCCGGTATGCCGCCTCGATCCCACCCTCGGGAGGGATACCACCCACGTCCGCTGCCGGCCATGTCACCCGCATCGAAGGGCGGTCTTGTGGCGTCGCATAGTTATTCCCGGCCACGCCGAAGCTCCGTCGCATCAGCACCGTGAATATCGGCACACTCACCTGCGAGAACGCCACCATCCACTCCCCGCCCTTGCGAATCGTCCCCGTAATCTCATGCTCGACACCGACGGCGAAGCCCGGGTTGTCGACCAGGTTGAGCACCGGGATATGGAAGAGGTCACAAAGGTCGAGGTGGCGAATGAGCTTCTCACACCCGGCTGCAGTGAGTGCGCCACCATTGATGTGCTGGCTATCGGAGGCAATCACCCCCACCGGATAACCGTTGAAGCGCACGAAGCCGGTTACCTGGTCCGTCCCCCACATCGGCCCGATCTCGAAGAACGAGCCCCGGTCCGCCATCAGCCGGATGGCCTTTCGGATGTCGAATGTCGTCGTCCGCTTCCGGGGGACAAGTGTGAACAACTCCTCCTCCCGCCTGTCTGCCGGGTCGTCGGGATTGGGAGCGAGGCGGGGCGCCGCCTCGTAGACGTTCTGGGGCAGGTAGGAGAGGAACCGCCGCGTGAGTTCGGCCGCCTCCTCCTCGGACTCCGCGAGGTTGTCGACCGAACCGTTGCGGCAGTGGATGCGCCAGTCGCCCAGGTCTTCCTTTGTGATGTCGTAGCCCATGGCGTGCGTCACCACCGGCGGTCCCGCCACAAAAAGCTGCGATATATCACGCACCATCACTGAGAAATGACCGAGCACCGCCTTGGCGGCACCGATTCCCACCACGCTGCCGAGCAGCATGTTGACCACCGGCACCGTCGAAAGCTGTTCGGCATACATGCTGCTTCCCAGGTGTCCGGGCAGATGAGACCCACCGCCACCCACCACGCGCGGGCGGCCGGCGGCAATTGCCCCTCGGCTCTCCTTGGCGGTGCGTTCACCCTCCTGGCTCTGCGCCGGCACCATGGCCGCCACGCTCCCGCCGCCGGACGAACCATCCAGCAGCCGCACCGAGGGTATCCGCAACTGCAACGACAACCGGTCGAGGTACGCGGCCTTCCCGGCTACCGCACCATCCGCATGGCCGCCGCGTGAGGTGAAGTCGTCGGCGCACACAACCGTCTTGCGCCCGGCGATGGCGCCCCACCCACCAACGTGATTGGCCGGAGTGAAGTCGGTGATAGTGCCCATGTCGTCGTACGATGCGAAACCTGCCACGCTCCCGATTTCGCGGAACGACCCCTCATCCAGCAGGAGCGAAATTCGCTCGCGACAGGTCAGCTTCCCGCGTGACCGCTGGCGAACTACGCCAGGGTCCGTCGAACCTGCCTGCAGCCGCTCGTGGGCCAGCTCCTGTAGCCGGGCGATCTGTTCCAGCATCGGCGCCCAGGTGTCGTCAACAACCGCATCGTCGCCGGGGCTGGAAGCCGAGCCCGAGGCCGTGATCACGGCCAGAACCTGGCCGGTCTCGATGTGGTCACCGGGTTCCAGCGCCTGGAGCCCCGCAAGAACACCGTCGCAGGGTGCGGCGACGACGGTCTCCATCTTCATTGCGCTCATGACGAGCAATTGCTGGCCCTGCACCACTGCCTCGCCTTCCTTCACCAGCAACTCCAGCAGCGTGCCGGCAGATGGCGAGGCAACCGCCTGCTGCCCATCGCCAACCGCAAGCGCAGCGGCCGTCGATGTCCTTGTCGCGGTTGAGGAATCGCCCAGGGCACGAAGTCCCATCGCCCTTGTCTGCTGATCGAGGAGAGTGAGGATTCCCCCGTGGCCATTCATGGAGGTCTTCGAAGCACCCGGCACGGCATCGGCCGACGTCGTCCGGGCATCACCCGCTTGCATGGTGGGGCTGGCCAGCAAAGCCTGGAGCTGGGCCAGGTTCGAAGGAATCCCGGCAATGTGGAACTCGGAGAGCGCTCTGGTGGTTCTGGCCAGGGCACTCGAATAGGTACCGCCCGAGCCAATCACCTTTGCCAGCAGCGGGTCGAATTGTGGGGGAGGCGCGTAGCCTGCGTAGCCACAGGCATCTACCCGGACTCCCGGGCCCGAGGGCTCTTTGTAGGCGGTGATGGTCCCACTACCCCGTGTCACAACCCGTGCCTGGACCGCATATCGCCGCGGGCTGCCCACAGCCGCCTGGTCGCCCAACCCGATGTCCGCCAGCGATGCCCCACCGGCTATCGACAGTTGAGCCTCCACCAGGTCCACACCCATCACCTCCTCGGTTACCGTGTGTTCGACCTGGATGCGCGGATTGCACTCAATGAAGAAGTGCTGGCCGGTTTCCGGCACCACGAGGAACTCAACTGTCCCGGCGTTGGTATACCCCGACGCCCTGGCCAGCTTCACGGCGTCGTCGAGGATGCGTTCCCGCAGCGATCCTTCCAATGCAGGTGCGGGAGCAATCTCCACCACTTTCTGATAGCGCTGTTGGGCCGAGCAATCACGGTCGAACAGGTGCACCAGGTTGCCCGTTGCATCCCCCAGGACCTGGACCTCGATGTGACGCGGCTGATCCATCACCTGCTCAAGGAAGATCGCCCCATTGCCAAACGCGGCCTCTGCTTCGCTCTGGCAACGCGCGAACGACGTCGCCATATCTTCGGGCCGCTCAACGAGGCGCATTCCTCGGCCACCACCACCGGCCGCAGCCTTCAACATCACCGGGTAGCCAATCTCCGCCGCCCGTGCAACCGCATCATCAACACCGGTGAGCGCCTCGTCGCTTCCGCGGACAACCGGTATTCCCAGGGACTCTGCAAATCGCCGCGCAGCCACCTTGTCGCCGAACAACCGGAGCACGTCCGCAGACGGGCCAATGAAGGTCAAGCCCTCGGCCTCACAGCGCTCCGCAAACTCTGCGTTCTCTGCGAGAAACCCGTACCCCGGGTGAATGCAATCGCAGCCCTGTTCCCTGGCCGTGCGGATGATCTCTTCGATCTGCAGGTAGGCACTCACCGCCGACTGTTCTGGGATTCCCTTGCCGATCTCCACCGCCCTGGTTGTGAATCGCGCATGCAGGGCGTTGGCATCGACGGGGGCGAAGATACCAACCGACTCCATCCCTGCGCCTGCCGCCGCGCGTGCAATCCTGATCGCGATTTCGCCGCGGTTGCTAATAAGGACACGCTTAAGGGCAGCGCGATCTACCTGGGCCTGGTCCATGGAAACTCCTTCGGTGACAACCCGTCACTCGCCGGGGATGTCCCGGAATATGTCATCCATGGCACCCGGCTTCAAGCCTCAGCGGCCGCGGCGCCTGCGGTTGAAGGTCCAGACTCCCGCGGCCAGGGCAATGGCTCCTGCGCCAACCGCGCCCAGTTTCTTGCCCCATCTACGTTTGCTGGCCGCTGGTGCGGCACCCCTGCCAACGCCCGTCACCGGCGTGAACGAAGGTGGGTCGCTCGCGGGAAACGATTGATCGCTTTGGTAGTCCACATCGTCGTACTCTTCGTTCGCGCTCATCGACAGACTCCTATTCATCCATCGTAGCGAGGGTGTCGTCTCGCCACCGTCCGGCAGCAAGTGCTGCTGTTGCTCTGGACAACGCAACTGGTGATCCACGCCTGGCCTCGGGCCCTCGTAGACTCATGACGTGGCGTTCGTTCGCACTCATAGTAAGGCCTTCGGGGCGATCGCGATGTTCGCCCTGCTCGCCATGTTCTACCTCCTCTCTATCGACCTTCGTGCCAGCCGCCAGGCATCCATCACCGGCGATGAGCCGTTCTACTTGCTCACCACCCAGAGCCTTATTGACGATGGCGACTTTGACCTCCGTAACCAGTATGAGCAGCGCTCATACGAGCGTTTTTTCGACCACCCTGACGGCCTCTGGCAGCAGTCAGTACCTACCGGCGATGGACGTCTACTGAGCCCGCACAACCCGGGCCTCTCCCTCTACCTGATCCCCGGCTTCGCCATCGCCGGCCTCGTAGGCGTGCAGGTCCAGTTGCTGCTTTCCGCCGCACTTACCTTCGCCCTCATCTTCGTGCTCGTCGCCCGGACCAGCGAGCGGGTAGGGCTGAGCTGGCTTTGCACGCTCGCAATTGCGGTGACAGCAACCCCATTCATCTACGCAACCGAAATCTACCCCGAGTTGCCGGCCGGACTCGTGGTTGTCTCAGCCCTGTTGATTGCGGCCCGCTTCCCAAGGGGCGTTGGCGCCGGAGTGGCGTTGGCCCTGGTACTCAGCCTATTGCCGTGGTTGGGCGTCAAGTACGCACCGCTGGCGATCGCCATGGCCCTCTTTTTCGCATGGCACACCGACCGTCGTAGCCGGGTTGCGCTTGTCGCTATCGCAGCGTTGTCCGCCGCCTTCTATGCCTGGGCCCACTACGAACTCTTTGGTGCGCTGACCCCCTACTCCGTCGGCACCGTTCATGCCGGCCAGTCCAGCACCGAGGTCCTTGGCAACCACATCGACATTCGAACCCAGGCCTACCGTCTCTATGGCATCTTCATAGACCGCCGCTTCGGCATCGGCCGCTGGGCGCCGCTGCTGTTCATCGCTCTCGCCGGCGTTCCTCTCCTCTTTCGCTATCGCACAGGCCAGACTGTCGCAGCGCTCCTCGGGGCTCAACTGTTCATGGGTACGTTTGTCGCCATCACGATGATGGGCTGGTGGTTCCCCGGGCGGACCATGGTCACCGTCATTCCGTTGTTCGCCCTCCCCCTTGCCCTCTTCGTTGATCGTTACGGCCGGGCGGCGGCGCTCGTGACGTCCACAGCCGCCGCTTATTCGCTGGCCGTCACTCTGGTCCTCGCCCACGCCGGCCATACCGGGGAGGTCGTCATCGCCGTCGACCCATTCGACCTGTCGTCACCGGTCTACCGCGTGATCTCGCCGCTCTTCCCGAACTACACCTCGTGGAGCACCGAGACCCGTTTGCTCACCGCTGCCTGGCTCTCCGCCGGTTCGGCCATCCTGCTCGCGTTCTATTGGCGACCAATCGAGGCGGGTCTCCGTCGCGCTAAAGCGCAGCTGGCGACGAAGAGTGCTCTCGCCCGGCGCGGACACTAGACAACGGCACCGGCTCGATCCCGTGCCTGCAGTCGCATCCGGGCGTTCACTACCAGCGCGCGCTCCATCACCTCAAGGGGTGCGCCCACTTCCCGCGCACTGAAGCACACCGCCGCAACATCCTTGGGCAGGCACATACCACCGAATCCGCGTTCGCTCGTCACCTCGGTGTGGCTCTCGCCCATCCGCTCATCCTGCAACCACAGTCCGCGAATTCGCTCATAGTCCACACCAACCGCCTGAGCCAGGTCAAAGAACTCGTTGCAGAAGGTCACTTTCAGTGCCAGGAATGCGTTCTCCATGTACTTCACGATCTCGGCCTCTCGCGGCGATACGTGCGAGAACCGGCACGAGGCCCCGTAGACCGAGGCGAAGATCGGCTCCACTTCGGTGGTTGCTTCCGGTTCGCCTCCAAGAATGAAGAACGTACGGTTCTCGATATTCCGGTAGCGATGGTCCGGCGCCTCTCCGGCGAACTCCGGCACGAATACAATCCGCTTCCCGTATCTAGCCGACAGCCGTTCCGTTGTTCCGACCGCTACGGTGCTGTGGCAGATGAAACCCCTGGCGGGCGTCAGGGTCCTTACCACACTCTCCACATACGACGTGTCACAGCTGCCATCCGGTAACTCGGGCGTGGGAACGGAGATGAACACCCACTCGCAAGTATCCATCTCCGCGCAACTTCCGATGCCCTTCGGAGGGTCGTAGACCACGATGTCGTGTGCGGCGCCGAAGACGCCGCCCAGGTACTGGCCGATACTCCCGTAGCCGGCAATACCGAGCCTCACTCGACCACCTCGAAGCCGACCCGCATCCCAAGCTCATAGTGGCTTTCCAGCTCACCGCCCTCGACCTCGGCGATGTTGCAGATAAACACATACTTGCCGGGCTCCAGGTCGAGCGTGATCGAGGCACTCGATCCCGGCGTGTACGGTCTGATCTCATCAACGAGGTCCACATCGCCCTCAGGTACCCTGCCCTCTACCACCGGTAGCGCATCGGGAGCCTCATCCGTGCGGATAACGACGAACTCGTGGGCGTCGTCTGGTCCTGCATTCTCGACGAGGAAGTAGATCTCCCCCGCCCTGACACTTGTCTCGGAGGGCGTGATCGCCCATTCGGAGAGCAGAACGTCAACCTGCGTGGCGCCATCGGGCTTATCCTCAACGACCCCCGACCCAATCCCGACCCCGGTTCCTGAGCCCGACCCGCTGATACTTCCCGAGCCAGGGCGATCTTCACCACCGCTGCAGGCAACCAGCAGGCTCGCCACGAATACCACGCCTCCAATAGCTGCCAGGGAAGCGAACATATTTCCAGTCCTCATTGCATTTCCTTTCGCCGGGCGCACTGAACTAAGAGCTCAGCAACTCCCGTGTGATCCCGAGTGGTACCCGCCAGAGATATTCGGCCCGGATGAACGAGCTGCCTTTCTCCCGGCGGCGATAGCTGATGGGCACTTCGCAATAGCGCATGCCCTTACGCAGCAGGTCCAGCGTGAGGACCTGTGCGTAGTTGTAGTCATGGATGATCTCGGCCGATTCCAGCGCACGCCGTGAGAAAGCCCGGTACCCCGACTGACCGTCCGTCAGCCTTCGGCCTGCAAGCACCGAAAGCAACAGCGTGAAGCAGCGATTGGCGATGCGCCTGTGCCAAAGCTGGCCCTGAGGGTGGCCCAGGTAACGCGACCCAATCACATAGTCGGCCTCCCCCCGCTCGATCGGTTCGAGCAAGTCCCGCATCTCTGCCGGGTCGTACTCACCGTCCGCATCCAGGTAAACGGCAGCAGTGGCGTTCATTGCCCTCGCAGCCTCAAGCCCCGTCCGCAGGGCAGCACCCAGCCCGCGGTTGGAGCCATGTTCCACCACCACATCCGCTCCTGCCTGCCGGGCAGACGCCGCAGTGCTATCGGTAGATCCATCATCCACAACAATGACCCGGACATCTCCGCCGGCATGCCGCGGGACCCGCGCAAGGACACCCGGAAGGTTTTCCGACTCGTTGTAGGCGGGAATGATCACTGCGATCGGGCCCTCGTCCGCTTCGACGCCCACAGCGAGGACTTGCCCAACCGAAGCCGAGGGCGGCGGTACTCCCAGGAGGTAGGCAACCGTCGCAGCAATGTCGGTGATCGATCGGGGCTCATCGTGGGAGGCGCCTGATGCGATACCGGCACCTGCCAGGATGCACGGGACAACGATCTCAGACGGACTCATGTGCCCGTGCCCGCCGATTCCGATGCCCTGGCCATGGTCGGCGGTGACGATCACCGTTGCGTCCTCGAGGTATCCTCGCTCTACGCACCACCCCATGAAGGCAGCGATCGTGCGGTCGGTCTCCTCGATCTTTTCCAGGTACTCGCCGTTGTAGCTGCCGCGCGCATGCCCTGTCTGATCCACCGAAAGCAACTGCAGCACCAGCAGGTCCGGGTTCTCGGCCTCCATCACCTGTTGCCCACGCAGTGAGAGTGCTGCATCGATCTCATCGTTGTGGGTAACGGCCGTCACCGTCTCCACTGTGTCGTGCCCGAAGGCATCCACGAGGTGCGCAATTCCAACCAGCCGGCCCGTCTTTCCCTGCTCGGTAAGCACGTCGAACAGCGACTCGCACTTGACCCCGAGACTGGGCACGAAGTTGCTTTGCATCCCGTGACGCTGGGGAGTTGCACCGGTAAGCATCGAGCTGAAGCAGGTCACCGTCCGGGCCGGGTACACGGTACGCAGGTTCGTGTATTCGGTGCCTCGCGCCCTCAGGCCATCGATGAACGGCGTCGACGCTTCACGCAGCCGGTCCGCCCTGCACCCGTCGATGACGATCACGATGACACGTCGGGCTATCGCCTCACCCTCATTGCGCAATCGCGTGGGTACGAGCGACTGGGCCGGCAGCCACGTGAAGAACCACTGGTGCAAGAGGATCGCCGAAACACCGACGATGGCTGTGTAGAGGAGCCAGGCGGCGGCACTGCCAACACCCATCGATTGAACGAGCCACTGGTGTCCAAGCACCAGGACAAGGCACTTCGGGATCTGCTCGAGGAAGTTGCCGCTCGTGGGATCCGGGTTCTCGAGCACAAGGCGCCAGAACCGCGTGAAATTCGTCAACGGCATCCCGATACGCAGGTGGTAGTAGATGCTTCCCCAAAGCCCAACCGTGAATACAAAGTAGGCCCCCACCACGAGTGCCACCGCACCCAAATCCACGAACTGAAACACCAGCAGGAACAGGCCCAGGGCCCCCCACAACGCCGTCCGTAGCCTCAGCGGAAAGTCGAACCGGAAGAACACCAGCGCCAGCGGGGCAATGCAAAGTATGCCCAGGCTCCATCGCGCCCAGTACCCGGCATCCCCGGCGTGGGGAATAGCGAGTGCCAGCAGCACTCCCCCGACAAAGACGAGCGTGAACGGCTTCCCTTCATTCAGGACGTTCCACGCCCGTGCAGCAATCACCTCGAAACGCGACGCATCCTTCGCGGTCGAAGCCGATCCACGCAGCCGGGCCAACGGGCTAAGCCGCGAGGCGACACCGGGGATGGTCACGCTGAACAGCACCCCCACGGTGAATGCATAGGCGAATTTCAGCGCATGGGTTGTTGTCGCCAGCACCACCGCCGAATCGAGATCAACACCGTAGGAAACGAGAGCGGCGCTCATGCTCCCTTCGTAGATACCGATTCCTCCGGGAGTGAAGTGGAAAACCTGGAAGAGGATCGTGAACGCACTCACACCGATAGCGGCATGGACGGGGAGGTCTACCCCAAGCACTCTTGCCGTCGCGTACACCGCCGAAGCCTCCAGGGCCCAGCTCGGCAGGGTGATTGCCGCCGCCAACATGTACTGCCTGGTCGACGTGGTGCGAAACGCTTGCCGAAGGTCCTCCAGGATCGCCTTCGCCGGCGCTGGTATCGGTACGCCCGCGCCAGACCGAAGCACCATGATGGCCAGCGCGCCGGAGCTCACCAGTAGCAAGGCCGGCCCAACCATTCGCAACGAGTCTCCTGCACCCAAGTTCGAGAAGGGCAGCAGGAGGACCGCCAGCGATGCAAGTACGCAAACGTCAATGACACGTGCGACGACCGATGAGGTCGTGGCCGCACCAAGGGAGATGCCGGGGCCGCGGGCCATCAGGGGCCGGGCAACTTCGCCCGCCTTCACGGGGAGCGCGTGATTCAGCACCAGCGACGCTTGAAGCACGCCGTGCAACGACCATATCGACCCAACACCGAGCAGGACGCGCCACGCCAGCGCTCGCAACGCAAACGCCAGCGTGTACAGCCCGACGAACGTTGCCATCCAGCCGGGTGACTGAAAACACCTCTTCACCCCATCCGCCAATTCGTTCGGGGATACAAACGCAACCACCGCAGCCGCAGAGACGACCACGAGACCAACCGCGAGACTGAGCCTCCATGAATGGAGGGAATCGGAAAGCGTCGGCCTTCGCAGGCTCACTGAATCCCCGGAACTACCACCAATTGCACGATGCAACGCACTTCCACGCGTCCGGATGTGGACGGTGAATTAGTCTTGCCTAATATCAGATGTGCGTCAACTCTAATGTTCGTCGAGCCCTGTGGTGCCGAATCCCCTGCCCACCGCCGGGGCGGCCTGCTCGACCGAAACTAACTCCCCAAACACGAGACACCCACTAAGATAGACGTGACACGCGGCTGTAGCTCAGCGGACTAGAGCATCTGTCTTCGGAACAGAGGGTCGGGGGTTCGAATCCCTCCAGCCGTACCAACTCCCTGAATCTGAGAGGCCCTTGCGCTAACCACGTCGCAGCGGAGGCCCGGCTCTTGACGACAACGTTGACGACACCGCCGTACCACGGCACAGCTATCGGGATGTGCGTTCGAGATCGGCCAAGTGTCGACGGTGCGATTTGTGCTTCGATAGATTCTCGCGACTCCGTGACAGCGGCGGGGTTTCGTGACTCTCCGTCAGCAGAGATATGGCAGACACCGGATAGGAAAGCAACCCCACGCTCCATGAATGGCTGTCTGCTGCTCCTTGACGCTTCAAGCCGCGACTTCGGGCCCAAGACGAGCGATGGATGCGGTCCGCCAGGGACAATGACTCTTCCGCGGCCTGCTCGAAGACCGAGTGAGCGGGTCAGCACGGCGTCGGCGAATGCTACCGCCAGATAGCTGGCCCCGCAGCGTGTCGTCGAACCGGACAGCTAGGGCAACCCGAAATCCAGCAGGAGGGGAGCCGTGGAGGATCTCGCCGATGGATCGTCTGTGAGTGGCTCCAATTGGAGCGACAGCGCAATAGCCCGACATGTTGGGACCGATGACCGAGCAGCGCG
>JAGQGZ010000259.1 GCA_020432105.1 Dehalococcoidia bacterium | reverse complement strand
CTCGCCTTCGACGTGAAAGTGGCTGATGTCAATACGATGAAGATGAAGGGCAAGAACAAGCGCTTCGGTCGTCGTGTGACCAAGCAACCCGACTGGAAAAAGGCCATCGTCACGCTCCAGACGGGACACAGCATCGAACTGTTCGAGGGGATTTAGGCATGCCGATCAAGCAGTACAAGCCAACTTCTCCCGGCCGCCGCAACGCCAGCGGTTACACCTTTGAGGAGATCACGAAGAAGCGGCCTGAGAAGTCGCTGACCACTTCGTTCAAGAAGCGGAATGCAGGTCGCAACTCGCAGGGGCGGATCAGCGTCCGTCACCGCGGCGGCGGCAACAAGCGCCTCTACCGGATCATCGACTGGAAGCGCGACAAGACCGGCGTGCCGGCCAGGGTCGTGGCCATCGAGTATGACCCGAACCGCACCGCGCGCATTGCCCTGCTCAACTACGCAGACGGTGCCAAGCGCTACATCCTCGCCCCTGTCGGCCTCAAGGTCGGCGACACCGTCAACAATGGAGCCGGTGCCGACATTCGTGTGGGCAACGCGATGCCCCTGAGCAACATGCCGACGGGCACCCAGGTCCACAATGTGGAGCTGATTCCCGGCAGGGGCGGCCAGGTCGTCCGCAGTGCCGGAACCTCAGCCCAGCTGATGGCGAAGGAAGGCGACTACGCTCTGCTTCGCATGCCCAGCACCGAGATGCGCCGTGTCCGCATCGAGTGCATGGCTACCATCGGCCAGGTCGGCAACGTCGAGCACTCCCTCGTCAAGCTCGGCAAAGCTGGCCGCACCCGTCATCGTCGCCGCCGTCCACAGGTACGCGGTTCGGTGATGAACCCGGTCGACCATCCGCACGGCGGTGGTGAGGGCCGGGCTCCAATCGGCCTGGATGGTCCGAAGACTCCGTGGGGTAAGCCGACACTCGGCTACCGCACCCGCAACAACAAGAGGACGGACAAGTACATCGTCCGTCGCAGGAACCGGTAGGCACCTATGTCGCGATCGACCAAGAAAGGCCCATACATCGAGCCGAAGCTCGAGAAGAAAGTGCTCGCCATGCGAAACGCGAGCCAGAAATCCGTGATCCGCACGTGGTCGCGGGCTTCGACCATTCTTCCCGAAATGATCGGCCTGACCCTCGCCGTGCACGACGGTCGCCGCCACGTACCGGTCTTTGTCACCGAGAACATGGTGGGCCACAAGCTCGGTGAGTTCGCCCCCACACGCACTTTCCGCGGCCACGTTGCCAAGAGCGACCGCATGAGCAAGAGGCGATAGCGATGGAAGTAGAAGCCACGGCGCGCGACATTCGCGTGTCGCCCCGCAAACTCCGCCTCATCCTCAAGCGGCTGCCCGGCCTCAGCGTCGATCAGGCCCTGGCGCTGCTGCGCTACATGCCTTCGCCGCACGCCGTGCCGGTTTCCAAGGTCGTCCGGTCGGCTGCCGCCAACGCTGAGAACAATTTCGACATCGATGTCGATGAGCTTGTTATCAAGCAGGCCATCGCTAACGAAGGCCGGACCATGAAGCGCTTCCGCCCCCGCGCCCGCGGCCGCGTGAGCCCACTGCTCAAGCGGTCCGCCCATATCACCATCGTCCTCGACGAGAGAGAGGCCTAGGTCATGGGTCAGAAAATCCATCCCCACGGCTTCCGTCTCGGGATAATCTACGACTGGGAATCGAAGTGGTACGCCAACGACCGGGAGTACACCGAGAAGCTTCATGACGACATTTCCCTTCGCCGGTTTGTCCTCGAGAAGCTGCCCGACGCCTCCATTAGCCGGATCGAGATAGACCGCAACGCCAACCTCACCACCATCACGATTCACACGGCCAAGCCGGGTATCGTGATCGGCCGCGGCGGCGCGAAGGTCGAGGAGTTAAAGGGCGACCTTGAACGCTTCACCAGCGGCCGTGTTCGAGTCAACATCCAGGAGATCCGGACACCGGAGCTTGAGGCATATCTCGTAGCCCGTTCCGTTGCCGACCAGCTCGAACGCCGTGTCGCCTTCCGGCGGGCGGTGAAGCAGGGCGTGCAGCGAACAATGCAGCGTGGCGCCAAGGGCGTCAGGATCACCGTCGCCGGCCGCCTCGGCGGTACCGACATGTCCCGCCGGGAGTCCGAATCCGCCGGCCGCGTGCCGCGCCACACACTCCGCGCGGATATTGACTACGGTCTTGCCGAAGCGCACACAACCTTCGGCCGGATCGGCGTCAAGACCTGGATCTATAAGGGTGACATCCTCCCCGAGAACATCGAGCGCGAAGCTGCCGTTGAGCTCGAAGAGGAAGTCGAAGAAGCAGTAGTCGAAGCTGCCCCCGTGGCAGAAGAGCCGGCGCACACGGCCATCAGCGTTGAACAGCAAGAAGCCGTGGAGCGCGAAGCC
>JAGQGZ010000258.1 GCA_020432105.1 Dehalococcoidia bacterium | reverse complement strand
CCTCACGACCAGTGCCCGGACGGGCTGGGCGAATATCAACGGTTATCGCGACGAACCGCCGCTGCAGATGCCGCGGAACCAGGCCGGCTACATCGGAGGCGTCGCTGCATTTCTGGCGGCAGCCTCAGCGCTTCGACGGCGCACGATGTTCGACCAGCCCGAGACAGTCAGTGTCAGCGAGGTGGAAGCGTTCGCCCTGACGGTCCATCCCTGGGCTATCGCGGCAATCTACGAGGACATCGGCTGGAGCTATGGCCCTGCCGGGGGCCGCCAACGAGGCGAACCGGGGCCGTTGTATGACGCTGCCGACGGCCGCATGAACTTCGGGTTCGGCGACTTCCACAACTGGCGTGAAGCCATGCGAGTGCTCCGCCTTCCGGAGCTTGCTGAGCGTGAGGATCTGCTATCGGACATCGGCCGCCATTCCAGGGACCTATCGGCCGTTGTGGCTGGCGCTGCCCGCACCCTTCCGGAACTCGAACGCTGGCCAGTATTCCACGCTCTCGCACAGCTTCGCTGCAACGTCGGTGTAGTGCAGGACATTGGAGATATCGTGCGGGACCCACAGTTGGGCGCACGCAGCTTCCTTGTCGAGACGGAGATAGAGGGAAGCAAGGTGCGTGCGGCCGGGCCACCTGCACGGCTTTCCCCGGGGGCATGGCGTCTCGCACGATCCGCCCCACAGCTTGATGAACACAACAGCACCCTGGTGCAAGACTGGTCACACCCAAGGCTTCCGGTAACTACCGCGGCTTCCAGCCTCAGCACTGCATCCGAAGGGCCGCTGAAAGGTGTTCGAGTGCTCAGTCTCTGCCAGGCCTGGTCGGGGACGTTCGGTACGGAGCTGCTTGCGTTGTTAGGCGCGGATGTCGTCCAGATCGGTTCCCTGCACAGACCCGACGTTTGGCGGCGCGTCCGCGACCGTGTCCCGCGCGGTGTTTTCGATGAATCGAAGGTGCAGCACCCGCTCAACACGCAGGGCCTTTACAACTCGGTCAACCTCAACAAGCGAGAGATCTGCCTCGATCTCCGCGATCCTCGCGGCATGGAGATCTTCTGGGAGTTGCTGCCTCGTTTCGATGTCCTCGCCGAGAACTTCCGGCCGACCGTGATGCCGTCGTGGGGGATCACGCTTGACCGGCTGCATGAGGAGCGCCCGGGGATGATCTGGGCCTCGATCTCGGCCTATGGCTCCGACGGACCGTACCGCGAGTACCCGGGCAATGGTGCCACCACCGAACCTATGGCGGGGTTGTCTTCGCTGCATGGCTACGAAGGCGATCCCGGGATGAACACCGGTGGTCTCTACCCCGACCCCGTGGCCGGGTACTTCCTTGCCGGCCTCGTCGTTGCGGCCCTCAACCACCGGGACCTCACCGGACTACCACAGCGGATCGACCTCTCAATGATGGAGGCCGTCGCAGTGGTCTGCGGAGACGCGATTGTTGAATACGGCGCGACCGGCCGCGTTCCGGGCCCGACCGGCAACCATCATCCAGCCTTCGCCCCTCACAACATGTACCAGGCTGCGAATGGAGCGGATTGCGATCGCTGTTGAGTCGGATGAACAGTGGGTACGGTTCTTGAAGCTTGTCGGCGATGAGCGCCTGGCGGAAGAGGGCTTGCGGACATTTGCGGGGCGAAAGGCTCGCGAAGCGGAGCTGGACGCCATCGTTGCCGAATGGTGCGCAACAAAGGATGCCGCGGAACTCGAACGCGAGCTTCTCGCGCTCGGTATACCAGCCGCGTGCGTTGCCGTGTACTACGACCTCTATTCCGGACCATCCCCGGGATCCTTTAGCACGCGATTTGTCAGTCGCATCGAACACCCTGAGACCGGTCCTACGTGGCTACCCGGCCGCCCCTGGCAATTCTCCGCGGCAGAATCCGCCCCGCTTCGCCCATCCCCCTGCCTTGGGCAGCACAGCCGGGAGCTCCTCGTCGGAGAACTCGGACTGGAAGAGTCGTACTACCAACAGCTCGTGGCCGAAGGCGTGACAGGTACGCTCGACGACCTCGCGGAGCGCTCTTGACGACCACATACTCGCCATCGAGGTACCGACATGACGATTGACTCAGTGCTGATTGCCAACCGTGGCGAGATAGCCATCCGGATCGCGCGCGCCGTGGCCGACCTGGGACTGCGGAGCGTGGCCGTTTACAGCGAGGACGACACCGACTCGTTGCACGTACGGGCGGCCGACGAAGCAGTGGCCCTGGATGGCTCCGGGCCACCTGCCTATCTCGACTTCGACGCAATTGTGGCCGCCGCAAAATCAGCGGACTGTGATGCCGTTCACCCCGGCTACGGGTTCCTCGCCGAGAGCGCCGCATTCGCCCGGAAGTGCATCGATGCCGGGCTCGTATTCATCGGTCCTGGCGTCGAGCACCTCACACTGTTCGGTGATAAGGC
>JAGQGZ010000257.1 GCA_020432105.1 Dehalococcoidia bacterium | reverse complement strand
TGCGTTGCCATTTGCGGCGCATCCGCTCGAGGTCGCACCAGTCGGGACGCCCGAGCGCGGCCCGGAATCCTTCCCACTGCTTTTCGGTAAAGCAGGCGACGACCACCCACTTGCCGTCTTTGCACTTGTAGCAGCCGTGAGGAGCGGCCTCGGGGTCTCGATTGCCCAGGCGCTCCATCTCCCGTCCATTGGCCGTCCATTCGAGAATGGCGGGCCCGAGGGCATGAATGGAGCCTTCTTGCTGCGAGAAATCGATGTACTGGCCTTTCCCGGTGCGGCGGCGGTAGTCGAGCGCGGCAACCAATGCGAATGTCGCAAAGTGAGGCGCCAGGAAGTCGGTGTAGGCGATACCTGTGCCTATGGGGGGCTCATCCGGCCAGCCGGTGAGGTGATTGAATCCTGCAGCCGCCTGCAGAGTGTGGCCGTAGCCACGCCATGGTGCCCACGGCCCCGTCTGGCCGAAGAGCGGGAGCGACATCATGACCAGGTCGTCGCGATTCTCCGCGAGCACTTCATACGTAAGGCCCCGTCGCTCCATTGCTCCCGGCGCGAACGACTCGAGCACGACGTCGCTCTTGCCGACCAGCCGCCTGGCCATCTCCGGGCCATCCGGATGGTGGAGGTCGATCGAGGCGCAGCGCTTGCTGCTGTTGAAGTTGGCGTAGTAACCGGACCCATCGAGATCCGGTTCCGGAGTGGCCATCGGCCCGGCAAAGCGGAGTGTCTCGGGGCGTTGACCCGACTCAATCCGGATGACATCGGCTCCAAAGTCGGCCAGGTATTTCCCCACGGTGGGCCCGACGCCCACCCAGCTGAAGTCCGCCACCCGGAGGCCCGAGAACGGCTTCTTCAAGTCCTTCTTTCGTTTCGGCACTAGACCACCATCCTCATGCGCGCCCGTCGAAGCTCCGGCTCGTCCATCCCCAGTAAGTCCCCGTACACCTCCGCATTGTGCTCCCCCGCATGGGGTGCCCGGCCTCGTTGTCTCCAGGGAGAGACACCCAGCTTGAACGGTGCTCCCGGATAGATGAACGTCTCGCCAATGTCCTCGTGACGAACCATCACCCAGTAGTCGCGGGCGGCCAGGTGCTCCGATTCGACGATCTCGCGAGGGCTCAACACGGGAGCCCAGCCGGCACCACGCTTCTGCGCCTCCTCAACCAGCCATAGCTTGGGAAACCGTTTGCAAAATGCAGCAAGGGTGGCCTCGACATAGGCCGTCTCGTCCGGCGTAAGGGGCTCGAGAGTAGCCAGCTTGAGCCGCCATCTATCCGAGCTTATGTCGCCCGCACCACCATGTTCGGCAAGCCAGTCGATCACCGGACCGCCACGGGGTCCCTGCATGTTCCCGTTCGCAAGGCACGCCACCCAACCGTCGGCTGATTCGAAAAGGTAACGGCCGCGCTGAATTCCTGCCAGGTTGCGTCCCGTCCCGGGCCCTGTGATATTGAGCCCCGCGATATCCCAGGTCTGCTGGGCGTGGTCCATGGCATTTGCCATCGCTTCCTGCATAGAGACGTCAACATGCTGGCCGACACCGTCGTTCACCGCCCGGGCGTACAGCGCGATGGCCGAACCCATCGCCGCCTGGACGTTCGCCTGCGCATAGGCCTGGGGGACAGTCGTCCGCACGGGGCCGCGTTCCTGGTCTCCGTTCAGGTACATATGGCCGCCCATCGCGGAACCAACGATGTCGGTTGCCTCCATGTTCCGGTACGGCCCGGTCTGGCCGAAGTTGGTAATGCTGGTGACGATGATTCCCGGGTTTACCCGGGAAAGACTGCGATAGTCGAGCCCAAGGTCTGCCGCGGTTCCCGGCTTGTTGGTCTCAATCACCACGTCCGAAATCGCGACGAGACGGCGAAGCAGGTCGCGACCGGTCTCCAGCTTCAATTCAAGAGTGATGGAACGCTTCCCCGCGTTCATCGCCCACCAGTAGAGGCTGTGGTTGTCGGCCGGCTCATCGCGGAAGTGGGGCCCGTTCTGGCGAGTTGGATCGCCTCCCCTGGGCTCTACCTTGATTACGTCGGCGCCCATTTCAGCCATCAGGCGACCCGCGAGCTGTCCCTTCTCATCCGAGAAATCCAGCACGCGATACCCCGTCAGCGGACCATCGGGATGTGGCAGGGGCACAGGACTAGCTGCAGCCATCAATGCTCCTTCTACCGGTTGGCGGGGCGTGGTTCAACGGCCCGCACTCCATGCCTGTGTGGCGGCCGGTGCCAGCCTCTCCTCGATAACCCTCTTGAGTTCAGCAAGCCCCCACTCCTTCGTTGCCGAGATTGCGACTGCGGCCTCTGCGGCCGCGTCAAGATCACCCATATCCCGCGCCAGTGCAGCCAGCTCTTCGACCCCGGGGGTTCCCTGGTCAAGGAGCCGGTCTGCCTTGTTGAGCACCAGCACCCGGCGGCGGTCACCGGC
>JAGQGZ010000256.1 GCA_020432105.1 Dehalococcoidia bacterium | reverse complement strand
TATGACCGCGGAGCCCGAGCCGATCACGACCTGGGTATGCGCTCGTATTTGGCTGGCCATCTGCACGTATATGACCCAGGTCCCAGGGTCTTCCACCATCACGCCCCGATGGGTGGATTGCGAACCCATGGCGCGCGGGTTCGAACGCGGGGCAATTCACGCTCCACCCTCACCCAGCGACACCTGCGCACCCCAACTGACACATACCTCGGGTTAAGGTATTACACCCCGAAACAGGTCCATGAAGATCTCGTCTTGTCGGTGTTCGCCACCCTTCGAGGCGGAGGAGGCAGCCGCTGGCGTAAGGCCGGTCGACTGCTCCTACAGACAATGCTGCTACCCGACACTTGGCGCAAAACTAAGGCATCAGCATCTGACGGGGAGAGACTGCTGACCAACCGTCCCGAAATCCCCGTACTAAATCCACCGTCGCCGTGACCGCCCGTCTAGAGACAAGGGAAACTAGCGACGCTACGACCCTTCTCGTGGTAGGAGACACACTCCATTTTCGCGACGAACAAGGTCGCTACTGCACTCACGGGGCGCTGGCCCGTCAGCTCGACCAGTGGTTCGCCGCGTTCGACCACGTCGTGATTGCCGCTGTGCTGGAACCCGGACCGGTCCCAGAAGGCTTCAGCCCGTACGAACACCAGACCATCACTTTCGCCCCGCTAGCCAGAGCGGGCGGAACGGGCTTGAAGGCCAAGGTCGGAGCGCTTCGTACGTCGGTGTCGTGGGCCCGCACGGTTGTGCCGCTGCTGCGACAAACCGATGCCGTGCACCTGCGAGCCCCCTGCAACGTCACCGTCGTCGCCATCCCGCTGGCCCGCCTCCTCGCCCGGCGCCGATACGCCATTTACGCCGGGGCGTGGGATCCTCCGCCCGGTACACCGTTCAGCTACCGCCTACAGCGCTGGATGCTGCGCCACTTCGGAGGTGTCGTCCATGTGTATGCGCCTGCCGCCAGTGTGACCGCCAGTAATCTGCGCCCCAACTTCAGCCCGTCGTTCACCGTGGCCAAACTGGACCAGCTCGAGGCTCCAGCCGCGGAACGTCTCGATCGGATCCGATCCTCGCCACCCAGCGAGCGGCCCCTGCGCGTGTGCTGCATCGGGCGGTTCACGACCAACAAGAACCAGGCGGCCCTGGTCGAAGCGGCCGGGATACTCCGTGACCGCGACGTGCACGTCGAAATCCGTTTCGCCGGTGATGGTCCGACCCGCCCCCAACTAGAGGAGAGGGTCAGACAGCTCGGCCTGGAGGAGCGGGTCACCTTCCTGGGGCGTCAGGCCGAGACCGAGGTCGAGGCACTCTATGGCTGGGCCGATGTCAACGTGATGCCGAGCCACGTGGAAGGCTTCGGCCGGGTGATCCTCGAAGGCATGGCCCTCGGATGTCCGGCCGTCTGTGGTCCCGGGCCCATGCAACTGGACCTGATCGGCGACGGGTCACGCGGCTATCAGGTCGACCCGTCGGGTCCCGTTGCACTCGCCGACACGCTCGACCGGATGCGGGTACAGCCCGTTGACCGTTGGGTTGAACAGTCGACCGACTGCCGCCGGTTCGCTCGGGAACGAACCATCGAGGCTTGGGGTCTAGAAGTGCAAGACCTGTTAGAGCACGACCTTGCGTTGGGCGGCCACCGATCATCCCTGTCTGCACGCTGATCACTGGATCAGGAGTTCGGAGCCCAGGTTGCGAATCACCTTTGTCACCATGAACTACGCGCCATCCGTTGGCGGGATGCAACTGCTTGTACAGCGGGTGGCAGAAGGACTCGCCATGCGAGGTCACGACGTAGAGGTCATCACGACGGATGCCCTCCGGAATCCCGGAGCATCCGATCCTGGATGGGTGTCGCCTAGCACTGATGAGATCGGCGGTGTCCTCGTGCGGCGCCTTCCCTTCGCCCGCCGCACCCACCGGGTTCTGCGCTTCACCCACCGGATCAGTCGGCGCCTCGCCCACTCACTCAGCATTAGCCAGCCGGCGAGAAACCTGGCCGGTCCACTGGTGCCACGGCCGATCAGCCCGAGGTTGTGGCTTGCTACGGCAAAGGCGTTGCAGAAGCGAGACGTGGTGATCGGCGTCTCCATCCCGTACTCCACCTTGGTCGCCGTCGGCCTCGTCCCCGGACGGCGCCACGCTGCACTGGTAGCCCTGCCCCTCCACCACGATCACCCCGGTGTCACTTACCGCAGACCCGCGCGGATGGCGCTTCGGCGATTCGACGCATGGATCGCGCTCTCCGACTTCGAGGTCGGATTCCTCGCAGGCATGGGTGCCCGACGTGAAGACATCATCAACCTCCCACCTGGCTGTGATCTGGACGCCTACCCACAGGTCGAACCAGCCGAGGCACGTAGAGCAATGGGCCTACCCGACCGTCCCACAGTCGGCTACGTCGGCCGGCTTACCGCCTACAAGGG
>JAGQGZ010000255.1 GCA_020432105.1 Dehalococcoidia bacterium | reverse complement strand
AGAGCTCCGGTACGGCACCCTCAGTCATCAAGACGAGGGAGACCTGGTGGCGGGCAGGATCGACGAGAATCTCCGCCGGTCGGCCAATTCGTCGGCCGACATCCATCGCGAGTACTTCTCGCTTGGCTAGTGCGCTCAACCTGGGCATTCCTCTACCGCCTTTCCCACTCCATTACGTGAAGTATACGACGTATCCGATGCGGGCCCTTTGCGCTCCCGTCTCTGCCTCGTCCTTGGAAGACGCCCTTGCATCGGGAGAGGTCGCGACTGCGAACTCCGTGCCCAGGCCGCCTACATCTGCCGGGCTCAAGACATGCCGTGGTCAGGGTCGAAGCCCTGGCTGACTCACCGCTGGCCCCGTTGTGTGAACTTCCCGTTGCTTCGCGTCGATTATCAACGCATGAGGCACCGTCCAAGAGCTCTCAGTCCCGATCTCGAGCCATCTGCATCGGACGGTCGCTTCCCGTCCGCGTCGCTCCCGGTGTTCAAAGGCGTCGAGCGCCCAGAGCCGGAGTCGAAGGCCAGGCGGAACGCCATCCGCGCATTCGCAGTCGCCACCCTGGTGGTCACCGCCACGTACCTCTCCTGGAGGCTTCACAGCACGGTTGACCTGGCGGTGTGGTGGGTCTCGATACCGCTCATCGCGGCGGAGATCCACAATGCAGGCGGCCTCTTGCTGTTTACGGTGGCACTTTGGGACGTGGACGTGGGTCCCCCGTGGCATCGCGTGGAGGATTCTGACCTTCGCGTCGCAGTCCTCATCGCTACGTACAACGAGCCTGAGGAAGTACTGCTGCCGACGATCGCTGCTTCGGTCACCCTGGCTCCCACACACGAAACCTGGGTGCTCGATGACGGACGCCGGGAGAACATCCGCGAACTGGCGACTTCGCTCGGGGCTAGGTACCTCACGCGTCCGGACAACGTCGGCGCCAAGGCCGGAAATTTGAACCACGCTCTCGGAAAGATCGACGCCGATGTTGTGGCGGTGCTCGACGCAGACCACGTACCGCTGCCGAACTTCCTCACCAACACGCTTGGGTATTTCGAGGACCCCGATGTCGCGCTCGTGCAGACGCCGCAGGACTTCTACAACCGCGATTCATTCGAGCATTCCGACCACGGTGAGTCTCGATTTAACGAAGAGGCCGTGTTCTATCGTGTCATTGCGCCGGGAAAGAACAGGTGGGGAGGGGCGTTCTGGTGCGGGACCAGCGCCCTGGTCCGCGTCGAAGCCCTGCAGTCCGTTGGTGGCGTAGCCACCGCCACTGTGACCGAAGACATCCACACCTCGATCCGGATGAACCGCCTCGGTTGGAAGGGTGTGATGCACAACGAGGTGCTCGCACTCGGGCTGGCCCCGGCCGACGCCGAACAGTACATGCTTCAGCGGCACCGGTGGGCGCTCGGGGCGATGCAGGTGCTGCGCAAGGAGAACCCGCTTTTTGGCAAGGGACTCACTTTCGGCCAGCGACTCTCGTTCACGTCGACCCTCTGGGGCTGGTTCGATTCGTGGCGGACGCTCGCGTTCATGCTCATCGCCCCGGTTGTCCTGTTCACCGGCGCCAGCCCAATATCGGCACCCGGCTGGGTCTATGGCCCACTCTTCTTGACGGTATTCCTGGCTCAATTCGTGGCCCTGCGGCTACTCGCCCGCGGCCGGTATCCTCCGGCGTTGTCTCTCCTGTTCGAAGTCCTACGGCTCCCGGCTGTCTTGCCCGCGACGCTCGCCCTGTTCACGGGCGGATCGGGCGTCTTCCAGGTCACTCCGAAAGGGCGCGGCGACCGCTCACTCCGAACGCCCGTCCCTAGAATCCTCGTGTTCCTCGTTCTCTTGAATGTGTCCGCACTGGGGCTGTTCGTGCTGCAAATGGCCGGGGTTCACATCATCGCTTACGAATCGATGGCCGCGGCTGCCGGTGCTGCCGGGTTCGCCGTCCTCAACCTCGGGCTCGTCGTTTGGGCGGTAATCCGTATCCGTGCCTGGCGCTTTGCAGGAGAGCGGCGGGGCGCCGTGCGCTTCCCGGTCGATCTCGAAGCATACGTTCAGGGGTCACCCTGTGATGTGCGGGATCTGTCGACCACAGGGGCAGAGGTGTGGTCGGCTGGTTCAGTCGATGCGAAAGCCGGCGAACGTCTCAATCTCGTAGTCGTGCTGGGCGGCGACTCGACTGAACTATCCTGCAAGGTCCGATGGCGCGACGAAGGCGAAATCGGACGAGTGCGGCTCGGTCTTGAGTTCGACTCGAAGCAGACGGGGCAGGTCGCAACGATTGCTCGGGCCCTGTTCCAGCAGGCGGGTGCTCCCGATCGGGCTCGGCTGGCCGAGGCGGCCTGATCGCGGCCTCAGCGTTGTGGGGAATCAGGCACCTGTGGGTCGCAAGCCGCTAGCCAATGACTTCTCACTGCAGTTCGTGAACGCAGTACGCCGAAGACGAGCCGAGCCGCGACACAG
>JAGQGZ010000254.1 GCA_020432105.1 Dehalococcoidia bacterium | reverse complement strand
GCACCCGCGAGGCCGAGGCGGTGTGGCGGCACTATGGCCGGCCGGTGAGCGTCATGAAGCTCAAAAACACCGGTCATGTGCCGCGGCCGGCGGATCGCAAGAAAATGGCCAATCTGGCCGCCGACTTCCTGGCCAAGGAATTGCAGCTCCAGGTGGCGGAACTGCCGTGACGGGCGGGCTCCGGCCCGGCCAACCGGGTATCCGTCAGCTGGGCATCCGTCAGCTGGGCACGAGCCCGCCGTCGACATTGTAGCACTGGCCGGTGATGTTGCGCGCGCCGGGGCCGGCCAGGAACACCGCCATGGCGCCGATGTCCGCCGGGGTGTTGCCGCGGCCGATCGGGATCGGCTTTTCGATGCGGGTGCGCATGTCCTCGACCGTGATGCCCTGCTCCTTCGAGCGCGTCTCCAGCAGGTCTTCCAGGATGGCGGTGAAGGTGACGCCGGGGCAGATCGCGTTCACGTTGATGCGGTTGCCGCCAAAGGCGCGGGCGGCGGCCTGTGTCAGCGCCACCACCGCAAATTTGCTGGCCGAGTAATGGGCCAGCGGCTCATAGCCCTGTTTCCCGGCGATCGAGGCGGTGTTGATGATCTTGCCGCCGCCGCCCTGGGCAATGAACTGGGAAGCAGCCTTCCGGGAGCAGTAGAACGTGCCGTAGAGATTGACTTCGATGGTGTCATGCCAGTCTTCGTCGGTGAGTTCCCAGAGGCGTGCACCGGCCCCCCGGCGATCGCCGATGCCGGCGTTATTCATCATGATGTCGAGCCGGCCAAACTTCTCCACGGTCTGGTCGATGAGGGCATCGCACTCGCTGCTCTTTTGAATGTCGGTCGGAATGATGTGCGGCCGCCGGCCGGTGTCGCGCTCGATGAACGCTGCTGTGTCCTCGAGTTGAGCGAGCGTGCGGCTGGCCAGAACGACGTCGGCCCCGGCTTCCACCAGGCTCCGGGCCATTTCCCGTCCGAGTCCTCGTCCACCACCGGTGACAATTGCGACCCTTCGAGGTGGTCCGCCAAGGGATAGGGAGTCTTGTAGTGTCATGGTGCGATTCTACGGCGAGTCGCTAGAGAGCGCGGAAACCGGCTACCACGAGTGTGACGCCAGCCAAACCGAAGCGATAAATCACGAAGGGTGCAAGTCCGCCACGCTGCAGGTGGCGCAGAAGGTAGCGAATCGCCAGCAGTCCCACGACGGCCGAAGTAAGCGCGCCGGCAATGAGTTGGCCACCTGCCACATCATCGCCAAACAAGTCCGGCAGTTTCAGCAGTGCCGCACCGACGAAGACGGGCGTTCCGAGGAGGAATGCGTAACGAGCTGCATCGGCCTTCTCCAGCCCAATCCAGAGTCCCGCGCTGATCGTCGCCCCGGACCGGGAGATGCCGGGAATGAGTGCCACGGCCTGCGCGCAACCAACGATGATGGCATCCCTCCAGGAAGCTGATTCGATGGTGCGGTTCGCACGCGCCGTTCGGTCGGCAATCAGCATCACCACTCCGGCGGCAGCAAGAGTGACAGCCACCACCCATGCCTGGCGGACGTTGGCCTCGATCCAGTCGTCCAATAGCAGCCCCGCCACGGCAGCCGGGACCGTGCCCACCGCAAGGGAGAGGAGAAACTGCCCATCGCGAGACCAGTCGCCGATGCGAACACCATGATGGATCCCGTCCCGCAAACCTGCCCGGATGAGCCGGACCCAGTCGCGGGCGAAGTACAACAGCAGGGCCGCCAACGTACCGACATGCAGGCCCACGTCAAACGCAAGGCCCTGGTCAGCCCAGCCAAAGAACCATGGGACGAGAATCAGGTGTCCGGAAGAGGACACCGGGATGAATTCCGTCAGCCCCTGGATAAGGCCGAGAATGATTGCCCGTAGAGTGTCCTCCATCGCCGGTTAGCGTTGGCAGCCGGAGACCCTACAGGCAACGAACAGCGACAACGAGGTACCCTTTTCCGGTGCGGTACCCACGAATGTCGGTTGGCAGGCGAGTGGCGGCGCTCAGTGCAGCGCTGGAGAACGAATGCGCGAGGCTCGTCCACTACCCCGCCTGGTACATGCGCCACCGGCACTTCCTCCCGGGCGGATACCTTTCACATCGGTCGGCAGCTCTCTACGAGCGGGCGGTCGGCCCGCTTTACAACCTCCCGGGCCCCGGTGTGGTCCGCCAGGCAATCGCCCGGACCGTAGTTGAGCATGCGCCCCAGCGGATCCTCGAGCTTGGATGTGGTACCGGGGGCCTCCTCCAGTTCCTCAGGCAGGAGATCCCCGGCGCCTCCCTTCATGGCCTCGATCTCTCCCCCTTCCTGTTGGAACACGCGAAGAGTGCCCTGGCCGCGGAGCGGTCAGACATCGAACTCCATCACGACGACGCCTCCCGCTTCAGAGCAGCCGATCGATTCGATGCCGTGGTCGCTGTCCACCTGCTTGGCCACATTCCCACCAAGGATGGCGGGGCCGTATTTCGCAATGCGATCA
>JAGQGZ010000253.1 GCA_020432105.1 Dehalococcoidia bacterium | reverse complement strand
CACCTGCGCGAGCGAGACTTCTACGTGGAGACAAAGGCCGGCGAGCGCGACGCTCGTCTCCCCGGTGTCGCCTGGCGCCTGGATGGTGGACGCGGGAAGGTCCTCGCCCCCGCAGCGTCGCTTTCGGCTGATGCGGAAGCACTCCTCGCGGAACTGGGCTACGACGCCGGCGCGGTTTCGCAGTTGCGGGACGCCGGCGTGGTTGGGTAGCGGACCCCCGCACCGGGGCTGCGGCCCTCTGTGGCCGCGGGCTCTCGGATCGCGACACGCGTTCAGCCCACCCCATTGGGCTACGGCCCTCTGTAGTTGTGGCGCCCCGACGTCTAGTACTCACCCTCCTCGTAGATCTCCTCGAGCCGCTTCCACTCTTCGTCCGTCCACTCGGGGAACTCCTCACCTTGCTGGCGGATTGCGCCGGTAAAGTTCGGCGGGCGCTTCTCGTTGAAGGCCCGGCGCCCCTCCACGCCGTCGGCGGTCATCTGGATCAGGAGCGTGTTCATCAGGTTCTGGACGTGCCAGGCCTGGTCCGTGGGAGCCTCCCGGTAGCGGATGACGAACTCCTTCATCATCCGGGTCGCAATAGGCGGCATCGTTGCGATGTGGCGAGCAAGCTCTTCGGCACGGTCCATGAGCCGCTCGTGGGGAACAACCTCGTTAACGAGGCCGATGCGCAGCGCCTCCTCCGCTCCGACAGGGTCGTCGGTGAGGAGCATCCGCATGGCGTCCGCGTAGCGGAGCTGCTTGGCCAGGAAGGTGGCCCCGGGGCCGGTACCTACCCACCCCTGGGTGAGCAGGGCGAACTTGAACCTCGCATGTTCCGCGCAGGCAATCCGGATGTCCGTCGAACCCAGGACCATGTAGAGCCCGGCCCCGGCCGCCCAGCCGTTTACCGCGGCGATGACCGGCTTGAAAATCTGCGGGTAGTGATCCCCCATGCGGACATCCGGTCCGGCGGGGACACCGTTCACTGAGCCCGCCTTCGGCCAGAACACGCGGCGGGCGCGAAGAAAGGCGGATTCCTCGGCGGTCACGTGTTCGGGCACGGCAAGGTTGTGCCCGGCACAAAAGTGGCGGTCTCCCGCGCCCGTGACGATCACGACGCGGACGTTGCGGTCTTCCCAGGCGCGTGTCCACGCCTCGGCGATCTCCTTCGAGTGCTCGTGGTCGAGAATATTCGCCTTGTCGGGGTGGTTGAGGGTGATGCGGGCGATGTGGTCGGCGACAGCGTAGTCGATGCTCATGCGCGCAACCTTAGCGGGTGGAAGCCGTCAACGAGAAGCGAGAAAGGACCGGCCGCGATGGCGGCCCCGCTCAGGTTAGCTCGCTGTTGGTCGTCACCACGGGCCGGACATCTCGTTCCCGGGGCCCCGGCTCGCGGAAGAAGAGGAACAGGGCGCCGGCCGTAAAGCCAAGGTAGACCACGACCTGTTCGATCGATGGCCGCGGGTCCCACCCGAATATGCCACCAAGGAAGCGGCCCGACTGCGTTGAAACCGTGAGCCACTCGTACTGCGTGAGATCGTAGAAAGCGTTGTTGAAGGTCCCCAGGTCGCCGCTGATCTGGAGGAACATGATCCCGCGCGAAAGGAGCCCGGCAGCGAGGATGATGATCAGCACCCCGGTGATCTGGAAGAACCGCCGCACCGGGAACACGCGGCTCCCGTGGTAAACGGCAACGCCGAGGACAACCGCCAGGGCGAGCCCGATGAGTCCACCAATCACCACGTCCTGCGGACTGTTCGCAGTTGTCCCGGAGATCAGGAAGAGTGCGGTCTCCAGGCCTTCACGGGAAACCGCAAGAAAGGCGACCGAGGCCAGCGCCAGGGATGATTGATTCATCGCCGAGAGTGTCTTGCCTTCGAGTTCGGCCTTCAGGTGCCGGGAGTGGCTGCGCATCCACAGGATCATCCATGTCAGGAGACCGGCAGCGCCAATGCAGATAACCGCGAAGGTCCGCAGCCGGGCCTCTCCACGAAGGTCATCAATGGTGAGGTGGATGATGATGCCGAACACGATCGAAAGGGCGATAGCCGCAGCAGTGCCGGCCCAGACCCATCGTGCCTGGCCCGGGTCAGGGCTCTTGCGCACCGCAGCGAGCACGATCGCCACGATCAATGCCGCTTCGAAGCCTTCACGCAATGTGATCAGGAGGCTTTCACCCATGGACCCTCAGGTTACGCCGAAAGATGCTGGTGCGCTACCCCATTATTAGGAGGGCCTTATTTGGGTGATTCGCTGGATCGAAGCCGGACACCTCCAGTGGGCCGCTGCATCACCCCGGCCCTTCTCGCCGATTGTCGCCCCGGACCCGTGCACCTCGTGAGCCGGGGTTTGTAGCGGTCGCTATTCCCAGAGCCAGGCAGCCCCGCGTACGCCGCTCGAGTCTCCATGCCGAGGTGGCAGCAACGCCGTGTCGACGCGATCGCTGAACACCCGGGGCTGCCAGAGACGCGGCACCGATTCGTAGAACCTCGCGAGGTTG
>JAGQGZ010000252.1 GCA_020432105.1 Dehalococcoidia bacterium | reverse complement strand
GGGATACGGAAGTTCCGCCCGGCGTGTTGAGGGACGGCGATGCCTGGCCCGCCGGAGATCACGTTGCCTACGCGTTTCCCTCAGAACAGCAGGCGATCTTGTCTCAACGAAAGTCCTGACCCTACAACCGCCGAGCGTATGTGCTGCTCGAACCCGGCTCTATGCGAGTCGGGCCTTTTTTGCTCGCATCCTCTACCCGCTTCTCGGTTCGAAGCCGCTATGAGAGATTCGGGGTCGGCTTGTCCGATGGCGCCTTATGAATCCTCTTCGCGCACCTCGCGCTCCAAAGGAGGATCGGTCCTTATCCTCTCCTGGTCGCGCAAGCGTCCGAGGATGCTATCAAGGGTGCTCACCAGCTTGTCGGCCGCTCCCACAACCGCCTGCTCCCAGGTCGCTGCGTGGTCCGTCACCGCGATTGGCCGGTAGCCATCGAGATCCACCTCAATGAGGCAGCGGATGTCGTCGATGCCGCCCTTCTTGTCGCTATTCTCATCTCGAAAGTGAACTGCGACGGCAGTAATACTCTCTCTGGTTCGGCTAAGAGCTCCCTCCACCACCTCAGTGACTTCGGCGATCAGGGCCTCGTTGCCTTCGATGTTGCTGTCTGTCTCGACTTGAATCTGCATATTCGCCTTTCGTGTGATTGCGATCGGGCTCAATATCGGTAGGTCGCGGCCAGCCCGGTCTCTCCCGGCATTCGCTCGGGCGGCACGACCAGGACCTCGCCTCCCATCTTCTCGACCAGCTCGGCCAGGTCGTCGAGCAGGTCATCGACTTCTGGATGGTTGAGATCAGCGGCCTCGATGCGGCCCGTTGAGCCATCGATATGGCCCGGGATCTGGCGACCCGACTCAAGGAGCACCGTGGCCACCCGCCCCGCGACCACCGCCTCTGCCACCTCCTGGAGGTCGCTGCTACCGAGCCCCCGCGACTGTGCCAGGGCGACCTCCTCAGCCCGGGCAGCGAGCCGCGCCTGGTACTGCGGCTCGACGACCGCCCAGGCGGCTTCCCGAAGCTCCTCAATTGGGATTGCATCGGGGTTGATCAGGGGGCCGTCCGCCATGACAAATGGGTTGTGGCTGATCTGGAGGAAGAGATGGTGATTCTCCGACAGGGCCGCGACCATGAGAGGCAAGCCAGAAGGGCGAGAATGGTGCTCCAGCACGGCGCGATCAACGGCCCGGAAGAACCGCTCGGCGTCGATCTTTGCCTCGTCCTTCCTCCCACCGTGGCCGTGGTAGCTCACGACTCCCGCGCGGGCCCCGCCATACGAGGCACCGCTCAAATGCGGTTCGGTTAGCTCATCGCCTAACGCCTCGGTAATCGTCCGCGGAACCCCAGGAGCCAGGTCGATTTCGTCGAGCGTGTCCCGGTTCCCCTCGAAGAGCCGGATCTTCGCAAGGCTCAGGCCCAGTATCTGATAACGATCTGTTGATTGGAGAAGCCGTCGCAACGGCTTGGTGTGAAACGTGTCCGCGACAACCACCAATTCAGGAACAGGCCGCTGTAGCCGGAATACACGGAACGATGTTGGTCCCCCAAACGCCGCCAGGCCGTCCAGCGCGTGGTTCCAAAAAGCATGATCGCGGCCGAGGGCCTCAAATGGCTCGAGAAATGAAGCAATCTTGTCGGCCGGATAGTTCTGGCTGAGTGACGCCCTCAGCTCTTCGACCAGGTTGGCGAACCGAATTGGGTCCTGCTGATTCTCGGGGTGCCGTCGATGGGTCGGCTGGTAGAGCGAGAGGCACGGAGGCTGGCCCATCGCGGCCAACTCGGCGAGGGCGTCAACCCCGAGCATATTTCCGATGTTTGACACTGTTGCCTCCTGGGACTCTCTCCATGGTACTCGCTGGGTCCCGTTCCTAGCCCTCGCCAAATACGACGCACTAGCGGACACCGCCATATGGCACCGAAGGTGGGTCCTGCATTCGCCGGGTTGCGGCACTATTCGAACCCAACCCCGACGGTGCCGCATGCCAGGCAAGGATGTCCGTCGCTCGCTCGCACCACCTCGCGCGCGCGTCAGGAGGTGGTGCCGCTCCTGCTGCTCACTATGGTGTTCCGCTGATCACTTGGAAGCGACGGACTCCTGAGGACATCGCGACGCGACGCCCGTCTTCTTCCCCGATCCAATCTCCCGGCTACCTGCCCGCCGGTCGCCATCGCACCGAAGCGCTAGGCCCGCCCCTTCAGGATCCCGTGCCAGTACATCCTCGGCAACACCAGCTTCTTCAGCAGGTACATGCTTCGCCGCTCCTTCGATTGGTCGAAGGGGAAGGTCTCCTGCGGCTCCAAGTCATAGTTGAACTCCGCAAGCACCAGCCGCCCGTAGCCCGTAACCAGCGGGCATGAGGTGTACCCGTCGTACTTCGCTCCCAGCTCCTGGCCGAGCAGCGAGGAAACCAGGTTCTTCACAAGGATCGGTGCCTGCTTCCGGATCGCCGCACCAGTCTTGCTCGTTGGCAGCCCGCTTGCGTCCCCCAG
>JAGQGZ010000251.1 GCA_020432105.1 Dehalococcoidia bacterium | reverse complement strand
CCTCTTCCATAACCACGCGCGAAGAGAAGCTGAGTGCGCGCATGCCCAGGCTCAGAGTCTCCCAGAGGATGAGGACGCCACGTAGCAACGGGATCTTTCGGGCCCTGCCGGTATAAAGCCCGGTCAGCTTCTCGGAGTGGCGAACGATATGGCCCTTGGGGTGGCGGACGGCCACGGCCATGTGTTCGGGCCCGCGGATCATCACACCTTCCATCACGGCCTGGCCGCCGTAGTAGACATCTGGCCGGATGGGGGGTGGTTCGTTCATCACTGCAAGTAGAAAGGGCGCCATGTCGGCGCCCTTTCCTCGTCTTCCTCTTCCTGTGTCCTAGTCGGTGGGCCGCTTGAAGCGGCGGTTGAAACGTTCGACGCGGCCCGCAGTGTCGACGATGCGCTGCTCGCCCGTGAAAAACGGGTGGCAGGCATTGCACACGTCGAGATGCATCTCTTCTCTCGTGGCGCGCGTCTCGATCACGTTGCCACAACTGCAGCGGATGTGTGCCGCTTCGTATTTCGGGTGAATGCCCGTCTTCATCGCTATGCCTCCTGGGCGTCCGGATAGACGCCGACCTTCTTCCGCCGCCCCTTAGCGAAGGGGGCAAACTTCACCTTGCCATCGATGAGCGAAAAAATGGTGTAGTCCTTGCCAAGGCCGACATTCTCTCCGGGATGGAAGCGGGTGCCCCGCTGCCTGAGGATGATTGTGCCGGGCGTCACCACCTCGCCATCGAAGCGCTTTATGCCGAGCCGCTGGCTATTGCTGTCGCGGCCGTTCTTGGAACTGCCCATGCCCTTTTTGTGTGCCATGGCTTATCCCTTCGTGATCGATTCCACGACCAGTCGCGTAACCGACTGGCGATGGCCCAGGGTGCGACGGTAGCGCACCTTATTCTTGTACTTCATGAACCTGATCTTCGGCGCTTTCCCGTGTTGCGTGACGCGGGCGGTCAGCCTCGCACCATCGACGAGAGGTGAGCCGACGGTGATATTCTCACCATCGAGCAGCATCAATACTTCATAGTCCACCGAGTCGCCGCTGGCGTTACCCAGGCGTCCTACTTCGAACTCCTGGCCCTCGGTAAGGCGCAATTGGCGCCCATCGGCGCGCACGATCGCTTCCACAGTCAAACTCCGCCGGTTGAAAAACGGGCTTTCTCAGTCTAGAAATGCGCGGGTCGTTGCGTCAACGAGGCAACTCAGCTGCCGCCGTCGCCGCTCCCTTTGATATTGGCCTGGTTGCCACCTTCCCAGGCGAGGCCGGGCTGCGGCCGCGGTTCGAACGATGGCTTCGACTCCGCTGCCGGTTCGGTCGGTTCAGGCGAGGTCGGCTTGCGTTGCTCCATGTCCGGCGGCGGCCAGGGCTCGTTCGGGTCGCTGTTGAGGAGACGAGTAAAGTCGTCGCCCTCCAGCGTCTCTACTTCCAGCAGTACCGTTGCGAGCTTATCGAGCAGTGCCCGGTTTTCGCGCAACGTCTGCCGGGCGCGGTCCTGGGCTTCTTCAATGAGCTTGCGAATCTCATCGTCGATGTCTTCGGCAACCTTCTCGCTGTAGTTGCGCTGCTCCGAGATCTCGCGTCCGAGGAAGATCATCTCCTCCGACTTGCCGAAGGTCCGCGGGCCAAGGCGTTCGCTCATGCCCCAGCGGGTAACCATCGCTCGCGCTATCCGTGTCGCGGTCTCAATGTCGTTCGACGGGCCGGTCGAGGCCTCACCGAACACCATTTCTTCCGCAGCGTGGCCACCAAGAGCGGTTGCCAGCTGGTCGCGGAACATCGTGGGCGTGCGGTAGTGCGACTCTTCGTCCGGGAGGAAGCGGGTGTAACCACCGGCCATCCCGCGCGAGACAATCGTGATCTTGTGCGGCGGGTCGTGCTTGGCCATCAGGTGGCCAACAACGGCGTGCCCGCCTTCGTGGTAGGCAGTAACCTTGCGCTCGCGCTCCGACATCACCCGGCTCTTTCGTTCGGGGCCGGCGATGACGCGGTCCACGGCCTCTTCGAACTCGGCCATGGTGATGATCTTCTTGTTGCGACGAGCGGCGAGGATCGCGGCTTCGTTCACGAGGTTTGCGAGGTCGGCGCCGCTGAAACCGGGCGTCGACTTGGCCAGCACGCTGTTCTTCACATCCGGTGCTACCGGCTTGCCCTTCGTGTGGACATTGAGGATCGCCTCTCGGCCCTTCACATCCGGCGCATCGAGGATGACCTTGCGGTCGAATCGACCCGGGCGCATCAGGGCGGGGTCAAGGATGTCGGGCCGGTTGGTGGCGGCGATGATGATGACATTCGTCCCGGTGTCGAAACCGTCCATCTCGACGAGGATCTGGTTCAATGTCTGCTCGCGCTCGTCGTGGCTGCCACCGAGACCGGCGCCGCGCTGGCGGCCAACGGCATCGATCTCGTCGATGAAGACGATGCAGGGCGCGTTCTTCTTGGCCTGGTCAAAAAGGTCGCGGACACGACTGGCGCCGACACCGACGAACATCTCGACAAATTCAGAAC
>JAGQGZ010000250.1 GCA_020432105.1 Dehalococcoidia bacterium | reverse complement strand
AAGATGGCAGAGCGCGGCTACATTGGCATCGCCTGGCCGAAGGAGTACGGCGGCAGGGGCCTTGGCTCGATCGAGCAGATGATCTACACGGAGGAGATGATCCTTCACAAGGCTCCCCGGGGGTACCACTTCACGGCCGAACGGCAGGTTGGCCCTTCCCTCGTTCTCCACGGTACCGAAGAGCAGAAGCGGGAGTGGCTGCCGAGGATCATCAACGCGGACGTGAGCTTCGCCCTTGGTCTGAGCGAACCGGGGGCGGGTTCGGACCTTGCTTCGGCACAAACCCGGGCGGAACGAGACGGCGACGACTACATCGTCAACGGCCAGAAGATCTGGACGAGCGGCGGGCACCTGGCGGACTGCATCTGGCTGGTTACGCGCACCGACCCGACGGCTCCGAAGCACCGCGGGATTAGCTGCCTGATGGTCGACCTGAAGACCCCGGGCGTAACCATCCGGCCGCTCTACGACATGACGGGCGAGCACCACTTCAACGAGGTCTTTTTCGAGGATGTTCGCGTGCCGGTGAACCGGCGCGTGGGCGAGGAAAACCGCGGCTGGTACATCCTTGCCGAACATCTCGATTTCGAACGGTCGGGTATCGAGCGGCTTGTCGATCTCGAGCACATGTTCCGGGCGGTGATGGACCACGCGAGGGCCGAGGCAAGGGCAGGTCGGCTCGACCCGGCGGTCCGGAGTAAGCTCGCGCAGCTCAAGATCGAGGTCGAGGTGGGTCGCCTCATGTGCTATCGCGTGGCCTACCTGCAGAGCATCGCATCGGTGCCGAACTACGAGGCCTCGATGGCGAAGGCGTTCGGGACGGAGTGGTCGCAGCGGATGATGCGGACGGCCATGGAACTGATTGGCCACGAGGGAGGGGCAGCGGAGCCGGGCAGTCGCGCTGCGGAAGTGCAGAAGCTCTACCTGAACTCGGTTTCGAGGACGATCGCGGGTGGTACCAGCGAGATACAGCGGAACATCATTGCGACTCGCGGACTGGGTCTCCCTCGCTCGTAGCGGCGCTGCCGGACCATGTGGCGGGTGCGCTCGGCTTTATCGACGGTGAGTAGTGGCGGCGCGAATCGAAATCCATCGGTATAGGTCGAGCCGAACCCTTGTTGTTTCACAGGGAGGCTCGCTTCCCGGCCACTTCTCGCTCGTAGCGAGCGACGCAGTCGAGCAGGGCTCGCTGCGCTTCGGCGGGCCCGAGGATCTCGTCGACGCGCACTTCCTTGTTTTCGAGCGCCTTGTAGTCGGCAAAGAATCGGCGGAGCTCGGCAAGCCGGTGGCGGGGGAGTTCGTCGATGTGCTGGAAGTGGTTGAACTCGGGGTCGTCGAGGTGGACAGCGATGACTTTCTCGTCGGCCTCCCCCTGGTCGAGCATGGGCATCATCCCGATCGGGCGGGTGCGCAGGATGCTCAGCGGCTGGACCGGCTCCTGCATGAGGACGAGGACGTCGAGGGCGTCACCATCCTCGGCGAGGGTGCGGGGATAGAAACCGTAGTTGGCGGGGTACATCACCGACGAATAGAGGATGCGGTCGACACGGAGGAGGCCCGTTGCCTTGTCGATTTCGTACTTCACTTTGCTGCCCTTGGAGATCTCAACGACAGCGTTGGCTTCAGCAGGGAGACCAGGGCCGGGATCGACGTCGTGCCAGGCGTGCATATGGGTTCCTCTTGGCGTCGATCGTACTCCCGCTAGAGGTCTCGCACCTTCGGCGCGATCTCGGCGGCGAGGTATTCGGGCACGTCGTCCACATCGAAGTTGAAGTGCTGGAACATCACCTCATCCATGCCAAGTTCCGCAAGTCTGCCCAGGCGGTCGACGACCTCATCGGTACCGCCGACGATCATCCCGCGCTCGGCCGCACCCTTGCGGAACTCCTCCGGGGAACCGCGGCCGCCGAACATCGACATCAGCCGGCTTGTTGCGGCATCGATGTCGGCCTGGGAGGGACCAATGATGCCAAAGGTCATCATCGACTTCGCGATGGTGGCGGGATCGCGATCCTCAGCCTGGCAGTGCGTGGAGAGTACCTCGAGCTTGTGCCTGAAGATCTCGGGGGTCAGGTTCACGGCGTTCCATTCGTCGGCGTAGCGCGCGACGAGGCGCAGGGTCTTCCTCTCGCCGCCGCCACCGATGAGCAGGGGTGGGCGGGCGGCTGCGGGTTTCGGCATCATGTTGGCTTCGTGCAGCCGGTAATGCTTGCCGTCGAAGGATGCTGCACCGTTCGTCCAGAGCAGCTTCATCAGCTGGATCCACTCCTCCAGGCGCTCGAAACGCTCCTTGATCGGCGGGAAAGGGATGCCGTAGGCGGTGTGCTCCGGTTCGTTCCAGCCTGCGCCGACGCCCATGGTGAACCGGCCGCCGCTGAGCAGGTCGACCTGGGCAGCCATGCGGGCATGGTCCACAGGGGAACGGAAGGTCACCGGGGAGACGAGGGGGCCGAAGCGGATCGTGGAGGTCTTCTCGGCGGCGAAGGCGAAGGAAAGATATGGATCGAGCGAATC
>JAGQGZ010000024.1 GCA_020432105.1 Dehalococcoidia bacterium | reverse complement strand
TGCCGCAGGCGGCGAAAGAGGTTAATCACTGTCGCCTGTCGCGATACCCGGTGCGTGCAGCTCGAACTTCTCGGGCGTCGCCGTCGCCGTGGGCTGCACCGATGTCGTGGTGGCTGTAGGAATTGGGGTCGGGGTCGGCGTCGGCTCAGGAGGGGGCTCGTACTCAGTGGTGCCATCGACATTGATCGTGAGTGCCTGGCCCGTGCCCCAGAGCGGCTGGACAGTGATGGTCCCTGACTGCGTCCCAAGGCCCATCTGCCGCCAGTCGAGGCTCACATCGATTTCGGCGACGTAGCCCTGCCTCGTGGTGCGAGGTTCGGCGATGACGACGATCTCCGTCTCAGCACCGATGGCAATTCCGGCGTCCAGGGAGACCGACGAGGGTTGCCCCGGGTGCCGGGCTACCAGCCAGGGCGCGCTCGACAGGATGCGGTAGGAACCGATCCAGGAGCCTGTGTTGGTAACCGTGACCCGTACACTCTCAGACTTCCCCGTGTCGTCGAGGATCTCCAGGTCTGCTGAGCTGGGCCCTTCGATGAGCAGAGCTGGCTGACCGAAAACCGACGCCGCCTCCACCGAATCGAGAGGGGGCAGGGGATCGTTATGGGGAACCACCTCGACGTCTTCGAATGAGGTCGGGAAGTCCATGGGAGCGCAGCCGTCGATGAAGATATCGCAGGTTTCCCAGACGACCGGGTCGAACGAGGCCGCGACTTCCGAACGATGGAAGAACGGCATATTGAACTCCACCGGGGACCACATAGGCAGGCCTGCATCATGTCTTTCCGGGTCACGCAATGCGGAGACAGACGGTGGGAACCGCATGCACCCGTACACACGCTCGGGATAGGTGTAGTCACCATAGCCGTAGAGCGGGATCGAGCCGCCGATATCGACGTAGCTGGGAGCCGACTCGTCGTAGCAGTGGTAGATCATGTCGATGCCGCCACCATTGCGGAGCGGGTCACGGTTCGGATTGAAGGGGTGATTGACGAAGGCGAAGCCGTTGTAGCTCCAGATGGCGTAGTACCAATCCTCCAGCGCCTCCGTGTCGCCGTTTCCGGCAATGGGCCGCAGACCCGGCGCCTGGTTCCACTTGTCGGCGAGGATGCGCATGCCTTCGGCGACATTAAAGCCAATGTTTGTACCAACCAGCGCTTGCTTGGCAGTGGGCACCCCGGCGTCGTTTCGCATACCGGTCGTAACCTGGCCAACGCCGTACCCGCAATCGAAGGATCGCAACGTTGGCCCAACGCCTCCCCAGGGGACGCTGTGACTGGCATTCGCCCAGTTCGCCTCAACCCAGGCGATCGCCATATAGATCGAGGGGGGAACGCGGAGAGACGGATCGGGCGTTGTTGTTCGATCACCACGGGGGCCGCTGAGAAGCCCCTGGTAGGTGAGGTCGATGACCTCACCGCCGGCCTCGAACGGCTCGTGGACAAGCGCACCCTGCGAGGCCATGCGGATTACGTGCGTGTAGTAGTCCACGCTGTCCCCGGACTCGAACGTGTCGAAATCGTAAGGGCCGAACGTGCCGCAGGCGGCGGCGCTATCGGAATCGCGCAGCACGTGGCTCCAGACAGCAATCGCCGCAGCCACGCCCACGACGGCAAAGGCTAACGAGCGGACCATCCGAAGAACCTCGTGGCGCCGGCCAGTTCGGTACGGCCGGATGGAGTGAGAAGTTCAAACCGAGCGTCGCCGGGCGATGCAAAGCTTGCGCCGGTCCAGTGGGTGACGGCAAGAGCCGACCCATCTCCCGAGTATGCAAGTGGAACGTCGAAGCCTGTGGACTGGGCCGACACACCACCGGAGCCGCCCGGTTCCAGCCCAAAGGAAGGCTCGCCGGTAGCTGGCGACCAGGCAACGCCAAGGCCCTGCCCGTCGGCCGTCGCCGCCATGGCGGAGACCCGGGCACTGGCGAGCGACACGATCCGAGGGAGATAGTTCACGCCGCTGGACATATCCGTCTCGATGAACGCGATCCGGGTGCCATCGGGTGAGAGTTCCCAGTCGCGCGTGATTGATGGACTCAGGAGAGCGACCTCTTCGCCATCGACGACCGCCGTTGAGCCACGGCCATCCAGGAGGATGGAAACAAGGGCGCCATCACCGTTGAATCCTACCGGGTAGAAGCCGGTGGCATCGTACGTTCGAATGTGCGCGGCAGTTCCACCGCCGGCATCGGAACGAAGGAGCGAGATCCCTTCCTCCACGGTGTCCACGACAAGGACGCCGTCACTATCCGGCTCCCAGAGAGGGGTCTGGAGGTAGTCGATTCCTGTGGCGGCGCGGGTCCGTTTACCCGTCTCGAGGTCCACCACCAGGAGCGACGCTTCCGGCGCCGCCTGTGTCCCACCGTCCGCAACGACCAGCGCTAGCTGCTTGCCGTCCGGCGAAACTGCTCCCCGCGCAAAGAAACCAGGCAGGTGGGAAACTTCGGCAATAAACACCGTTGTCTCGGGATGCGTGGAGGAGGCCACCCGGATCTGATCGGTCGTGTCGCCCGCTGTCGAATAGACGGCGTAGTTGCCGGGAGGTGCCGAAGCGAAGGCTGTCCGGGCGCCAGAATCAGAGCCGATGACCGCTGCGATGAGCGCACCAACGATCGGGAGCACGGCGATGATGCCGGCGAAAATGCCAATCGCCACAAACACGCGGTGCCACTGGTTGCGGCGCGGTACGACAGCTCCAAGCGCACTCATGAGAGAACAATCACAGAGCGAGCGAGCCGGAGATCAGGGATCTGCCATGCAAATGGCCGAATGCGGTACAAGTCACGATTACGTCGTCCCCCTGGAGCGCATCACGGCGCACTGAATGCGTCGACCCCGGCACTGGCCTTGCCGAGCCGTGAAAACGAGCCCCGGTACCCCCGCGTGTACCTCACGGCCCTCGAAGCTGCCAACTTCGAGAGTCGTTGGCGAACGTAACAAGCGCCTGATGTTGGGTCAACGGATGGTTACCCTGGGCTTAACAATGGCGGAGCCGTCCCCGGCTGCTCCCAGGGCGGCCCATTGAACGGGCTGTGCTAGCATCTGTCTCCGCATGCTCATCTTCGGCAGCGGTCTCATCGACAACCCTCCGGCGCTCATCGCATTCCTCCTCGCGGTGTCGGTCGCGCTGGTAGTTGGGCTCTCGTTTCATGAATGCTGCCACGCCTGGATGGCGAAGGAACTCGGCGACGACACTGCCGCGCGCCAGGGCCGGCTGACGCTCAACCCCGTCGCTCACATCGACCCCTTCGGCGCCCTGATGATGTTTCTCATCGGCTTTGGCTACGCCAAGCCCACGCCGGTGAATCCCTACCGGCTCTCGCTCGGGCCAAAGGCGGGGAGCGCATTGGTAGCCGTGGCAGGGCCGGTTTCGAACTTCGTCATCGCCACACTCTGCGCAATTCCCCTCCGACTCGGCTGGATCGACGCCGTGGGCAGTTTCGAGGGAATCACCGACGCAAGCGGCGAGGAGATCCTCGGGCTCTTCATCTTCTTCATCCTCTATATCAACGTCGTACTCGGGATCTTCAACCTCATCCCGATTCATCCTCTCGATGGCTTCAAGGTGCTCGTGGGCATCCTGCCCGGTGAGCTTTCGCGGCAGGTCCAGTCCCTGGCCCCTTATGGACCCGGGATCCTGATGACACTGATCGTCGTGAGCTGGATCGCACCGCCTCAATACAACGTCCTCGGCCGCATCTTCGATACCGTCGGCACAGCCGTCTTCCGGTTGCTGCTGTGATCCGGCAGCGAACCCGGCAGTTCTTCGGGCACGATGTCGCCCCCGGTCCGGCCGATGAGAAGCTGGCCGGCCACTACCTCGAAGCGCCACTCCTGGAGCTGTTCCTCGGGCAGGAGTCCCGCGATGTGGTGCACGCCGCGAACACCGCTCGCTGGCTCCTCGACCGGGGGCACGACGACCGGGAATTGATCAGGGCCGCGCTCCTCCACGACATCGGCAAGGGTGAACAGCGCAGGCGCGACCGCGTGGCCCATGTGATAGCGGCGGCGACAGGTATCGGCGGTGTCGTCGCGGACCCCCAATCGACGATTGAGATGCGCCGGGCAGTTGCCCGTTCACGACTGCATGCGGCCACCGGGGCCGAGATCTTGCAGGACTATGGAGTGGCTCCGCGCCTGGTCGAGTTGGTCAAGAATCACCATGGCGACCCCGGGAGGGATGCTATGCTGAAGCTCCTGCAGGAGGCGGACTCCGCAACCTGATTCTGCAGGAGGGGAGCGGGCCACGTGAGCCAGAAGAAGTCCCGGATCGGCATCATTGGAATGGGTCTCATCGGGACTTCCATTGGTATGCGGCTCGCGAAACGACCCAACCGGACCTTCGAGATCGTCGGCGCCGATAGCAATCGTGGCCACGCAAGAACTGCGAAGAAACTCGGTGCAATCGACAAAGACGTCGGCTCACTGGAAGAACTGGCCGAAAACACCGGGTTGATCATCCTCGCCGTCCCGGTTCTCGCAGTACGCGACATCTTTCAGGAGATCACGCCCTACCTCGTCCCCGGTGCCGTGCTCGCCGACACCTGCAGCACCAAGAAAGATGTCCTCGACTGGGCGTCAGAATTGCTGCCGGGCGAAATCCACTTCGTGGGCACCCACCCCATGGCGGGCAAAGAATCGAGCGGGCCCGAGGCGGCAGACGTCGACCTCTTCGTCGACGCCACCTGGGCGATCACACCGTCCCCAAGGGCCGACGAAGAAGCCGTCCGGATCATCATGGGGATGATCGAGTCTATGGGTGCTCACGCGGTCCATATCGACCCCGCCGAACACGACCAGTACGCCGCAGCCGTCAGCCATGTCCCCCTACTCGCCTCCGTCGCCATGTTCCGCGTCGTTCGTGACAGCCCGGGATGGGAGGACGTCTCGTTGCTCTCGGGCCCGGGCTTCCGGGACCTGACCCGTCTCGCCAGCGGCGACCCCCGAATGTCCACCGACATTATGGAAACCAACAAGGAAGCGGTATTGCACTGGCTCCGACGCTACCGCAAGGAGCTCGAGACCATCGAGACCGCCATCGAGCTGGGCGGCGAACCCGTTAAGGGCCTGTTCGAGAGTACCCGCCTCGACCGCGACGCCTGGCTGCTGAACCCGCACACGGAGCGAAAGATCGACGGCCCCGACCTCCCCTCGTCGAGGGACGCGATGGGCCAGATGCTTGTGGGCGGCAACTACGAGCGCCTGAAGGAAGTGCTGGCCGGCAAGATACCCGGCACCGACGGTAAGGAGAGCGACCAGGAGCTTCCCCCGGCGGACATGGAAAAGCTGCGCGAGCAGCTAAAGAAGCTGGAAGAGACGAAGCGTGATCGTTAATCGCCCGGCGCGCATCCGGGCCACCATCCGGGTCCCCAGCGACAAGTCAATCTCGCACCGCGCACTCATCCTCAACAGCATCGCCTCCGGCAAAGCAACCGTGGAATCCCTCCTGGAGTCCGATGATGTCCGGTCGACGGCAGCCTGCCTGGTCGCGATGGGTGCCCGCATCGATTGGCCCGAGGATTCCGGCACCGCGGTGATCGATGGGTTGGGGCTCCACGGCCTGTTCGAACCGGGTGATGTGCTGAATTGCGGCAACAGCGGCACAACAATGCGCATCCTCACGGGGCTGCTGGCGGGCAACCAGTTCCTCAGCGTTCTCTCCGGCGACGACTCTTTGCGCCAGCGGCCGATGGCCAGGGTCATTCGGCCAATGCGAGAGATGGGGGCCACGATCTTCGCTCGCACAGGCGACACGCTCGCGCCGATCGTCATCAAAGGTGGTGGCATTCGCGGCATGACCTACGAAAGCCCGGTGGCAAGCGCCCAGGTGAAGTCGGCCGTGTTGATGGCCGGGCTGTTTGCCGAAGGCGAGACCGTCGTCGTTGAGCCGGCGGCAACCCGGGACCACACCGAACTGATGCTGAAAGCCATGGGCGCCGATATCGATCGCACAGGCAATTCAGTCACGCTCACACCTCCCGGCAGGCTTGCCGCGCTCGGCATGCGCGTCCCCGGCGATATCTCCAGCGCGGCCCCGTGGCTCGTCCTCGGGGCCTGCCATCCCGACGCCGAGATCCGCATCGAGAACGTCAATATCAACCCCACACGCACCGGGATCCTCGATGTGCTGCACGCGATGCATGCAAATGTCGAACTGGGCGAGCAGCGCATGGTCGGCGGCGAACCAGCGGCCGATATCGTCGTCCGCAGCTCCTCCTTGCAGGCAACCCGCGTCGGCGGTGACCTTATCCCGCGGGCAATCGACGAACTCCCCCTGCTGGCGTTGCTCGGTGCCTGCGCCGAGGGCGAAACCGTGGTCGCTGACGCAGCCGAACTGCGCGTCAAGGAGTCGGATCGGATCGAGACAATGGCCACAGCGCTTCGCCCAATGGGCCTGCAGGTCGTCGAGCGTCCCGACGGCTTCAGCGTGCAGGGCCGCGTGCCGTTGGCCGGGCACCGCATCGACGCCCGGGGTGACCATCGCATGGGCATGCTGGCCGCCGTGGCGGGTGCACTCGCAAGCGGCGAGACACAGATCGAGAACGACGCCGTCACTGTCTCGTACCCGGGATTCTGGCAGGACCTGGCCAGGGCCGCCTCCGGCGACGCAACCTTCGCACGATGAAAGAGCGACAGGTCGTCGTCATCCTTCACGGGCCTTCGGGTGTTGGCAAGGATGCGGTTGTCGATGCCCTGCGCGAACGAATTGGCATTCACCGGGCTACCAGCACCACCAGTCGCGCCCCTCGCAAAGGCGAGGAAAACGGCGTGCATTACCACTTCGTCAGCCGCGAGGAATTCGAGGAGATGATCGCCGCCGGCGAGTTCGCCGAGTACGCGAAGGTCTACCAGGATTGGAAGGGCCTGGAACGACGCGAGCTCTTCGACCCGCTTGAAGAGGGCCGAGACGTCATCATCCGCACGGATGTCCAGGGTGCTCGCCATTGGCGGCAGGTGATGGAGGGAGCAATCTCGATCTTCCTGATGGCCGAAGACCGGGAGGCTTTACGCGCTCGCCTGATCGCCAGGAACAGCGAAGACCCGGAATCACTGGCCCGGCGTGAAGCCGAACTCCACGCCGAGATGGACGATGTTGAGCGGAACGATTATGTCGTCCTCAATCGCCAGGGCAGGATTGCCGAAGCCGTGGACGAGATTGCCGCAATTATTGAACGGGAGCGCAAGAACCCGGACCGGCCCGATGTCCGGCTGCGCGTGGAAGTCTAGCCCAGGGAGAACGACTCCCCGAGCTTGCGGATCTCAAGTTTCGAACCCGCGGTCGAGAGTGGCTCGGCGAACTGGGCCTCATCGAGGTGGAAGGTGACGGGCGGCATCCAGTCGTCATGGTGATTGAGGACCACGGCGCCCGGCTTGAGGATTTGCGTCATGCCGGTAACAAACGGCACGACACCGCCGTGTTGCGGCTCTCCATCGATGTTGGGCGTCGAAAAGCCGGCTGCGGCAGCAAGAATGGCGAGGTCGGCCGGGTACCTGGCCGCCTGCTCCCACGATGCCTGCACCATGCCGGGGGTATCGTGCCAGAACAGGCGGAAGCCATCCCACTCGACGATATAGGCGAGCGGCCCGCCGTCCTGGCGCTGCTTCTCGGGGATGTTCGCCGTATGGGCAGCGGCGGCCCTGGCCAGTTCCGGATCACGGGCCTGGACTTCGGCCATACGCTCTTCGCGCGTTCTCCCTGCAGGGTCAGGCCACTCGCGCAGGCCGTTGAAGCCGTGCAACGAGCGGAACGGACGCACCTTCACGGGGGCAAGCTCCAACTCCTCACCACCGGCACAGGTGATCGTCTTCGCCGGCGGGAGTCCTTCGTCCTGGACGATCTCACAACTGAGGGCCGAACCGACGACGGTGGCGCCCGTGTTCTTCGCTACGAGCGATGCCTCCGCAATGTGGTCGAAGTGCGAGTGGCCGATGAGGATGAAGTCGCCACTCGTGATCTCGGCCGCCCGTTGGGGAACGGGAGCCGCAAGTGCATTGCGGTCGATGTAGGCGTCCAGCCAGATGACCGTGTCCCCAACCGTGAGGCGCCAGGTGGCTGTGCCGAACCACTGCAGTGTCGCGTTCATGAGTCGCAATAATACGCGCGCCGGCTACTCGGCGGTGACGTAGAGACCCCAGAGCACATCGTCACCCGACGTATAGCGGATGAACACTACCAAGAGGTATTCACCCGCCCCCGCGGGAACAACGATGTCCCCGGATTCCTCGAAGTGAAGTTCAGGAACGCGCCAGGCGAGCGTGTGATCGCCCACGTGTTCGCTATGGGCGTCGTCGCTCGCTACCCAGGCATGAGAGACTTCCGCGGCAGCGCCGCCTTCCACCTGCCAGCCAAGCTCAGTGCCCGTGTTGAATGCAAACGGCGCATCCCCGGTCACCGGCCCGCTGAAATCGACGCAGCCTCCACCCCAGCAACGGGTACCGGGCGTTGCCTGTGTACCTCGCTGCGTCGCGGGATCCACAACGAACAGGCCGGGATCGGGTGAAGGAGTCCTCACATCGGGCGTGACGGTGACGGTGGGAACAGCCGAACCAGTTGATGTAGCAGTCGGCACATGGCCGTCAGGGCCGTGGTCATCCTCGCCACAGGCAGCCGCAGCGATAAATAGGGGAACAAGCATGAAGCTGAAGAATGCAAGCCTCATGCCCATTCCAACGCCGGTGCCACCGGGAATGTTCCCGCCGGTCCGGCTGCCGGGGTGAAGAACGCTAGACACCGACCTCATTGAGGATGTTCGCAAGGTCGATGAACTGGTCGGATGCCCGCTTCAGTGCCATGGCGGTCGCCTGGCCGACGGAGACAACTTCCACCTTGATGCCCTTCTTCTGAGCCGTCTTGACCAGCGGCTCGAAGTCGCCATCGCCGGAGACAAGACAGAGGATGTCCAGGCGGTCGAGCATCTCAAGGATCTCAATGGTCATCTCGATGTCGACATTTGCTTTGACAGTGCCATCGGAGAACTTCTTCAGCGGCTTGGTAACCATGCGGAAGCCCTGGTTAACGAATGGCTCCGTGAAACGCTGCGATTCCATGCTGACGTTGATGTCTTCGTGCACCGGCGAATAGGCGACGGCACAGACCAGCTGGCGGTCCTTACTGACTTTCTTGAGGACCTTGGTCCAGCTCACGCGGCGGTTGAGCTTGTCGATGGCCAGTTCAACATTGGCGACGTCGACAAAGACGCCAACGCGACCACCGGTCTGCGTGCCCTTACCGATCCGTTCCAGCGTTTCGCGCTGCAGTTTCTCGAGCTCGGCGATGTGCTTGCCGTGCTGGTCGAGCGTCTTGGCCTGGCGTTCAAGCTCCTTCGTCTGCTTGTCGAGGAGGGCCAGGATCTCTGTGTCAGAGACGGCAGTGGCACCGGAATCCGTGGCACGGGAGGTGGTGCGGGAAGCGGTGGCTCGCGAAGCAGTCGCTCGAGAACTGGAACGACGCGACGGCCTTGGTTTTGGCTCGTCCTCGTCGCTCGAGCCTTCCTCCGACGTGTCAGACTTCTCGTCATCGGACTTGGCGGCGCGAGTACGCGAAGATGTTCGGCGTCGCGACGTCTTTGGCTTCTCTTCGTCCTCAGCCGGTTCGTCGTCGGCGGTGGTCTCTTCAGTCTTGGCGCGCGATGTTCGAGTGGTGCGCGTGCGGGTGGTACGCCGGCGGGCCGGCTTCTCTTCAGTGGCTACCTTGTCGGCAGCTATTGCGGCTTCCAGCTCAGTAGCCGGGGCCTCTGCGGTTGTGTCTTCGGTCGCTGATTTGCGACGCGGTGTGATGTTGAGAGCCATTGGAGGCTTAGATTCCCATCCTTTGTAGAACGCTTAGCCGCGCAGCAACGCTGCCGGCGATCTTGGTAATCGCCCGTGCTGAATCTGAATCAGGGTGTGCATGGACGATGGGGTTGCCGGAGTCGGCGCCTTCGCGCACGGCCGGCTCGATAGGGATTGCACCGAGGAAATCGATGCCAAGTTCTTCGGCCGCTTTTTCCGCGCCGCCATGGCCGAAGATGTCGTAACGGGTACCTGTGTCGGGAGCAATGAAGTAGCTCATGTTTTCGATCATTCCGAACACAGGGACGTCCAGCTTTTCGAACATTGCGACCGCTTTCATCGCATCTTCGAGGGAAACGTCCTGCGGAGTGGAAACGATGACCACACCGGCAATTGGGGCATCCTGGGCCATGCTCATGGATGCATCACTGGTGCCGGGGGGAAGGTCGATGACGAGATAGTCGATGTCCTCCCAGGGCACGTCACGGAGCATCTGGCGGACAGCACTGCCGATCATCGGACCGCGCCAGACAACCGGCGTCCCCTTCGGGAGGAGGAACCCGATGGAGACCATCTGGACTCCGAACTTCTCGATCTGCCGCAAGCCTTCCTTGTTCTGCGCCTGGGACCCGGCCGGGACACCAAACATGGTGGGCAGGTTGGGACCGGTGATGTCCGCATCGATAAGACCGACCTTTGCACCCGACTTGGCCAGGGCAATGGCGAGGTTGGCGGCAACGGTGGACTTGCCGACGCCCCCTTTGTTGCTGGCCACGGCAATGATGTTGCGGACACCCTCGACCGGCTGTTGGCCTTCACGAGGCTGGCTGGCCTTAACGTCGGCTCCCCATTTGATCTCCAACCCGGAAATCCCGGGCAGCCGATCCATTGCCGCCTTCACGTCTGCTTCGATGGTGTCCCTGAGGGGACAGGCGGGTGTGGTCAGTTCGATGGTGACGTTGACGGTCCCGTCATCGATCGCCAACTCCTTGATCATGCCCAGGGAGACGATGTCCCTGTGCAATTCCGGGTCATTGACGGTGGCAAGGGCTGCCAGCACCTGTTCGCGATTGGTGGTGCTCACGCTGGTCATTCGGTGAAAGGTCTCCGGGGAGGCGATGCTCGATGGGTCCTGTACTGTGCACCCGGGCCTTGGCTCCGGGGCCACGCGCCTCTCACCAACGATCGTAGAGCCTCGGGGTGTGCCGGGGCAAACGCGTTTACGGCACCTTTCGCGGTTTCGGAATAGGATCGTCGGTACGGGGCGAATTGGAGGGCTTTGCTTTTGGCCGCCACACGAACCCAGGAATGTCTTCACCATTGGGTGATCGATACACCCAACGGCGCCACCAGTGCCGGTCATTGCAAGCGCTGCGGTGTGGAAAAAGAGTTCCGCAATTCCAGCGAAGAGATGCAATGGGACCGCGATAACTTCAGCCTGCGTGGCGGGAAGCGCCGAAGAGAAGCATCCTGACCCACGCCCGGCACGGACGGGTAAACTGAGGGCGTGCAGCCAAATCTCCAGGTAGACCTTGCGCCCGGCCGCAAACGCGATCTCGTCCTCAAGAACCCGGTGATGCCCGCCTCGGGCACGTTCTCCTGGGGCTTCGACTTCGCCGCCCGCTTCGACATCGAGGCGCTGGGCGCAGTCGTCAGTAAGGGAATCACCCGGTTCCCCCGCCAGGGCAACCAGCAGCCGCGCGTCGCGGAAACGCCGATGGGCATGCTCAATTCCATCGGCCTCCAGAGCGTCGGCCTCGACGCTGTCATCGATGACCTTGCCCCGCAGTGGTCGCGCTGGGGCGTACCGGTGATCGCCAATGTCGCCGCCGACACCGTGGCCGAATTCGGTGAAATGGCCCGGGCGCTCGATGGCCTCCCCGGCATTGCTGCACTCGAACTGAACATCTCCTGCCCCAACGTGGACGCCGGTGGCATTGAGATTGGCCAGGACCCGGTCGCATCCGGCCGGGCAACGGAAGCAGCCGTTCGCAACACCGATCTCCCCGTCATTGTGAAGCTCACACCCAACGTGACCGACCCGGTAGCCCTGGCACGAGCCTGTGAGGACGCGGGAGCATCGGCGATCTGCGCGATAAACACAGTGCTTGGCCTGGCCATCGATACGAAACGCCGGCGGCCGGTCCTGCCCCGGGCCCGCGGCGGACTGAGCGGGCCTGCGATCAAGCCAATCGCCCTCAGGATGGTCTACGACGTGGCCCGGGCAGTAAACGTGCCGGTGATCGGCTGCGGTGGCATCGAGAGTGGTGAGGACGCCATCGAATTCCTGATGGCGGGCGCAACCGCCGTGCAGGTAGGGACGGCGACGTTCGCCAACCCGCGCGCCCTGCTCGACGTGATCGAAGGAATCGAGGCATGGCTGGTTCGTGAGGACGTTGCCGACGTCCACGAGATCATCGGCTGTGCCCAACCCCAGCCGGTGTGAGCCACGGAAGACGGTTTGCGGTCGACCTTGGGGCCGTCGAGATCTCGGTGCGCGAGTGGGGTAGCCCGGGGGCTCAGCCGCTCGTCACCGTGGGCGGTACCGGCCTTCCGTCCGAATTGTTCCTCGGCGTCGAGCAGCTACTGGAGTCCAGCTTCCACGGCTTCAGCATCGACCGGCGCAGCCAGGGTCACAGTTCGACACCGGAGGATGGCTACGATTTTTCGGACTTTGCCGGTGACCTGCGAGAGGTTGTCGAGCGGCTGGATCTAAGAAACATCGTTGGGCTCGGGCACTCCGCCGGTGGTACCGACATGCTCCTGGCCGCAGCCACCGCACCGGATCGCTGGGAGCGGCTGACGATCATGGAGCCAACCCTCCAGGATCCCCGTATCCCACCACTGAACGAAACGCGGCCCCCTACCTACCAGCGTGCGCTGGCCAACGCCCAGCGCCGGCGCGTCGAATTCCCCGGTATTACCGCCGCGATAGAACGCTGGAAGGTTGCCCCCAACTTTAGGAGAGCGCGTCCAGACTTGTTTCGCAGCTACGTTGAGGGCTGCTTCGAACCAACGACTGCCGGGACTGTGCGCTTGCGCTGCCACCCGGAGGCCGAAGCGAAGATGCTCGCGCCGATCATGCAGGTATTCCAACGGCGCTACCGTCCGCCGGCGGGCCGCCCCGATCCGTTCCGTCCCCTGCTCGACCTGAGGGTCCCGGTGACCCTGGTGACGACCGAGTTCTCCGGCGGCTACTACGCGGAAATGGTGCGACGCGGCCTGTCGATGTTGCCGAACGCCCGTCACGTGCACCTCGACGGCGTGGGGCACCTGGTGCCACTGGAGAAGCCGGAGGCGGTGGCAAACCTGGCCCGGGGCTAAGCCTCACCGGATTCGGTGGGGCCAAAGAAGACCTTCCAGGCGAAAAGCACGGCGACGGTCAGTGGCGGCACGACTACTGCTATCCGCGAGCGGCCGAGCGCCCTCGCCAGCAGCGTGGCGCCCTGTGCGACCGCTGCCACCAGGCTCCCGGCCACAAACATTCGGGCGGCAGGGTCGACCAGGCGGCGACGGCCGTGGAACTCCAGCCGGTAGACCTCGGCCAGCGACCGGATGGTGACGAGGAGGAGGATGGCGGCGCCGCCTGTGATTGCCCGTTGCATCCTCTGGATTCTATCGACAGCACCGTCACTGCCATCCAGCCGTCGAGGCCAGGGCTCTCAACCGGGTGATACCCCACCAGCGATGGCGGTCAGCGATCGACTTGTGTTGGGGGGCCGGACAGGCGCACGCAAACTCGCACTGCTGGTAGGCTGCAAGACTGCGATACCCGGCCACGTGCCGGACCAAAGGACAGGTAATTCGAGATGGCAATTTCTTTCGACGGCCAGGTAGCAATCGTGACCGGCGCCGGTGGTGGTCTTGGCCGGGCCTATGCGCTCGACCTTGCGAAGCGCGGTGCACAAGTGGTGGTGAACGACCTTGGCGGCGACCCCCGCGGCGAAGGCGCCAATGCGGCGCCGGCTCAGAAGGTGGTCGATGAGATTAAGGCAGCGGGTGGCGAAGCGGTACCCAACTACGACAGCGTGGCCAGCTACGAAGGCGGCTTCAACATCGTGAAGACGGCGATGGATGCCTACGGCCGTGTCGATGTGATCATCTGCAATGCCGGTATCCTGCGCGACATCGCCCTCCACAACATGAGCGAGGACGATTGGGACTCCGTGTTTGCCGTCCACATCAAGGGATCATTCACGGTGCTCCGAGCGGCCTGGCCGATCTTCCGGCAGCAGTCGTACGGCCGGGTGATTCTCACCTCGTCCTCATCGGGGATCTGGGGGCAGTTCGGACAGTCGAACTACGGCGCCGCAAAGACGGCGATGCTCGGCTTCATGAATGTGCTGAAGCAAGAGGGTGCCAAGTACAACGTGATGGTGAACACCATCGCCCCGGTGGCGGGTACACGCCTGACCCAGTCGGTGATGCCACAGGAAATGGTCGACAGATTGAAGCCGGAGCACGTCGTGCCCGCCGTAACCTACCTGGTCTCGAACGAGAACACCGACAGCGGCCTTGTGATCGAAGCAGGTGCCGGAAACTACAACCGTGCCGTGATGGTGAAGGGTCCCGGGCTACGCCCCGGGCTCGAGGACCTGAAGGACGCAGAGTGGGTGCAGGAAAACTGGGCGGGAATCACCAGCCTCGATGGCGCCATCCCCATGTGGAACGCACAGACCACTCTTGCCGACTTCGAGGCGCAAAAGACGAAGGGCAGTTAGGAGGCGGTCTTTCGACCGATGACCTGCTCTTCGCCGGGGCCCACATCGGCTTCGCGGATTAGCTGGCGACGGATATTGCGAGCGTCGCCGCGGGCTTTCGGGCGCGCGCCGGCCACCACTGCACCGGGTTTGGGCACGGACAGATCGGCTCCGGCCTTGCTCAGGAACTCCAGCGGTCCGCGAAACCTTTCTGCGTCGAACTGGGTGGCCCGAGCGTTGACCATCACGTAGACGGGCACGCGCTGCTCACCTTCAGCCCGAAGGGGCCGGTTCGCCACCGCCAGGGAGGCACGGTCGATGAATGCCGTCGCTTGCTCATCGCTGCATTGCACGAGGAGCGCCGCAAAGCGGGTGTCATCGATCCGGGCGATGAAGTCGGATGTCCGGGTGATGCGCCGCAGGGTCTCGGCGACATGCCTGCCTGCCCGGTCGACGACGCCCTCCCCCCAGGCCGCGCGGAGACGATCGGTGCCCGCGATCTCGAGGACTGCAAGAGTCAGCGGCTCTCCGTAGCGTCCGGTGCGGGCGACATCCCGAGTGAGCTCGTCGATCAGGTACTGGCGGTTCGGCAGTCCGGTCTGAGGGTCCCGCAGGAGCATATCGCGCGTACGGTCCGAGGCAGCTTCGACGGCAACGCTGCGTTCGCGACCGAGGAACTCCCAGCCACGCCCAATCATCGTGATCAGCGCGAACGTGCATCCCATGAGCAAGAGCACGACGACAAGCGGGGCAACCGTAAGGAGGTAGAGCTCCAGGGGGACCATGATCGCCAGGAGGACGGTAGAAAAGCGCCGGTAGTTGCGGGCAAAGGTCGCTTCCCGGCCCCGGCGCGGTTCGGGCGGGCGAATGCGAGCACGTTCAGCGAGGTCTCGTACATCCATGCTCAACCACCATGCGGGAAATCCCCAACGTTGTGGCAATTATCGGCGGCTGTTCGACCCCCAACGGAGAGGGATAAGGTTCGCTTTCGTGACCGCGAGGTGGCCAGCAGGTGAACGCTCGCAGTTGACGTGCTCACCCCTGGCGCTCTAGCCTTCGGGCAGACAACGGTTTAGCCGCTGGGGGGGCCGAAAGGCTGAGATCCGCAAGGACGACCCCACACCTGATCTCGGTAATGCGAGCGGAGGGAAGCGGCGTGGAAAGCGAAGCCGGGAGGCCCAGCTCACACGCTGGCTCGCCGGCATTCTTTTTTGCCGGCAGGCGACCAACACCTCCCACCCGCACCCGACCTCCTCAGCGGCAAGCCCAGGGGAGTGAAGCGTGATAGTCGAGATCCAGTGCCTGCCATCACCGGCCGGCCCATCCAGCGAACCGTATAAGCACATCGAGGCGGCCATTGCCGTGCTCCAGGACAGTGGCCTGAAGTTCGAGGTCGGCGCCCTCGGCACCACCATCGAAGGCGAGCCGGACGCCGTCTGGGCTACGGCCCGGAAGGCCCACGAAGCCTGCCTGGCCGCCGGTGCACGCAGCCTTGTTTCGGTCATCAAATTCGAACAGTCGCAGGCTGTGGACCCGCCAACCATCGACTCGCTGACGGCAAAGTTCCGGAGCTAGCCCGTGACAGTTGCTATCGACCTTCCTCGTGCCCGCTTGCCCGGCGCCGGGAGTGCCGGGCGATTCCTGGCCAACTACCTTCCGGCGACGCTGCTCCTGGTAGCGCTCGTCGGTTTCTGGGAGGCCTGGGTCCAGGTACGCAACACGCCGTCGTACGTCCTCCCTGCACCAAGCCTCGTCTGGGAGGCCTTCCTGCGAACGCGGGGCACCCTGCCCGGTCACACCCTGACCACCCTCAACGAATCGCTCCTCGGACTGGGGATAGGCGCACTCGCCGGAGTGGCCCTTGCCTCCCTCATGACGAGCGTCGCGATTGTGCGGCGAGTGCTGTACCCACTGATGATCGTCTCGCAGACGATCCCGATGATCGTGCTCGCTCCGTTGCTCACCATCTGGTTCGGCTTCGGAATCGAACCGAAGGTGGTGGTGGTTCTCCTCGTCACGTTCTTCCCGGTGCTCGTCAGCACCACGGAGGCACTGCTCGGCGCCGATCGCAACCTGATTGCACTGCTCCAGAGCATGGGCGCGACCAGGCTGCAGACGCTGCGCTACGTGCTGCTCCCGTCGGCATTGCCGGGGTTCTTCGCAGGACTCCGGATCGCCGCGGCATACGCGGTAACCGGTGCCGTGATTGCCGAACTGATGGGAGCCCAATCAGGGCTCGGTCTCTATATCACGCGGTCAAACTCGGCCTTTCGTACCGACCAGGTATTCGTTGGCATCGTCCTCGTAGCCCTGCTCAGCCTCGCGCTTTTCGCCGCCGTGCACATCATCAACAGGCTGGCAACGCCGTGGGCATTTGCCGGAAAGGGAGACAACTCATGAGGTATCGAATCATCGGCTCCATCGCGGCCGCGATGATCGTCACGACGCTCTCTGCCGGAGCGATGAGCTGTGGCGACGACGACGGCGACGGGGGCGACAAGCTCACCCCGGTCACCTTCATGCTGGACTGGGTTCCGAACACCAACCACAACGGCGTCTACATCGCGAAGGCGAAGGGCTGGTACGAAGAAGCGGGGCTGGATGTCAACATCGTCGAGCCGGGGGAAGGCGGCGTTGAACAGGTCGTCGGCAATCAGACTGCCCAGTTCGGCATCTCTGCCCAGGAATATGTCATTCCCGCACGGGCGGCCGGTGTGCCCGTTGTTTCCATTGCCGCTGTGATCCAGCACAACACCTCCAGCCTGATGTCGCTGGCCGAAGACGGCATTGAAGGGCCCGGGGACCTGGCGGGCCACACCTATGGCGGATTCGGCGGCCCGCTGGAGAGGGCCCTGATAGACGCGCTGACAGAGTGCGGTGGCGGAGACGCCTCTCAGGTCCAGTACGTGGAGGTTGGCCAGGCCGAATTCCTCGAAGGCATGGCCCGCAACCAGTACGACTTCGTCTGGATTTTCGACGGATGGGACGGGGTCCGCGCGACCGAACTGGTCGGTGCCGACGTTAACTTCGTCCGTTTCATCGACAACGTCGACTGCATCCCCGACTGGTACACGCCCCTGATCATCACTTCCGAAGGTCTCATCAAGGATGACCCGGAAACCGTCCGGGCGTTCCTGGCGGCGACCACCCGGGGCTACGAATACGCCATGGAGAACCCGGATGAGGCGGCCACCATCCTCCTCGATGCTGCGCCCGAGCTCGACGCGGAGCTGGTTCGGCTCAGTGCCGAGTATTTGAGCACCCGCTACGTCGAGCCCGGTCGGCAGTGGGGCCTGCAGGACGAGGCAATCTGGACGCGATTCGAGCAGTTCCTCTTCGATGCGGGCCTTATCGACGAACAGATAGACGTGGACGCCGCCTACTCCAACGCCTACCTGCCGTAGAGTTCCAGCCACACGTGGAACCAGCGATCGAGGTCGAGAACCTCGCCCATGCGTATCCGGGCAAACCGCCGGTGCAGGCCGTCATGGATGTGAACATGGTGGCTGCCGAGGGCGAGTTTGTCTCACTTGTTGGATCAAGTGGCTGTGGCAAGAGCACCCTGCTGAAAGTGCTTGCAGGACTGATTCGACCCACCAGCGGCCACGCCTCGGTCGACGGCCAGGACGCGACACAGAGCATCGGGGTGGCAGCCTATATGCCCCAGGGCGGAGTGCTCCTCCCATGGCTCCGGGCACTTGCGAACGCGACCCTCGGCGCGACGATCGCCGGGGTCGGCCGGAAAGAGGCGACGAGTCATGCCCGTGAGCTCTTCGAGCGCTTCGGGCTCGGAGGCTTCGAATCGGCGTGGCCGTCGGAACTGAGCGGCGGTATGCAGCAACGCGTCGCCCTCCTTCGCACGTTCCTGACGCCGCGCAGCACGATCCTGCTCGATGAACCGTTCGGCGCCCTTGACGCGATAACGCGACGGGAGATGCACGCCTGGCTCCAGGATGTATGGGCGAACGAACGCCGCACGGTGCTCTTTGTGACCCACGACGTAGAGGAGGCGCTGACGCTATCCGATCGCGTTTACGTGATGTCGAAACGACCCGGAACGCTGGTCGCTGAGTTCCGGTCGCCGTTCCCCCGGCCGCGAGGGCGAGAAATCCAAACAAGCCCGGAGTTCGCCACCCTGAAGGGTCAGCTGCTGGATGCCCTGGAAGCGGCAAGCTCCTGAAGCAGCAGGTGCGCATCGTTGTCGAATATCGCCGCAACGTTCCGTTCGCTCATGGTCGTGACCAGCTGCAACCCTGACGCGAGGGCCCGCTCCAGCAGTGCGCGCTCCTCTTCGGTAGTCACGCCGCCGCCGGATTCGGTGACATCGTCGAGCGTGCGAATACCGTTGACGGGGATGGTCATGGCGACGAGCAAGCCCGCCCGAAAATCACGCATGAGCTGCTCGCGTGAATAGTCCGCAACGCCGCCGGCAACGAGCTCACCAAAGTACGTATCGATGAGGCTCTCCTGGTGCTCTCTCCGCGCCTCGACCGTCAGGTTTTGGGAAAGGAAGTAGGCAAGGTCCTGCGCACCACCACCGGCGTGAGCCAGCTGCCAGTCGAGCACCACGAGGCTGCCGTCTTCCCTGAACATGAAGTTCTCAAGGCGATAGTCGCCGTGGACGAGCGTCCGGCCATCCCGCTCCATCAATTCCAGGAGCGAACCCATGGCCGGGCCGATGGCCGCGCCGACGGATGCGAACTCACCCGGCAACGAGGGTCCAAGGTGGGCCCAGAACTTCTCCCAACCACCGAGATAGACCATCTGGCTGAACATCGACATCAGGGCGAGACCGGGTAGCCAGTCGTGCGAAAGCGAGGCCTCATCGTTCCAGTGAGCGGCGTGGAGGCGGCCAAGTTCACGGACAGCCAGGGTCGCATCTTCCAGCGAACATGAACCGACCTGGTCAGCAACGCGCAGCGAGCCCATGTCTTCGAGCAGCAGGCAGTAGCGGTGATTGGGGGCATCCATTGCTGCCCAGACGAACCCCGGCACCGCGAGCGGACAGCGTTCGCGAAGCGTCTCGTACCAGCGAATCTCGGTGGTGTAGAGCAGGTCGATCAAGGGGATCAACTCGGCGGGCCACTCTACGAACGTGGGGAGCTTGGCGACGAGCGATGAAGGCGCCCGGTCGACGTGCTGGTCGTACCGGGGCCGGAGCCGGAGAGTGAGGCCGACATAGCCCCGACCAACGCCGATTTCGTCCACTTCCAGCGAAGAGACTTGCGCGTTCCCGAGGTGGCCACTCTCCTGCAGTACGCCGGTGAGCCATGCGGGCGTTAGCTCGTCAAGTGAAGTGAGGGCCTGTGCCGCCACATGGGACTCCTGACCGCGGTTCAGACATCGCGAAATAGAATTGTGCGCATCCTACGCCGGGAGAAGTGAAATTCAACCCGAATCAGAGAACCTGCATTCGCCCTGTGCCATGCTTACGCCATGGCATCGCTCCCAACCGGCGCACTCGACGGCATCCGTGTCCTGGATTTCACCTGGGCCCTCGCCGGCCCCTTCGCCACGATGCAACTCGCCGACCTCGGGGCAGAGGTCGTCAAGGTAGAGTACCCGGGACTCACGGCCCGGCAGCGTGGCTTCGGACCGTATAGAGATGGAGTCTCCACCTTCTTCTTCAGCCCCAACCGGGGCAAGAAGGGCATCTGCATCGACATGCGGGACCCCCGGGGGAAGGACCTCGTTCTGCGACTTGCGGACCACGTGGACGTTGTGGCGGAGAACTTTCGACCCGGGACGATGGCCCGGCTCGGTCTCGACTACCCGGCCCTGAGGGAACGCAATCCCAGGATCGTCTATGCCTCCCTGAGCGGGTTTGGCCAGGACGGCCCCTACGCCCAGAAGCCGGGCGTGGATGCAGTGGCCCAGGCGATGGGCGGGACGATGTCGCTGAACGGCGAAACGAACGGGCCACCAATGCGGGTGGGTGTCAGCATTGGTGACATGACCGGGGGCCTCTACCTCGCGATCGGGATCCTCGCCGCTCTCCAGGCACGAGAGCGTATCGGCGAGGGGCAGCACCTCGATGTTTCGCTGATGGAGTCCCAGATTGCACTCTGCGAAAACGCGATCGTCCGATACTCGGCCTTCGGTGAGAACCTGACCCGCACGGGAAATGCCCATCCCCTTGTCGCGCCATTCAGCCCCCTCCCGACCGCGGATGGGTACCTGGTCGTCGCCAACGTGAAGGAGTGGGAGATGTTCTGTGCGCTCATCGACCGCGACGACCTCGCCTTCGACGAGCGGTTCCTGACCAACGACGTCCGCGTGAAGAACCAGGAGGCCCTCATCGCTGAGCTTTCGAAGGCGACGGTGCAGCGGACAACGGAGGAATGGATAGGCATCCTGGAGCCGGCGAACGTCGCGTCCCTGGGGCGCGTGAACACCATTGAAGACCTCTTCCACGACCCCCATGTCGCTGCCCGGCAGGCACTTGTCGATGTTCCGATGCCCGATGGCCTCGAGGGAAGCCTGAAGCTGCCGAACTCACCACTGAGACTCTCCGGCACGCCCACGCAGGTGGGAACGCCGATGCCCGGCTACGGGGAACATACGGATGAAATCCTCGGGGGCTGGCTCCGCGTCACCGATGCGGACCGTGAGCGTCTGCGCAGTGAAGGAGTGATCGGCTGATGTCGAGTTGGAACCCGGAACAGTACGAGCGCTTTCGCAATGAGCGGAGCAAGCCGTTCTTCGACCTCCTGGACATGGTCACGCCGATCCCGGGAGGTCGCGCTATCGACCTCGGCTGCGGCACCGGCGAGCTGACGAAGGTGATGCACGAGCGAGTCGGCGCGAAGTCGACCGTGGGCCTCGACAACTCCGAGACGATGCTCGAACGGAGCCGGGAACAGGCGGGACGTGGCCTGGCATTCAAACTTGGCACCATCCTCCGCTTTCGGCCGCGCACGCCCTACGACCTCGTGTTTTCGAATGCTGCCCTGCAGTGGGTGGACGAGCACGAATCGCTGTTTCCAAAGCTGGCAGAGGCGGTGGCGCCGGGTGGCCAGATCGCGATCCAGATGCCGGACAACGACACCCACGTCTCACACCTCGTGGCCGACGCCCTTGCTGATGAGGATCCCTTTCTGCGCGTTCTCGGCGGCCCGCGAACGTGGCCCGTACTCGCGCCCGAACGCTACGCGGAGATCCTCGATAGCCTCGGCTTCACGGACATCGAGGTTGTCTTGCGGATCTACGTCCACCACCTCGAATCCCGCGACTCCATCGTCGAATGGGTGAAAGGGACGTACCTCACCTACTACAAGGCCCGCCTGACCGAGCAGGAATATGAGGAGTTCCTCAAGCGCTATCGCGAGGGCCTCTATGCCGCTCTCCCCGACACCCGGCCGGTCGTGTACACCTATCGGCGGCTACTCATGCATGCGGTGAAGGCGAGTTAATCGGGGCGGCGACCAGCGGCGAACAGCCCGGAGGCAGCAGCAATAGCGGCCGTCCCGATGAGCATCAGCGCCCAAGACCTGATTGGTGCGCCGGTGGCGACCCCAGTGCCTGTCGCTGGCGGTCCCAGCGTGTCCACGGCGAAGAACGTTCGGCCTTCGACGACGCCACCGTTAAGGATCGCGAAGTCGGTCGTGTTGCTCCATATATGACCGACGGCATACGAGTGGATACGCATTCCCGCGGGGCTGTCGATAACCTGGAACTGGACGATGTTGGCCTCGACCCCCGGTTGCGCCGGTTCCGTATCGAACTCAGCATCGGCCGGCGTGCTGAACACAAGCATCGCGCACTCCGGGCAGGCCAGCGTGCCCACGTCCAATCCTGAAAGGGCGACCGTGTACAGCCGGAACGCGGAACTACGGAACCCCTCCTGGGCAGCAAGAGAAGAGAGCGATGCCGGCAGGCTGCCCTCGCAGTCGAGCCAGCCCGCGCCGCCGGCGATTCGGCCGGAGAGACAGCCGGACACGGTGACGCCCTCCTCGACACCCTTGCAGAGCGGTATCAACGTGTCATCGACCTGGAACTGGGGGCACGTCACGGGAACGGGAAGGAATCGCGACGCAAGGTCATGGTTGCGGCCCGCGCGGAGGTCTGCAGCGATAGCCTGTCCGAACGAGACGAGCTCGGGCGGGACAGGCTGAGCGGCCTGTTCCGCCAGGGGTTGGAGCCGGGAACTACCGGAGCTGGCAGCATCCGCAGCCGCTGGGCGCGGCACGACCAGTACCGCGCCGAGGAGGAGGAAGACGGCGAACGTGGCGAGGCGCATCAGTAGCTCCAGTAAGCTTTGTCCTGAGGTACCCCTTCACGTCAATTGCATACGTGCCTGCATTGGGAGAGTTGGGGTACACCGCGGTGTTCCGCGAGCCGGTCGCGTTTTCCCAGTAGTTCAGTAGGCCCCTGTCTTCTCGAAGATGTCGCGTGGGTTCTGCACGGTCATCTGGTGGATTTCTGCGTCACTGACACCGCGTTCCTTGAGCATCGGGACGATCGTCTTCGGGATGTGGGTGAAGTTCCACTGGGGCGCGCGTTCGTCCATGATGCCATCGGTCATCATGTCGAGATAGCAGGCGGCATCGTGGGAAAGGGTGATGCGGCTGGCATAGCCCTTGGCACATAGCTTCGCGACCAGGTCGACGCGCTGTTCGTCGGTGTTAGGGCGCTGGATGCCGATGCGGTCCATGCCGCAGTAGCTGCCGTTCTCGATGATCTCTTCGAGGTAGGTGATGTCCTGCGTGTCGTCGCTGTGACCGATCACGGTGCGCCCCAGGTCAACGCCTTCCTCCTTGAACACGCGCTGCTGGTCGAGGCCGGTGCGGTTGGCCGGGTAGGTGTGCGTGCAGATGGGTACGCCCGTTTCACGGTGGGCGCGGGCACTGGCACGAAGGACTCGCTCATTGATGGGGTCCATCTCCGGTTCCGTGGCGCACTTGATGACGCCGGCACGCACCCCCGTAGTGCTGATCCCCTCGGTGATGTCGCGGACCATGAGGTCCGTCATCTCACGGTCGAGGCGGCCGACGAAGTGGAAGGGGCGCTGATAGTAAAAGCCGGTGGGCGCGATGATCTGCATGCCGGTTCGCCGGGCCGCTTCAGCAATGAAGGCAGCATCGCGCCCGAGGTCGATAGGGGTGAGGTCGACCATCGTCTTCACGCCACCGTCGAGGGCCGCCGTCAGCTTCGATTCGGCGCGGGCCATCAGGGCATCGCGATCGTAGGCCTCCGGGTACTGCTGGTAGTAGGGCGGCCACAACACGAGGACGTGTTCGTGCATGAGCGTGAAGCCCAGGTCGGCGGTATCGAGCGGACCGGATGCGGACTGGATGATGGCCATGGAATACCTCGGACGTGTTGGTGCGGGCGAGCGTAAAGCGTCGGGCACAGAGGGTCGAGGGAACCTTCCGGTGGCTGGAAGCGTTGATCGGGTATGAGATGGACGCTGGCTGCAGTTTCGGCGGTAGCGCTAATCGGGGCGGCGTGCGGCGGATCGAACACTGCCGCGACACCGACACCCACGGCTGATGCGCCAACGTCGCCGCCGTTGACCGTCGAGCCCGTGGCAACGGAGACACCGGCCGCCACTCCTTCTCCGACGCCCTGGGATGACTACATCGAAGTAGTGGAGGGCGAACCGGTACCGCTGCCGGAAGGGGTGGTGCTCTACTACTACGGTTACGTCTTCACGGAGGGGATCCCGGCCGACCGCTGGCTCAGGGCCGTACAGACGGACGGCGGACTGGACATCCGTGATCTGTCGGAGACTTTGCCGGACGGTTCCGGCGCCTACTTCGCCGACGGCGGCTACGGCCTCGGGCAATTCTCGACGAGCGTGTGCGTGCAGGGATATTGCGGCGGCATCGGGCCGGCATCGTCTGATGCACGCTCCGAAGCTTTTCTCTCGGGGGATGGCGGCGTTACCTGGACGTTCGAGGCTGACGGAGGACGTCCAGAAGGCGTGTACATGGTTGGAACACGGTCCGACGGTGTGCAGGTCGTCAGCAGGTATGACGACAGCACGCAAACCCTGGGCTGGTTCACGTGGCCGGGTATGGAGCCGATCGAACCACCAGCACCAGGCGCACGAGCGCAAATGCTCGGCGACAGGTTGGTCTGGGCCACCGGTGATCCTGGTCTCCCAGATTTTGGGGGAACCACGTACGACGAGGACGGCAATGTCATAGCGGCGCCGGTGAGGTTGCCGCCGCTGCCCGGTTCCTTCACCGTCATCCGCGGGTCCACCATCGACCTGGCGTGGTGGATTCCGCTACCGCGGGACAATGACGCCACCGTTTACATCAGCCAGGTGGCGCCAGATGGAGCCCTGTTGCGAACCGTGAGGCTCGAACGCATGGACCCTGCGCTGGTCGGCTGGATCGATGAGGACAGGATTGTGATTCGGCGATGGAACTATTCACCAGGCGGCCTTGCGGACGCCGCCATACTGAACTTCGCCACCGGGGAGATGAACCGTATCGATGGCCTCCAGCCCACCGAGCAAGACCGCGACGCCTATGTCACGGGAGTCGTGACGGGTGATTTCGCCCTGGTCGATGCTCCCGGCTCCTGCCTCCACGTGCGGGAGCGCGCGGATACGACCTCGCAGTCGCTCGGCTGCTTTGCCGACGGGGTGCTGTTCCACGTAACCGGTGACCCCCACGAGACCGACGGTACGGAGTGGCTGCCCGTACGGGCGCCGGGGGATATCGACGGGTTCGCGAGCACAGAGTTCCTCGTTCGCTGACGGAATGGTCGATCCCGGCTGCCGGCCGATCGTTATCCTTCGAGACCCAACGGGAGGCAGCCCATGCAATACCTGCTCGCCATCGTCTATGACCCATCGAATCCACCGACCGGACCCAGCAAGCAACCCGAACACGCGGCACTGGAGCGGGAGATGCGTGCCGCCGACCACTACCGGTCGGGGAGCGGGCTCCAGGGGGCGGAACAGTTCAGCAAGCGGGTGCATCGCCGCGGTGGCCGTCCCATGATGAGCGACGGTCCGTTCGCAGAGACGCGTGAAGCGCTCGGTGGTTACTTCATTGTCGAGTGCAGCGAAGACGAGGCGATCGAGTGGGCAAAGCGGATACCGGTCGACGAGGATAGCTTCGTGGAGGTGCGGCGCGTCTTCATCTACCGGCCCGGGGATCGGCCCTAGGCTACTTCTTGCCTATCGCATTC
>JAGQGZ010000249.1 GCA_020432105.1 Dehalococcoidia bacterium | reverse complement strand
CGAGGAGTCGGCTACGGCGATAGACGATGCGAAGGAAAACCTTGCCGGCGTGCCAAACGTTGCGATCTGCCCCGGGAAGGTTGAGCAGATTCTGCCCTCTCTGGAGATTCACCCCGATGTGGTGCTGGTGGACCCGGCTCGCCCGGGCTGCGCTCCAGGGGTGATTGATGCAATAGCTGGCATGGCGCCCGCGCTGGTGGTCTACGTGTCCTGCAACCCCTCGACGCTGGCGCGAGACCTCCGCAGACTGGTCGATTCCGGCTACAACATTGAGCGTGTGACACCTATCGACATGTTCCCCCATACGGCGCACATCGAGTGTGTCGTTCGCCTCGAGCGCGTGAGTGGCTGAACGGACGCTGATCCTCGCTTCTGCATCGCCACGACGGCGGGAGCTGCTCGCTGCGATCGTCCCGGAGTTCTCGGTGATTCTGAGCGAGGTCGAAGAATTTGACGATCCACCGGTAGAGACGTTGGCAGAAAGGCTGGCGGTAGCGAAGGTTCAGGCGGTTGCCGGGCGCAATCCATCAGCATGCGTCGTTGGTGCCGATACCGTGGTTGTGGCCGATGGCAATGTGCTGGGCAAGCCGGTGGACCACGATGACGCTCGGCACATGCTCCGAAGGCTCGCCGGCCATTGGCACGAGGTTCGAACCGGAGTGGCAGTTGTAACCGGGGGCCGACTCTCTGCCGCAACCTCAATCAGTCGTGTGCTCGTCCACCGCTTCACTGATAGCGAGATTGCGGCCTACGTCGATTCAGGGCGGCCCATAGACAAGGCGGGGGCCTATGGCATCCAGGATGCCGACGTGCCCACCGTGGATGCCATGGACGGCTGCTTCTGCGGCGTTATGGGCCTTCCGCTGTGGCTCACTGCACGTCTGCTCTCAGAGTGCGGAGTCTCGCATGCCTCCCCGCCGATGGAGCGCTGTCTCACCTGTCCAGAACGCTAGGCCTTACTGTCGGCATAGTAGTCGCGCGACCGAGCGAGGGCAGCAGCGGCCCGTTCGAAACTGTTGAACACCGGCACACCGTGGTCATTGAACTTCGACTTGATGGAGCCGACGTACTCCTCTTCGTGGGCGGAGTGAAGGACGGTGATGAAGGGCTTGCCCGACTTGCGCGCGTGCTCGGCGAGCATCGCCAGCATCTCGTCCAGCGTCTCGGGCTTGGACTTCCACTGCCGAGCGGCAAACATCGCCGAAAGTTCCATCGCCATCGCGTCGATGTTGGGGTCCGCCTCGACGATCTCGAGAATGCGGGCAGCCACTTCCACCTTCCCCTGGATGGTGCCGGCCATATCGAGGGGATTCTGGTAGCTGCCACCCACGATGTTGAAGAACTCGCCAAGCTGGGCATAGGACGCATCAGTCAGGCGTGGCACTTCGAATCCCTGCTTGGCGAAGGCATCGGTGATGCTCACCGATTGGCCACCGGTCTGGGCGAGGAGGCCCATGCCTGTGCCGCGCACGGGCCTTGCCTGGAGCAGCGCGCGCATCGCGTCGACGGTTTCGTCGAGGTTGTTGGTCGTTATTGCGCCGCACTGCCGCATCATTCCGTCCCAGGTGGCCTGCGGTGTTGCAAGGGAGGCCGTGTGCGACATCGTGGCCCGGGCGCCGGCTGCGGTCTGACCGCCCTTCCAGACGACCACAGGCTTCTTGCTGCAGGCCGCCCTCAACGACTCGAAGAACCGCCGGCCGTCCCGTACACCTTCGACGTACATGCCGATAACTTCGGTCTCGGAGTCGTCGGCCATGTAGTCGAGGTAGTCGCTGACGTCGAGGATGATGGCGTTACCAATGCTTGCGCAGCGGCTGAGATGCAGGCCATTGGCCCCGGCGACGAGACTGAACATAATCCCGTGGGTACCCGACTGGGACATGAACCCGATCTTGCCGTCGTCGGCTACGGGTGCGTCGTTGCTGAACCGCACCCCGGATTTGGGCAGGTAGAGCCCCATGCAGTTGGGGCCAACCAGGTTGAAGTCAGCCTCCCTGGCCATTTCGGTGAGTTGTGCCTGGAGCTGAATGCCCAGCTCTTCACCCGTTTCGGCGAACCCCGAGGTGAAGAAGGCAGCACCGTTCGCCTTCACCGAAATCAGGTCCTTGAGGACGTACGGCGCGACCTGCCGTGGCACGGCGACAAGGGCATAGTCGATTGGCCCTGGAACGTCCGCGATTGCGGTGAAGTTCTCGATGCCGAGTTCCTTGATCCCGGGTATCTCGCGCTCATCAATCTGGAGCGAGTAGAGGTTGCCGCCCTTTTCCTTGAATGGGAGGTTGTTCTTGAGCCACATGTAGTTGGGGCCCTTGTCACCGATGACGAGCACCGTCTTCGGATTCATCATTGCGTCGAGCCGGTGTCCGGGAACTCCCATGGCTAGGCCTCCGCAACAACAATGCGAGCATCGACGGCAACCGCACCATCGGGGTAGGCGAACACCGGGTTGAGGTCCAGTTCACGGATCTCGGGATGTGCCTCTACCAGCTTCGATACGCCAAGGATCGTGTTCGTCAGAGCGGCCCGGTCC
>JAGQGZ010000248.1 GCA_020432105.1 Dehalococcoidia bacterium | reverse complement strand
ACCACTCGAGACGGGCACAGTCGCGGTCCACGGCCAGCCGGGCTAGCTCAGCGAGGAGCGCCCGGCCGTAGCCTTTGCCCCGGAGCTCCGGGCGGACGAAGAGATCCTCCAGCCAGATACCAGGCCGGCCCATCCAGGTGCTGTAGCTGTGGAAGAACAGGGCGAACCCGGCGGAGGCGCCGGAACCGGTTTCGGCGATGATGACCTCGGCGTAGGGGCGGTCGCCGAAGATGTGGTCGCGAAGCTGCTCTGGCTCGAGCTTCACCGCTTCCGGTTCTCGCTCGTATTCGGCCAGGGCGTGGATGAGCTCGATGATCGTGTCGAGGTCGTCCTCGCGGGCGGGCCGGACTGGCACTTTGCTAATCCTCGACCAGTTCGACGCGCGCCACTTCGGCACCGGTGCGGCTGATGCGGGTCACGAGTGTCCTGCCCGCCATGCCACTCTCCTGGAGCTTCTGGAGCATGGCAGCAGCCACGGGGCGGCCCGATTCTTCGCTGCAGAAGGCGGCGACGCAGCTCCCTGCGCCGCTCAACCAGGCGGCATGGGCACCGGCGGCCCTCGCCACGCCGAAGATATCGAAGAGGGGCGGGAACAGCGATGCCCGCTGGCGCTGATGGAACCGATCGTCGGTAGCCGCATCGAGGAGGTCGAAGCGACCGGCAGAGAGGGCGGCAACAAAAAGCGCCGCCCGGCCAACGTTGTGCACCGCATCCTCCTTTGAAAAGGAATCGGGGACCACCTTGCGTGCGTCCTTGGTCGCCATGCTGTGGTCGGGGATGAGAATGGCGATGGTGGCGTCGGCGGGGAAGCGGGCGGGGACATGCAGGTAGCGCCCGTTATCGGTAACACAAACCTGGACACCGCCGAACATCGCCGGGCAGGCGTTATCACCGTGGCCTTCCAGGTCGGCAGCCACGGCCATGCACTCTTCCCGGCTAAGCGGGCGGCCTTCGAATTCGTTGGCGGCGAGAGCGCCGGCAACGCGGGCCACGGCGCTCGCGCCCATGCCCCGGCCGAGTGGGATGGAGACCCCATAGGACGCACTGATGCCGGCGGGCGGCGTCCGGTCCAGGCGGCTATAGGTCGCACGGATTGCCGTGAGGACCATCTTTTCGCCGACGTCATTGGTTGGTTCCTGCTCGGTATCGCCAAACTTCACCGTGATCGAGGCGAAGAGATCGAGCGCAAGCCCGAGGCAATCGAAACCGGCGCCAAGATTGGCACTGGTGGCGGGAACGCGGACGGTGACGGCTGTGGATGGCATGGGGGCACCTCCTCAGGCAGACGACGAATCTAGCGCAGATGGGTGGTTGGGGCCAAAGGACGATTCCGCCAACCGGTCCGGGGCTGCTACGATTGTCCTTCGGTTTCGGGGTGTAGCTCAGCCTGGCAGAGTGCTTCGTTCGGGACGAAGAGGTCCTCGGTTCAAATCCGAGCACCCCGACCATGCTCCAGCAAGAAAGCGCCCGCTCACAAGCGGGCGTCTTCGTTTTGAGAGACGGCCCTGCTGCCTATTCCATGCGCCGCAACTGTCCCTGGGTGAGGAAGATGAGGACGGTGATGCAGCTGAGGATAGTGCCGGAGACGGCCATCCACTCCGAGGCTCCGATAGCCGCTGCCATGCCGCCGGAGAGCAATGAGCCCAGGGGAGCGAACCCCAGGAACCCGAGCGTATGGATGCTCATCACGCGGCCCATGTAGTTGTCAGGAGTGTTGCCCTGCACGAGCGTCTGGTTGAGGTTGATGAAGAATCCACCACCGGCGCCCCAGAGAAACATCAGGAAACAGGTGAGCAGGTAGATCCCCGAGAGGCCGATTGCGGCGATGAGGATACCGCCGGCGATGACGGCGAACATGAAGAATGCACCCTTGTTCTTGAGTTCACGCTGTGAGGCCAACCAGAGCGAAGTGGTGAGCATACCAACGCCGGTGAAGGTGAAGAGAAGGCTGGCGGCGAACGCCTCCTTGCCCAGGTTTTCCTTCGCCACCTGTGGGATGAGCGCTGTGCTCGGACCCATCATGAAGATGCCGGTAAGCATGAGGAGCAATATGAGGAGCGCGATATTGCGGTTGTGGGCAACGAAACCAATGCCGTCGCGGAGGTCGGAGAGCGGCCGTTTCTCCGTCGCACCGGCGCCGGGCGGCGGGATCCGCAGGGGAATGAGGAGGATGAAACCGACGACGAGGATCGCAGCCTGGACGGCGAACCCCCCGCCGATGCCGAGCAGGGCGATCGAACCACCACCGAGCGCCGGCCCGATGATGAAGGTGACGTTCATCCCGAGGGTGTTGAGGACAATGGCGTTCATCAGCGTCTTGCGATCGACGAGTGATGGCAGGATGGCCTGGCGGACGGGTTGGCCCACCGCCACCGTGGCCCCGATGCCGAGCGCCAGGGCATAGGACACCCAGAGGTTGGCAAGGCCAGTCCAGATCAGGATGGCTGTGAGCGAGACAACGACGATTGCCGTGCCCTGGCTGCCGAAGAGCAGGAGGCGACGATCGACGCGGTCGGCAACGACACCGGCGGGAAGCGTGAAGACGAAGATAGGCACGCCGAGGCAGAAGGCGACGA
>JAGQGZ010000247.1 GCA_020432105.1 Dehalococcoidia bacterium | reverse complement strand
GGTCGTAGAAGAGCAAGGCGGCCACGATTCCCGCGTAGGGCACCAGGATCGCGTAGGCAGCCGCGCTGATCAGGTTGATGACTGCGAGGCTGGGATTCCAGAGGAAGAGCGCAACGATCCCGAGGACAGGTCCCGCTGCGACTATGACGAGGTTGACGAAGGCGAGGACACCGAAGGTCCGCAGCGTGTCGCCACGCACTATCTCCTCGCTTCGCCCGAGAGCGGCCGTGGCACTGATCTTCTCGATCATCACGGCCTGGTTGGCGAGCGAATGCCAGATCAAGTAGACGACGGCGAAGGGAATCCCAATCACCGTGATTGTGAGCAGGGCAACGACGACGAAGACCCGGAGCGAGGCGAGAGTGAGATGACGAGCTCGCCGCAGTACCTGCTGATGGGCGCCGAGGATACTGAGTTCCGCCGGCCGATCGAGCGAATCGACGGCGACGGCCGTTGCCGCATAGACCACGACGGCCGCGACGGGAGCAGTGAAGGCCCCGGAGCTGAGGGCAGCCACGCCGCCGACAATGCCGTCGTTGTCGGCGAGGCTTGCGAGGGTGCCCAATGGCGTGAAGTCGAAAGCCAGCCACTGGAAGAACGCGGCAACCACACCGATAGGGAGGAAAGTGAACCCGATCCCGGCAAAGAGAAACAGCCGCCGGCGGTAGATCACAGCGGCGGCCCGAAGGATCTCTCCGGCGCGCCGCTTGCGGTCGACGGGTGTGTGCGGGGCCGGGCTCCAGGCGGTGCGGCGAACAAGCCATAGTCCCGCCAGCGGGAAGGCGAACGCAAGGCCGAGTACGAACCAGGGCTGACGCAGGTAGGCGAAGTAGAACATCGAGCCCCGGCTTACCGCGCTACAAAAGAAGTCCGTCGCCGAGGGTGCGATGGTGCTGACGGAAGGTACTCGCAGGCTCTCGCCGCGCCACTCGTCCTCTGCCCAGCTCATGGGCGCGTCCCATTGCCGTTTCAGTGCGGGCCCGGTAGGACCGTTGTTCGGCTCAGCCCGGCGTTCGCCCCATCGGCCCGCGAAGGAAAGCCAGGCGAACGCGTCGCCGGGACCCGTGGGCTGATGGGGCAGTACGATCACCGCTGCCTGTTCCCGCAGCGTTGCGTTCTCGGTGTCGTCGCAGCCGAAGCCTTCGTCGGAGCTGTAGCCCAGGTAGAGACCCTGGCCGTAGTGGTTCGCGTGGGAGCCTCTGCTTGCCAAGATGACGGGATGACCGCCCGCCTTCTCGAGCTTTGTGCTCTGCCACTCTGCCCGTTCGGCGCCGGTGTGTTGCGAATAGCCGACCTCCACGGGATCGACGTTGAGGGCGGCCTCGGCGGAGCTAGCGGGGAACACAAGCTGGATCATTTCCCAGTCCGACTCGTGGCGGTTGTTCCAATCGTTGTACGGCCAGTAGAGCCAGTACTGGAGTGCAATGAAGCCGTCGTGGCCGGGTTCCGTTACGACATGGGCGTAGACGGTCGTTGGCACATCAGCGGCTATTTGATCGAACCAGCGTTCGTAGTCACAGCCCGGGGAGAGCGCGTCGCCTGGGAAGTCGAGGAACCAGCCATCGCCACGCCCATAGAGGTCCGCTGCCGTTGGAGCCGCGATCCTCTCCCCAGCCGGGCCCCGGAGCACGACGTCACTTCGACCGAGAACGACGTCTACGGGCACGGGGCGGAATGCCTCGCCGTGGTTGTCGCAATTGCGTTGCTGGGCCTTGCGCGCGATGACGGGAGCGTATCGCTCTGCCAGCTCCGTCTCAGCCGAGCCCTGGGCACTGGACGGCCCCGCCTTCGCGAACCCCAGACTCAGCAGGACCAGGAGGGCGAGCATGACGCATGCCGGAGCTCTCAAACGTGACCGCATTCGCGAACCTCGAGGCGGCTCAGTGTTTTCACGGACGGGAAAGCGATGGCATAGCACGGTGCCTGGTATGGGCGGCCGAGTGCCGGTTCACCCGGGCGTGCCCGTCCTGCAGTCGGTGCGGGTGCCTCAATCGTAGCGGCGAGATTGACGGCGGAGGGCGAAGGCGGCCGCCTCAATGCGGCGGGTTACGCCGAGCTTGCCGAGGATATCGCTGACGTGATGCTTCACGGTCTTCTCGGAGAGGTAAAGCTTGCCGCCGATCTCGCGATTCGTGAGCCCTTCGGCGATGAGATCGAGGATGGCCAGTTCGCGCTCACTCAGGTCCAGGGCAAGCCGATCTTCCTCGGTGATCACGCTGCCCTGGCGAATCTGTTCGAGAAGAGCAGCGGTGCTCTTGGGGTCGAGTGTGCTGCCACCGCGCCCAACGACGCGCATGGCGGCGAGGAGTTCGGGGGTCTTGACCTCCTTGAGCATGAAACCGGCAGCACCAGCGAGGATGGCAGCCGTGACCGCCTGTTCGCCGCCATAGGAGGTGAGCATGAGGACGTTGATGCCGGGCACGTTCGACCGGATTTCGCGGCAGGCCTCGATACCATCGATGCCGCCCATGCGGATGTCCATGACAACGAGGTCGGGCTGAAGTCGAGCCGCTTCACGAATCGCGCCATTACCATCGGAAGCTTCGCCGACAACTTCGAAGTCGTCGTAGTTCTTCAGC
>JAGQGZ010000246.1 GCA_020432105.1 Dehalococcoidia bacterium | reverse complement strand
TTGGCCTCATCTGGCTGTGTGGCTTGGCGATCGCCCCACGACTATCGTTTTCGGCCAGAAGCGCCAGACGCTCCGCACTCGCATACCTGGCGATGGTTTTGGCATTCTCCAGCACCTCGCCCGAACTTCTTGCCGGCCTGATCGTGGTCAGCAGCCTGGTCTTTCTATCCGAACACCACGCACTGGTCCGAGTCTATCGGGTAGCGGGGACCTACCTCGCCACGAGTTCATTGTTGCTTGTCGGTGGCGTTGTGCTTCTTCGGTTCGGCGGCCGCTGGGATGCAGCGGCCGTCTGGCTCATCATCGCCGCTCTCCTCATCCGCAAGGGCATCGTGCCCGTGCACTCGTGGATGCCGGAGTCCTTCGAGCGCGGCCACCTCGTCCCCGCCATCTTGTTCAACACACCACAGGTCGGCGCTTACGCCATCGTGGTGATTGTGCTGCCCGTTACGCCTGCTGGAACCCTGGAGTTCATGGCTACGGCGGCCCTTCTAACAACGCTATATGGAGCCATGCTCGCGGTGGTTGAATCCGACACTCGTAGGGCATTTGGCTACCTGTTTATGAGCCAGTCGGCGTTGGTCCTCGTTGGCTTGGGTACCGGCAACGAGGATGGAGTGGCCGGCACCCTCGCGGTCTGGATGGCGGCAGGCCTCTCAATGAGTGGCCTGGGACTAACCATCGCCGCGTTGGAGTTGCGGCGAGGGAGGCTCTCCCTCCGCGACCACCACGGAGGTTACGAGCAGATGCCACTGCTTGCTGCGAGCTTCCTCATATTCGGCCTTGCAAGCGTGGGCTTCCCCGGGACCCTTGGATTTCTCGGCGAAGAACTACTCGTGGCTGGCATCGTCGGTCAGTTTCCCTACGTCGGTTTCATAGTGATTGCGGCCGTAGCACTGAACGGAGTGACCGTACTGAAAATGTATTTCTCACTCTTCTGTGGAACGCGTCTTGACGGAGTTTCGCTGGCCTTGAGAGGTCGGGAGACGGCCGCCTTCGCCACCCTCGCAGTCATTCTTGTTGTTGGAGGCCTGTTCCCGAAGCACCTTGTCGAGTCTCGGATCGAAGCCGCCAGAGTTGCCCTGTCTCATCCCGCTCCAACTGATACCCACATACCCTGACCCCACCCCGTAGGCCCCTGAGAGCACGGCCCCATGTTCTGGACGGGATTCTGCTTGCTCACCAGCCACACCTCCGCCAACGCGGATGGTTACCCTTCAAGCACTGCCCCAGGTTGATCCTCGGAACACCTGCGATGAGCCGTTAGGGCCATAGTGTCGTTGTTGAGCCCGCGTGACCACGCTGTCGGCGAGACGCCCGAACGCGGTTTGCTATAGGCTTGCCTCGATCTAGCCAGGGGTAGTGATGGAGGAGCGCGGGCCGAACGAGGTACGCAGGCCGGGAGCGAACCAGCAGCGGTGTCCCGGATGCCAGGAGCCTGTGCAACAGGCGGCGAAGTTCTGTGGAAGCTGCGGGATGGTGTTGCCGCCAACGTCGAGTCTATCCATCTGCGGCACATGTGGCAGGGACGTCCGCTCAAACGCCGCGTTTTGCCCGTATTGCGGATCGGGTATGGAGCCAACCCCTCCCCACCGGTCGATCCCTCGGAAAACAGTGGCGATTCTTGCCGCGGTTGCCGCACTCGTTGTTGTGGTCACCGGGGTTGCCTGGTTTCTGGCAGCGGGTGATGGGTCCATGGCCGACCCCGATGGACTGAGCTCTGAACAGAAGGAAGCATTCGCACGTTTGCAGGCCAATTCGGCAGGGGCGGTTGTCGCACGTTTCGAAGCAGGAATGCCGAGGACGCTTCAGGCTGCGGTTCCGCTGCCTCCCAGCGCAGGTCAGTCTCCGGAGGAGCGGGCAGCCTACTTCCTAACGACGTACGGGCAGCTCTATCGCCTTTCCGATCCTTCGTCGGATATCGCAATCACTCAGGTGCATGAGTTCGAGGGAGCGACCGCCGTCGAATTCCGCCGGCAGGTGAGCGGTCTACCCCTCTTTGCCGGTGACATTCGCGTACATGTCTCCGACGACGGTTGGGTCGACTACGTGAGCGCGACGATCCCACCTGATAATCCGATCCTCGACGCTGACCCGGCAATTGACGCTGATGCAGCATCGCAGGCGGCGGTGGCATCTATACAGGCAGAGCCCGACACCGTGACGGTCCTGACGACAGATTTGGTCGCCTTCAACGAGGGCCTCCTGACTGGTAAGACATCACAAACTGTCGCCGCCTGGGCCGTCGAATTGGATGTCTCGTCGCCTCCTGCCTCACCAACCGTTTTCGTGGACGCGACGGACGGGCGCGTGCTGTTTCATTTCGACGCCCTCGTCACTGACCGCGAACGGCTAACCTATACCGCCAACGACGAGATTACGTTCCAGGGAGCCGTGGACCGCGGCGTTCTCTGGCTGACTGAAGAGGGAGCCATTGCGGGTGTGAGCCCGCCGTCGACCAAAGACGGTGAAGACGCTCACTTTTGGGCTGGACGCGTTTACGATTTCTATTTCGCCACATTTGGCCGGGACAGCTACGACGCGAACGGCAGCCCCATCCGGAGCTTCGTTCACTACGGCATTTACAACGCAACAAC
>JAGQGZ010000245.1 GCA_020432105.1 Dehalococcoidia bacterium | reverse complement strand
CTGCTCGCGAGATATCCACCGACACGAGCCGAGCACACGCGTGAGCAGAGCGCACCACCTTTGCGTGAAGCATCCCAACAAGCGCAACGTCGTCTGCGTAGCGAGTAATCCCATGAACCTTGTCTCTTGCGTCATGGCGCGGGGCCCTTGAACCTACCATCGCGACGTCACTCATCGTCATGGTTGTCTGACCGCTGACATCGCTCATTCGAGCCCCTCCATGATCCGGGATTCCTCGGCCGCATCGACGAATTTCTGGTAGCCGGTGCAGCGGCAGAGATTTCCGGCGACGGCTTCGCGAATCTCACTTCGGGAAGCATCGGGCCGTTCGGCTAGGAATGCTGACAGAGACACGAGAACTCCCGGGATGCAGATACCACACTGTGCGGCACCCAAACGTATGAATGCTTCTTGGAGTGGGTGAGGATGCTCAGGCGTGCCCAGGCCGCGCACCGTTGTGACAGTCGCGCCGTCGGTCTGTACCGCCAAGGTGAGGCAGGAATTCACCGCACGCCCGTCAACAATCACGGCGCAAGCACCGCAATCGCCTCGCTCGCATCCAGACTTCACCTCGGTGGCGGATGCCTTCTGTCGGAGCACATTCAGCAGCGTCTCGTTGGGGGCAGCCTTGAGGCGCACTGAGCGACCATTCAGGTTGATTTGGACAATCCTCTCGCCCACAAGTCCCTCCAGAAAAGATGGTTCGTCTCGGACATCGGCAGTCACTCTTGTGGCTCCGAAGAGCGTTCGTAGGCTGCATGGAGGGCTCTCTCGACCAATGCACGAACCATCGCATGTCGGTACTCGGCCGAGCCGCGAACATCGGAGATTGGTTGTGACGAGTTCGCCGCCGCTTCCGCCGCCCTAGCGGCGATATCACTACTAAACATATGACCCTCCATGATCTGCTCGGCTTCTGAGCTCCGGAAAGCCCTAGGTGCAACGGCACCGAGCCCAATTCGAACACGTCGACACTCGCCACCGGCCTGATCCATGGACACTGCACACGACACAACAGCGATGGCTCCGCCAGTCCGGAGTCCAAGCTTCTCGTATGCTTGGCCGCGCGGCACAGGCGTAGGGATGTGGATCGCCCGAACAAGTTCATTCCAGAGCAGAAGCGTGCGGCGGGGTCCTACGAGGAAGTCATTCAGATCAACCGTGCGTTCTCCCTGCGCCGTAGCAAGCACCACCGATGCGTTTAACGCCAACAAGGGAGGCACAAGGTCGGCTCCAGGGCTGGCGTTAGCCAAGTTGCCGCCGATCGTTGCCCGATTCCTCGTGAGGTAGTCGGCGAAATGGCGCGTTACCTCAGTCACCAACGGAAGCTGGTGCTGAACAATGGCACTTCCCGCGAGTCCCGCGACTGTGACGCCAGCTCCGATTCGAATGTTTCCGGTACCTACGTCAATCTCGGCCAGCTCTTCCACACTGCTAATATCAACGAGCATCGTTGGTTCACGCCGACGTTCGCGCATGTCGACGATCAGGTCCGTGCCGCCCGCCAGAATAGCGGCCCCCGTTCCATATTGGTGCAGCATGTCGAGTGCGTGAGCCACACTCGAAGCCTTTACGTAGTCTGTTTGTGGTAGCATATTCGCGTCTTCTCAGCCTCCCTGAATCGCAGGAATCAGTACGAGCTCATCCCCATCCTTCAGTGCCGTACTATCTGACACTGATGCGCCATTTAGCGCCGTGAGAAGCTCCAAATCCGCCAATCCGAGCGTCCGGAGTACCTCGAAGACAGTTGTTGCCGCCGGCACTTCGACGACCTGCTGGTCTTCGCTGTCCCGGTCTCGGAGCGCGAACATGTACCGCACACGCACTTGCATCGCATACTGCCCGGAGGCTCTCTCCTCGCACCGATGATGTGACCTGCAGGAAGCATAGTGGTGTCCTACCTCGTGATTCCAGAGGGTGTTTCGCGATGCGAGACGCGTCGTTGACACCACGCTGGGGCCCAAATACCGTCGCCGCTAGCTTGGGCTTGCCCCGCCGTCGGTGGGGGTTGGCGATATGGTCGCGATGCAGGAGACGAAGATGGAAACTATCAATTATTGGACACGCTTGGAGAAACGAGTCTCTCGACGAAGGGTTCTTGAAGGCGGTGTCGTGGCCGCGGCCGGAGCGGGAATGATCCTAGTCGGCTGCGGTGACGATGACGACGACGACGGGACTCCTTCCGCCGGAACAACGCCGCCTACGACAGCACCAGGAAGCACTACGGTGCCCGCTGAGTCTCCGACGGCAGTGACGCCGGAGGGAAAGGTGACTATCGCAGTTTCCGGACTTGGCAATCAGAACTACGACCCGGGGGCAGCCTCGGGCCTTGCTGAAGAACTCGTCAACGCGGAAGTCGGAGAAGCCCTCGTTATCATGGGCCCCGAGAAGAATGCTTATATCGGGGGTGTGGCCAGCGAGTGGGAGGTTCCCTCAACTGATGGACTTACGTGGGTGTTTACACTCAGGGATGGCGTTCAGTACCACGATGACACCACGGCAACAACTGAGGATATAGGGTACACGATCGAGCGATTCATAGATCCTGAGAATAAGAGCGTGTCCGGTGCTAATCTGACACGAGTTTTAGATCGATTCGATATCACCGAAAAACAGGTAACATTGCAT
>JAGQGZ010000244.1 GCA_020432105.1 Dehalococcoidia bacterium | reverse complement strand
ACAACCCGGAAGTTCCTGAAGGCCTGTTGGCCCCAGCGCAGGAAGGCGTACCGCTCACGATTGCGCTCGTACTCTATCTCTACGTTGGCGGCGAAAGCACCGGGAGTGGCGAACTGGTCGACCTGCACCGAGTGGTCGATGACGAGATCCACCGGCTGGAGCGGATTGATCAGCTCAGGGTCGCCGCCGGCAGCTGCGATCGCGTCGCGCATCGATGCCAGGTCGACCACCGCGGGGACGCCCGTGAAGTCCTGGAGGAGCACACGGGCCGGCGTGAAGTTGATCTCCGGCCGGGCATCCGAGGGCTTCCAGTTGGCAACGTTCTCGATGTCCTCTTTCAGGACGGAGCGTCCATCTTCGAGTCGCAACAGGTTTTCGAGCAGGACGCGAAGCGAAAACGGCAACCGTGAGATGCCGGCGAAGCCGGCGTCCTGCAAGGCTGGCAGGCTCCAATACGTCAGGTCTTTGCCATCGACGCGTAGCTTCGTCCTGGCCTTGAAACTATTGGAGGTCATTCTTGGTCTCCAGTCGGCGGGGATTGCAACATTTGTGCAAGTGGGGCGTTTCTGCGCATCCCAGGTCCTCCTTCCACATTTCGTGGGTACCTGGGCCCTCGTCCGGCATGGTGCTGCCGGGAACGCTGCGCCGCCTACCGATCCCGCGACTTCCCTCTTTCCGGGACCGTTGGGCCCGGGACCGGCCTTGTTGCAGGGGCGAGCACCACCAGTATACGCAGGTGCAGGCGCGGCGCATGTTACCGGTTTCGAATTGGCTTTTGGCGATCGAAGAGCCAGCGGTCCCCGGCAGCCTCGGCGAGTGGAAATCCCGCTGAGACCGGGGTCTCCCGGCGCTCAACGGGCATCACCAGGGCAACGACAAAGGCCAGAGCCGCCATCGCTGCGACGATGGCGAAGGCATCGCTGAACTCCGGGGCAGTTCCCTTGTAGAAGGGTAACCAGGCCTGGAGCGTCCCTTCCCGGGCTCGGAGGATCGCCCCCGCGAGGGCCGACGAGATGGCGCCCCCGAGAAAGAAGGACAGGGTGTAGACCCCCACTCCTACGCCCGTCTCCGATTCATCGAGTGCTGAGGTGGCGCCGTGCATGAGTGCTGCATTCGTTAGCCCATAACCGGCAGCAACCACGCCGTAGAGGCCGGCAACCTGCCAGTCGCTCCAGTTCGCTCCCGCAAGAAACAGCGCGAATGCGCCATTGGCCGCTATCCAGCTGCCGATGATGATCGGCACCCGTGACCCAAACCTCTCGATGATGAACCCGCCCGTGGTGCCGAAGAACGCCAGCGCCAGCGCACCGGGCAGAAAGTGCAGACCCACTTCGATGAACGAGAGGCCGTGGTAGCGCGTCCAGAAGAGTGGTAGCAACACGACGACGCCAAAGTGCATACCCTGCACGAGCAGGCCGATAAGGCTAAACGCCATGAATCGCCCCCGCTTGAGCAACCCCGGCTCCAGGAATGGCCGGCGCCGTTTCGCAATCCAGATCGCGAACGCGATCACGGCTATCGGGGCAACCGCGAGAGCGACCAGTCCCGGTGTGCTGCCAGGGTTCGCAGGAAGCCGGTTGAGCGCTATCAGCGAGGCTGAGACCGCAACGGCGAAGAGCACTGCCCCGATTGCGTCGAAGCCTCGCTGGTCGGTTCCCGGTGCATCGCTGACGAAGAGTGCTGTCGCGAGCATGACAACGAGCGCCGCCCCACCGGTCGCCACCAACGGGCCCTGCCAGCCGAATTCTTCGGTGATCACAGCGCCCAGGAGAGGCCCTGCCGCAAAGCCCAGGCCGACCGACGCAACGATCCACCCCAGCGCCCGCCCGCGCTGTCCAGCGGAGGTGGTCCGGACAATCGTTGCTGTCGAAAGCGCGGGAATCGCGGTCGCACCCGCCCCCATGGCGGCACGCCCTGCCACTGCCAGCCAGAAGTCGGGTGCGGCCGCCGTGGCGAAAGCGCCGGCTGCGAAGATGCCAACACCAACGATGAGCGGCCATCGCGTCCCGACCATGTCGGCAATACGCCCGTAGACCAGCGTGCCCGTTGCGAAGGTGAGGATGAACGCCGTTACGAACCAGGTGAGCTGGTCGTCGGGCACGCCGAAGTCATCCTTCACGTCCGGGAGGACGATCGAGGACATTGCGGAATGCACAACCGCCACGAACGTCGCGAGGCAGAGTACGGCCAGTGCCGGTCGCGTCAGTCGCGGTTCGGGCAAGAGCAGAGCCATGGGCGGATTGTGACGGCTAAGAGCGAGCGGGCCAATCGACGGCGTGCACGCTTGGGTGCATCGTCCATAATGACACCGGGGGCCTGTAGCTCAGCGGTGAGAGCGGCCGGCTCATAACCGGTTGGTCCTGGGTTCGAATCCCGGCAGGCCCACCAGCAGCCCTACGCCGAAGCTGGTGGCAGCGACTTCACGCTGAAGGTATCGCGGCGTCATCCACGGATGCGCGGGCAGTATTGTCGGTGTCTTCTGGATGAATGCCTGGATGGTGATGGTCCCCGGGTCCGCCGGTGCGATGCCCTACTCCTCCGGTGGGTGCCAGTTGTTGACGAATCCCAGCCGCTTCCGCCGGCCATCCTCTTCGGGATGAATCTCGACGCGGTAGATGGTCTGGTAGGGAATGAAGATCTGGATCGGGTGATCGTGTCGTCGA
>JAGQGZ010000243.1 GCA_020432105.1 Dehalococcoidia bacterium | reverse complement strand
CGCCGTAAGAATGAGGAATGGTGCGAGCAGAAAGATGACCGCGAAATAGCTCAGCTTGTGAATCGCCAGAGTTAATGTCCGGCGAGGGGCGCGGATCGCCAGAGTGACGCCGGGTACGATCGCCAGGGTGAAGCCGGGATCGCCAGGGTGATGCCGGTCTCCAGAAGGTCCTGTTCTTTGAGGATGAAGCCGACCCATTGAGGAGGTCGGCGTGGCGTTTCTGGAGGTCCACATGGTGCAGGTCAGAGAGATCATCCGGCGCTGGCAGGCCGGCGAGAACAAGATGGCGATTGGCCGGGCGAGCGGCGTTTCGGCGCGCACCGTCGGCCGCTACATCGAGGTGGCCGCCTCGTATGGAGTGATGCGAGACGGGGAACCACCGGGCGAAGAGGTGCTCGCGCAACTCCTTCAACGCAACCATCCCGGTCCGCTTCCGGCGCGGGAGACGCCCGCAGCAGCACGCCTGGCAGGGCGGGAGGAGCAGCTCGGCCGCTGGCTCCAGGAGGAACGGCTCCAGCTGACGCGCGTGCATGAACTGCTCATCCGGGAAGGAGTGACCGTCTCCTACACGAGCCTCCGGCGCTATGTGCGCGAGGCGGGACTGTGGAAGCCGCTCAAGACAACCCTACGGATGGCGGATTGGCCGCCGGGGGAGGTCGCGGAGATGGACTTCGGCAAGCTCGGGAGCATCGTCGATGTCGAGACTGGCAAGCGCCAGACCGTCTGGGCGTTGCTCATCGTCTTGCCCTACAGCCGTCACTGCTTCGCCTGGCCGCTGGTCCAGCAGACGCTTGCTGAGAGCATCGCCGGCCTCGAAGCCGCCTGGCGTTTCTTCAGCGGTGTCCCCCAGCGGCTGATCCTCGATAACTTCTCCGCGGCCATTGCCGGGACCGACCCGCTGGCGCCGAGGCCGACGCGGGGCTTCCTCGAGTACAGCCAGGAGCGCAACTTCCTCTGCGACCCGGCGCGGGTGCGCAAGCCCAGGGACAAGCCCCACGTCGAACGCGGCATCCAGTACCTCAGGGAACGCTTCTTTAAGGGAGGGAGCTTCCGCGACCTGGAAGACTGCCGGGAGCAGGCGGAGCGCTGGTGCAGCGAAGTCGCCGGGCTGCGTGTCCATGGCACCACTCGCCAGTTGCCGCGCGAGGTCTTCGAAGCCGAGGAACAGGCGAAGCTGCAGCCCTACGACGGCGTCATCTACGACGTGCCCCAGTGGAAGGAAGTGACCGTCCACCCCGACCATCACGTCAGCTTCGGCCAGGCGCTCTACTCGGCCCCCACGACGAGCTGCCCTCCGGGGACGAAGCTGGAGGTCCGCGGCGACCGTGGACTCGTGAAGCTCTACAGGAAGGGCGAACTGGTAAAGGTGCACCCTCGCCAGCAGCGGGGAGGCCGCGCAACCGATCCCGGCGACTACCCCGCCGAGAAGACAACCTATGCCCTCCGGGCCCCCGACCGCATCGTCCGCAGGGCCGCTGAGCTCGGTCCCAACGTCGAAGCCTTCTCGCTGAAGCTCTTCGCGGGGCCGCTGCCCTGGTCGAGGCTGCGCGCCGGCCAGAAGCTCGTCTCCCTCGGTGAGCGCTACGGCGGGGAACGGCTCGACGCCGCCTGCCAGCGCTCGCTCGCTTACGACCTCGTCGATGTCCGCCGCGTGCAGCGCATCCTCCTCCAGGCGATCGACCGCGAATCGCCCCCCATCGAGGACCCGGGGACACCGCTGGGAAGCCGCTTCGCGCGCCCGGGCAGCGCCTTCGACCATCGCCAGGCAGTCCTCCAGGAGGCGACGGCATGAGCCTCGAAGCGGACCTTGTCGCCCTCCTCAAGCGGCTCAAGCTCGGCCAGACGATCCCTACCCTGCCTGACAGGCTGACCCTCGCGCGTGCCCAGCAGCTCGACTATGCCGCCTTCCTGACGCTCATCCTGGCCGACGAGGTCCAGCGCCGCGATGCCCAACAGCTCGAACGAAGACTCCTCCAGGCCGGCTTCGAAGAACGTGTCACGCTCGACGACTTCGACTGGACGACATCCATCCAGCTCGACCGACGCCACCTCAACGAGCTCTTCTCGTTGCACTTCCTCCAGCGCAAGGAGCACGTCCTCCTCATCGGACCAGTTGGTGTCGGCAAGACCTTCCTCGCCCAGGCCCTCGGTGCGGCAGCGACGCGGGCCGGCCACAGCGTCCTCTTCCGGCGGGCCGATTACCTCCTCCGCGAACTCGGCCAGGCCCGTGCCGACCACAGCTTCGAAGCCGCCTTCCGTAAGTACCTCGCCCCCGACCTGCTTGTCGTCGATGACTTCGGCCTCCACCGGCTCACCCAGCAGCAGTCCGAGGACCTCTACGCGCTCATCATCGAGCGTCACCGTCACGCCAGCTTCGTCGTCACCAGCAACCGCGACGTGAGCGAATGGGTTGGCCTCTTCGCCGACCCCATCCTCGCGAACTCCGCCCTCGACCGCCTTGCCAACGGTGCCCACCAGCTCGTCATCGAAGGCCCCAGCTACCGCGCAAGGCTGGCCCCGCGTCCGCCTCAGATGGAGGTCGCCATGCCCTGACGAGCAACCCCACCGCTTACCTTCTGGAGACCGGCATCACCCTGGCGATCTAACCCGGCATCACCCCGGCGATTGACATCGATGGTCCAGTAACGAAGTGGTTCCGCATCCTGATCGTTATCGTCACGAGGATCAGGATATGTGCGGACGTACACTCGGAGCGTTGCGGGAGCGGTCCAGATGAAGTAATCCAGCTGCCAG
>JAGQGZ010000242.1 GCA_020432105.1 Dehalococcoidia bacterium | reverse complement strand
CCCTGGCACCGTCCGGAGTAGGGTCGCTGCTCGAATTCGGACCCCAGACACCGGGCTCTGCCGACACGGCGACCCCGATGGTGTCGGCGTTCGCCCAATAGAAGCGGGCATCGCGAACTCCTGCTACCGAACGGGCCTGGCGGCAGACGTTGAGCGCGGCCCTGGCAAACTGATCGCGGTCAACTCCCTCTCGGCGTTCCCACTTCTGGATGTGTAGCGGCATGGTTCTCTCCTTTACCTTGTGAAGGCGATGAGTTTACAACGCACTGTCAAGCCCCACCTTGCTTTCGTCATAAATCTACTCAGCAGCCGCGGCGGAATATCGGGGTGGAAGTTGACAGACTGTGCTTGATCTCTTTTGCGATCGGTGTAGGATCGCCGCGCCAGCAAAGGCTGAGCTTTACCAAGGAGCTGGGAAATGGCAGTCCTTCAATCGACGCTATGGGAGGTCGCGCCTGGTCGCCGGCAGGAATTGATCGGGCACGCGGCACATTCGAAGAAGATCCACGAACGACACGGGTGCAAGGTCCGCCTGCTCCAAGTGGAGATAGCGGGAACGAATTCCAACCGCCTGGCCTACATCCTGCGCCACGAGAACCTGACTGCGTTCGGGAAGTTCAGTGCAGCACTGCAGGCCGACGAGGAGTGGCTAGCCTTCCAACAGAATGTGATCGGCTCCGCCTCACCCGCAGGAACCCTGGTAAGCCATGGGCTCGCCGTCGAGCTACCCGGTTTCGAAGGTCCCTTCCCCGTCACCGGCAAGTCGGTCAGCGTCCTCACGCAGCTGCGGGCCAATCCAGGAGGGATGGAAGCACTCCTCGGCCAGATCAAGACCGTGAAGGACATTGTGGAAAAAAACGGTGCGACGGTCAGCGTCCGCACGATGCAGGTCGCGGGGCAGAATACCGGCCTCATCGGTGCGGCGGTTAGCTACGACGATATCGAGGCATTTGGCAAAGGCACTGACGCGGTCATTGCGACGCCAGAGTACGGAAAGCTTATGGCAGAGATGGGGGCGAAGGATGCGCCCGGCACGATCGTCTCGCGGGGACTCTCGTTCGAGATTCCTATCTAGACTTCGTTCCATTCCGGGAAAGGGGCGATACGACGGACCGAATCCGGTCATCGAGTCTATGACGGCCGTCCTGGGTCGAATCGGGCTCGTGCAGTCGTCCGCGTCTCTCGCTAGCGAGTAGCAAGAACGTCCCCCGGAGGTGACCCGAGGGCCGTTCTTAGATTCGTTTGAGTTGGCTGGGGACGAAGGAGTCGAACCCTCACATACAGATCCAGAATCTGCTGTCCTACCATTAGACGAGTCCCCAGCTTGCCTTTCAGCCTATCACGGGTCCCGCCGTTGTCTCCACCGGGCTATCCCTGTTTTGCCGCGAGCGTTGCGCGCCCCCTGGCGATACGGGCGAGCGATTCCCTGCGCCCGAGGATTGCGATGGACTCGAAGAGCGGGATCCCCTGGGCCTTGCCCATGATGGCCACGTAGAGCACCGGGACGAACTTCCGTAGCTTCATCTCGAGATCTCCCTCCAGGCTCCGTATGGCGGCTTCGACGGTCGCGGCTGTGAGTTCCGCCTGTGCGCCGAGCGCTTGTTCGGCCAACTCCAGGACCCTGTCCGCAATGGTCATGTCGCCGGCCAGCCGCTCTGCCAGCAGCTGCGCTTCATAGGCGGGTGCCCCCTTCGTGAAGAGGAATTCGACCATGGGTGCGATGTCGGCGAGGAAGCGCACGCGGTCCTTGAGGAGGGGGGCGGCGGCGGCCAGAAGGGTGGGATCCAGGGGCCTCTCTATTTCGGCAGGGAGCTCACGCTCGGCCCAGGTTGTGACGAGTTCCAGCCAGCGATCGTCCGCCATTTCGCGGATGTAGTGGCCATTGAGGTAGTCCAACCGCTCAATGTCGAAGACGGCGGGGTTGGGTACTACGCGCTCGATGCTGAAGTGCTTCGCCAGCTCTTCCCCGGTGATGAGCGATGTATGGTCGTCGAGCGACCAGCCGAGGAACGAGAGGAAGTTGACCATCGCTTCGGGAAGGTAGCCGCGATCGCGATAGTCAAGCAGGGCAGTATCGCCGGTGCGCTTGCTGAGCTTCTTCTTGTCGGGACCGAGGATGAGTGGGAGGTGCACCCACTCCGGCGGTTCCCAGCCCAATGCTTCGTACAGCTGGATGTGCTTGGGCGCGCTGGAAATCCACTCGTCGCCGCGGATGGTATGGGTGATCTCCATCTCGGTGTCGTCGACGACGACGGCGAGATGGTAGGTCGGATAGCCATCGGATTTGAGGGCAACGAAGTCGTCCTGGAGCCTGTTGTCGAAGCGCACTTCGCCGCGGATGAGGTCGTTGAGGACCGTTTCACCCTCGCGGCGCATCTTGAACCGGACAGTGAACGGCTCGGTCTTCGCGCGCGCCAGGGATTCGTCGGTGGGAACGTTACGACAGAGCCCGTCGTACCCCGGCGGCCGCTTCGCCGCCTGCTGGGCCTTGCGCATGGTGTTGAGGCGTTCGGTGGTACAGAAACACCGGTAGGCATTGCCGGAATCCAAGAGCGAAGCAGCCGCCTTGTGATACAACTCCAGCCGCTGGGACTGGAAGTAGGGCGCGTGGGGCCCACCGATCTCGGGTCCCTCATCCCAATCGAGGCCGAGCCAGCGCAGGCTCTCCTGGATCGCGGTGAGCGAGGTTTCGACAAGGCGAGCCTGGTCGGTGTCCTCGATGCGGAGGATGAACTGGCCATTATGTACGCGGGCCAGGGCCCAGCTGAAGAGGGCAGCGCGAATGTTACCGACGTGAGGATCAC
>JAGQGZ010000241.1 GCA_020432105.1 Dehalococcoidia bacterium | reverse complement strand
CTCCATTCGCTCCAGGTGCGACCACTGCCCCGCAAGGCGAGGCAACAGGTACTGCATCTGGGCCAGCTCCACCTGCAGCTTGCCTTCACGGGTCGAAGCCCGGGTAGCGAAGATATCGAGGATGAGCGCGGTGCGGTCGAGCACTTTGATGCCGAGCTCTTCTTCGAGGTTTCGTTGCTGCGAAGGGGAAAGCTCATCGTCGAAAATGACGACGTTTGCACCGAGTTCCTGCCGGTCAGCCCCAACCTCTTCGAGCTTGCCTTTGCCGATGTATGTCGCCGCCGTGGGCGTCCGCCTCCGCTGGATGGTTGCCCCAACCACTCGCGCACCTGCGGAAGTGGCGAGCTCAGCCAGCTCTTCGAGCGAGTCCTCGGCGGCAATCACTGCGCCCGGCAGGTCCGCGGCAACGAGGTAGGCGCGATCACCGGTCGGAGCGGTGGTGTGGAGCTTACCCGGCACGCGACCTCACACGACGCTCACACCGCCGGTCCATTCAGATCCCCTTCCAGGCGGCGATACGCTTCATCCCCTCGTCGACCTTGTCATCGGGCGTTGTCACCGAAAGCCGAATATAGCCTTCGCCGTTGACCCCATAGCCGCGGCCGGGCGTCACGACCACCGCGGTGTCTTCGATGAGGCGTGCAGCGAAGTCGGCGCTGGCCACACCGTCCGGCAACTTTGCCCATACGTAGAGTGATGCCCTAGGGATGTCAACGGTGAGCCCGATGCTGCGAAGACCTTCGACAATACGGTCGCGCCGACGCTGATAGATGGCATTATGTTCATCCACGACATCCTGGGGGCCATACACCGCCGCCATCGCCATCTCCTGGATGGCCTGCGGGATGCCACTGTCGATGTTCGACTTCACGCGCATGAGGGCGTCAATCATCGTGGAGTTTCCGACGACCATGCCGATGCGCCATCCGGTCATGTTGTAGATCTTCGACCAACTGTTGAATTCGACGGCAACATCGCGCGCACCCGGCACCTGGAAGATCGAAACGGGTTTGTAGCCATCGTAGGCGACATCGCAATAGGGATTGTCGTGGCAGATAGCGATGTCGTTCTTCTTTGCAAAAGCCACTGCCCGCTCGAAGAAATCGAGGTCGGCAACTGCACCGGTGGGGTTGTTAGGGTAGTTGAGCCAGAGCATCTTGGCTTTCGCGGCGACATCCGCCGGAATTGCGTCGAAGTCCGGCTTCCAGCCCGATTCACGTGTGCACTTCAGCGAGTACGTCGTGCCACCGGCGAACATGGTGCCAATTTCGTACACCGGGTAGCCGGGATCGGGGGCCAACGCCACATCGCCGGGATCGATGAAACAGAGGGCCATATGGGCGATCCCTTCCTTCGAACCGATCAGGGGCAAGGTCTCGGTGAGGGGATCGAACTTCACTTCGAAACGGCGGTCGTACCAATCCGCAATGGACTGCCGGAGGGCGGGAAGTCCCTCCGACTCGGGATAGCGATGGTTCGCCGGGTCATCGGCGGCAGCGTGTAGTTTGTCCAGGATGTGCTTCGGCGTCGGCAGGTCGGGGTCGCCAATCGCGAAGGTGATGACATCCTCGCCGGCCGCTCGTTTCGCCGCGATCTTCTTGGAAATCTCTGTGAACAGATACGGCGGCAACGACTCCACACGGTGGGCGAGTTTCATGGGCAATGGTCCTGGCTGGAGATGAATTGCGGCACAGTGGCCACACTGGATCCTAACACCGGCCAACGCTTGCGGGGACTTAGCCTCCCGGCTCGAGGAACTCACCGTCGAAGACGCGTACAGCGGGCCCGGTCATGAACACGGACCCCTCACCGTCCCACTCAAGCAGGAGGTCTCCGCCGGGAAGCGAGTCCACAAGCCGATCGCCCGTGAAACCGCGCATTCGGGAGGCTGCACAAACTGCCGAAGCACTCGTTCCCGATGCCAGCGTAATGCCCGCTCCCCGCTCCCAGACGCGATGCTTCACGTGTTCGCTATCGAGTACCTGGACAACCTGGAAATTGGTTCTTCGGGGAAACAACGGGTGGTTCTCAACCAACGGCCCAATGCGCTCGAGGGGAAACTCATCGGGATCGGAGTCGATGTAGTGGATTGCGTGCGGATTGCCCATGCTGACCAGCGTCAGCTGAAGGTCGACCCCACCGACCGTCAGTGGGTAGTCAATAACCGGACCCGGGGCATCGATGTTTGCCGGCAGTGACGCCGGGGCGAAGCTCGGCGGCCCCATGTCCACCCGGCAGGAGGTAACCTCTCCGCCCGTACGGAACAATTCGAGCGTGAGAAGGCCGGCAAGGGTCTCGATGCGTACCGTCTCGGCATCGGCGGCCACCATCCCTTCCTCGACGGCGTACTTCGCCAGGCAGCGAATACCGTTTCCACACATCTCTGCCTCGCTGCCATCCGCGTTGAAGATGCGCATCCGCAGGTCACCAACGTCCGAAGGCAGGGCGAGAATGAGACCGTCGGCACCGACGCCAAAGTGGCGATCGCTTACCGCCCGAGCGACCTCACCCCACTCGCGTTCTTCACCGGGGCGCACGTAGATGTAGTCGTTGCCGAGTCCGTGCATCTTCGTCACGCGCATGCACATCAGTGTACCAGCGGCGTTAGTTGCAGCCGCCGAAGAACTCCTCCACCAGGGCGGTGAAGTCGTCGCTCGACCTGCCCCAGTGAATCCTTGCATCAGACTTCCGGAACCACTGACGCTGGCGCCGTACAAGCCGCTTCGTAGCAACGATTGTCTCCTCAATCGCAGCAGCTACGGGGAGTTCCCCACGCAAGGCACGGGCTGCCTCCTGGTAACCGATGGCCGACATTGCCGGGGCGTCGCC
>JAGQGZ010000240.1 GCA_020432105.1 Dehalococcoidia bacterium | reverse complement strand
TCCCAGCAAGACGGGGTTCGGCCGGCCCGCGGTATCTCCAAGGAGGCCAGCATGACCGCTCCCCAGTTTAAGCAACTCCGCCGCGCGTACGGGTTCGATGAAGTTGCCATCGTACCCGGCGACGTGACGATCAACCCGGAACTTGTGCAATTGGGGCTCGAAATCGGGCCCCATCATTTTGATATCCCGGTCCTTGCCTCGGCGATGGACGCCGTTGTCGACCCTTCGTTTGCCATCGCGATGCACAGGGCGGGCGGCCTGGCGGCGTTGAACCTGGAGGGAGTTTGGACCAGGTACGACGACCCGAGCAGCATCCTCGAGGAGGTGGCTGCAGCGAACACGGAGGAGGCGACATCAATCCTCCAGCACGCCTATCAGCTTCCGCTTCGCGACGACCTCGTTGCCCGCCGAATCGAAGAGATCAAAGCCGGTGGCGCTATCGCTGCTGTTTCGATCACGCCCATGAACACGAAGCGGTTTGCGCCGCTCGTCCAGGAAGCCGGCGCCGATATCCTCGTGGTCCAGAGCACCGTTACGACGGCTCGCCACGAGTCGAACAGCATCGAAGGTCTCCAGTTCGAAAAACTCTTTGAGAACATCACGATCCCGGTTGTCGTTGGCAACACCGTTGGCTTCAACGCGACGCTTGAAATCATGCGCACCGGTGTCGCGGCGGTCCTGGTCGGGGTCGGGCCGGGTGCAGCCTGCACCAGCCGTGAAGTGCTGGGTATCGGCGTTCCCCAGGTGACAGCCACGATCGACTGTGCCGCCGCCCGTGAGCAGTATTTCCGCGAGTCCGGGCGATATGTCCCGATCATCACCGATGGCGGCATCCGCACCGGTGGCGACGTCTGCAAGTGCATTGTTGCCGGCGCCGACGCGGTGATGATGGGATCACCATTTGCTGCCACAACCGAAGCACCCGGCCGGGGCTACCACTGGGGCATGGCCACACCTCACGCGAACCTGCCGCGGGGCACACGTGTCTCGGTTGGTGTGAAGACGACACTTCAGAAGACGCTTTTTGGGCCCACGAGCCGCACGGACGGCACCGAGAACCTTGTCGGGGCTCTGCGGACGGCGATGGGCATGTGCGGCGCCCACACCGTGAAGGAATTCCAGAAAGCCGAGATGGTCATCGCTCCCGCTATCAAGACCGAGGGCAAGATCTACCAGTTTGCGCAGGCTGATAGCTAGGGCGGCGGCTGCCGCGGCACTTGTCGCGCTTATCCTTGCGCAGTCTCTGACCGCCTCTGGGCAGAGTGGATGCACACCCCTGACGGAGGAAAACCTCAGGGAGGGAGTTGAAGCTGCGGCGGTGATCGTCGTCGGCACCATTGCCGAGGGGCCGGGCGATGACTCCCTGCTTGTCGTTCCTGAGCGTTATTTCAAAGGAACAGCCGAGGCCCGCTCGTTCATTCTCCGGGGAATTACGACGGGGCCCTGCCCGAAGGCCGGGATCGACCCTGGCACGCGACTCCTCCTTATCCTCGAAAACACCGGCAATCAGCTTGCCTGGCCCGATGCTTCAAGGGTCTTCGTCCTGGCAGACGGCCGTGCGCGGAATGCAGCCGATAGTGATTGGGACCGCAGCGAGACCGAACTCGAAGCACGGCTCCACGACCTCACCGGGCAGGACTCCGTCCCGGTGGAGTTGGGTGAAGAGGGCGAGCAGATCGACTGGATCGGGACGGTGTTGCCGGTTACCGGGGCACTACTCATCGTCTTTAGCATTGGGCTGGTGCTGATGCGCGTCTGGCACCGCATCGACCCAACCTAACGGACCAGCGACTCCAGCAATTCGGCTAGCGGTTCTTCGCCGTCGTCGAGCGCGTAGCGTGCGGCGGCGAGCGCGTAGGCGTCGGAGCCCGGCATTGCGTAGCTGTTTGGAGACCACGCCAGCATGGGAGCATCGTTCACGCTGTCGCCGACGGCCAGCGTTTCATGACGGCTGATACTGAGATCGGCACAGACTATCTCGAGTGCGGTGGCCTTGTTGGCGGTCGGTGAAACGGCCACGGTGACTTCCGGGAAGTCGAGCATGTGGACTTTTTCGCCGTGGGTGCCAGCCAGGTGGCGGTGGATTGCGCTCGCCCGCTCACGCGAACTGATGACACCCACGCCCGTCGGGACCGTACCGCTGTGCTCGGGGTGTTCGACATACTCGGCGACGATGCCGGAGAGCTCGCTGTAGACATCGGACTGTGTTGTCCGGCGGCTGACTACGTAGCGGACGGGGTTGAACCACTCGTAGGGCAAATCCTGCTGCCTCGCGTAGTCGACGATCTCCAGTGCTACTTCGCGGGCAAGTGGCACCTCGTGGATCATCGCTCCGTCGGGTGTATGGATACCACAGCCCTGCTGGCAGATGAGTGGCGTGGAGAGCCCCAAATGGGAGTGTATGAGGGCCGTGCCGGGGAACATTCGACCCGAGGCCAGCACAACACCAATCCCCGCCCGGGAGAGGTTTCGGATGGCAGCGCTGCAGCGCGTCGTTGGTACGGGGTCGCCATTGCGGACGACGGTGCCGTCGATATCGAGGACGACCAGGCGTATCACGCCTCGCGGCCCCAGCGTCCGGTCACGACACGGTCCCGGCTGGCGAAGTCTTTCTGCACCGCAACATCATGGGCACCGCCATTCAGGAGTGCCTCACTGATGGGGTGCGCCTGTTCCGGGTCGCACTCGAGCGCCAGCAATCGGGGACGCAGGCGCGTGGCGCAGTCATCGATGAGTCGCCTGATCAGGTCGAGGCCGTCGACCCCACCGTCAAATGCGAGGAGGGGTTCCCGGTCGCGGACTTCGCGGGCAAGCGTGGCGATGGTCGCGGAGGGAACGTAGGGAAGGTTGGCCACGATGACGTCGACTCCGCCAAGGGCGAATGCAAGGTCCGAT
>JAGQGZ010000023.1 GCA_020432105.1 Dehalococcoidia bacterium | reverse complement strand
GAATGGCCGCCACGTTGTTGGCACAGGCGATAGTGAACCGGGCGGTGGTCGAACGTGAGCTGGAGGAGAGCCGGGCGGAAACTGCCGAGCAGCGCGCACTGGCGGCCATCGCGGCGCTGAGCGCTGATGAGCGCACGCCGGGACGGATCCTGGACGGCTTCGCGGCGACGATTGGACGGTTTGTCCCCGATGCGACCTGTGCGTTCGCGATGATGGACGGAGAGGGTCTCACGATCTACCGGTCGCAAGGCGAGCCGGAGATGGGCGACATGTCGAGACTTCGTGAGCTCTTTCGGCTGACAGAGCAGGTCACGATGTCGTCCATCGACAATGACCTGGTGGGGCGTTACGACTGGTTTGGCGGCCGCGACGTGCATGCGGTCTCGATCACGCCGGACCGCTCGGCCGGGTCGCTGCGAGGCGTGCTGATCGTGGCGTCGGGGCGCGCCGGGTGGAAGTTCGGTGAGCGGGAAAGCCGCCTGGTGCGGACAGCGGCGCAGTTCGTCGGATCGGCCCTCCACACGGCTCACAGCCTGCAGCGGCTAGAGCGCGGGCGGGCCGTCCTTGAGCTTGTGGTGAGTTCGCTTTCAGCCGGCATTGTGCTTCTCGACGGGGCCGGCAAGCCGGCGTTCGTGAATGCCCACGGCGAGGAAGTGATGAAAGCGCTCCGGTCTGCGGCCGAGCTGGATGTGCCGGCAACGGGCGACGACGGGATGCTTGACCTGGTGCGCGCGATGACCGCGGGGGAGCGAGCCGCGGGGGAGGCGCATATCGAGCTGAGCGGCGAAAGCAGGCCCCACCGTTATGAGATCCAGCCGATGGATCACCAGTCCTACAGTCGCCTGGCGATCTTCGAGGACATCGCGGAGGAACGGCGGCGCGCGGAGGAACACGAGCGGCATCAACAACAGATGGCACAGGCTGCCCGGCTCTCCGCCCTGGGCGAGCTGGTTGGGGGCGTCGCCCACGAGCTCAACAACCCCCTGACGGCAATTCTCGGCTTCGCTGAAATCCTGATGGCGATAGATGGCAGCGAGCCGATGAGGGACGACCTGTCGCTGATTCACAAGGAAGCACTGCGAGCGCGAAATATCGTGCGCGACCTGCTCTTCCTGGTGCGACCCGGCGAGGTTGAGCGGGAGGAGCTCAGCCTGAATGAAGTGGTGGGGCATATCGAGCGGCTTCGGCGGTCGGCCTGGCGAAAGCAGGGCATTGTCGCAACGATAGAAATAGCGCCCGAGGATCTGACGTTCACCGGAAACGAACACCAGCTGACGCAGGTGCTCCTGAACCTGACGACGAACGCGGAACAGGCACTGGCGGGTACGCCCGATGCGCGCCTAACGCTGCGCGCTCACTTCAATGGTGACCTTGCGGTGCTGGAGGTGGAGGACAACGGGCCTGGAATGGCTGCGGCTATCCAGGAGCGGATCTGGGAGCCGTTCTACACCACAAAGCCGGGCATAGGGACGGGCCTCGGATTGAGCCTGTCGCGCTCAATCGTGCAGAGCCACGGTGGTGAGCTTACGTTCGAAACGGCGCCGGGGGCGGGCGCCCGATTCCGGGTGGAGATCCCCCGAAGGTGGATTCCCGAGCGCGAGATGGGGCAGACGGATGCCGCAGGTGACGGCAGCAAGTGGGTGCTGGTGGTGGACGACGAACCGAGCCTGCGCAAGGTGGCGAAGCGGCTGGTGGAGGCACTCGGGCATCACTGCGACGTGGCTTCGACAGTGGAGGAGGCAACGGCCCTGGCCGCGGAATGTGACTACGACCTCGTCCTTTGCGACTATCGACTGGCGACGGATGTGGCAGATGACGTGGTGGAGGGACTGCAGCGGGTGGCGCCGCAGCTTGTAAGCCGAATTGTGATCGCGACGGGGGCGACGACTGACGCGGGCCTGGGGACACTGGCGCGGCGATACGGTATCCAGGTGTTGCCGAAGCCGTACGGGATCGAGGAGATCTCGAATCTCCTGCGGGTAGCCGAAGAGGCAGCCTAGGATTCGAAGCGCATAGCGGTGAGTGGAGCGGAAAGTTGCACTCGTTTGCCACCGAACAGTTCACCGCCAGCCCTTCGCATGTAGTCGTTCCGTTCCGTTGATAGGTTCAGGTGCCCTTCTGACCGGGGGCACCTGGCGACAATGTCCTCCCCGTCGCAGGGGGTTAGGCCGGCTATGCCGGCCTGCCCCCACCCCACTCTTCCCTGGCCCTCCGTACTCCGAATGCCGATAGACTCTTGCCGGTGAGTGCCGGCGAGGTGGCTACAGGCATCCCGGCTGGCGGCATCACACCCAAGCGCGCTTATCTCCAACTCCTCGTCACTGTCTCGGTATGGGGCGGAACGTTCACGGTTGCCAAACAGGCGGTTGCCGATGTGGACCCGCTTGCCCTTGGGGCCGGGCGGTACGTGGTCGGGCTGATGGTGCTGCTCATCTTCGTGCGGGCACAGGGCGGGCTCACACGACCGGGACGGAGAGAGCTGGTGCTCTGTGGGGTTATGGCCCTGGCCGGGATTGTGGGCTTCAACCTGCTGACCTTCGCGGGCCTGGAGCTGGCCCTGGCGGGTGATGCTGCCCTGATCATGCCGACGATGCCGGCGGCGGTGACGATCCCGCTGGCGGTGGTGTTCTTCGGCGAGCACTTTGGGCGGTGGCAGGTCGTGGGGATGCTCTTGCTCATCGCCGGAGAAGTGCTGGTGTTCCGGGAGGCGGTCTTTGGGCAGGAACTGGATGGCGAACGCCTGGCAGGGATCGGCCTGTTCTTTGGGGCGGCTGCTCTCTGGGGGGTGTACACCATCGCCGCACGGGCGCTAAGCGGCCGCCTTGACGGTGTGGTGGCGACCACCTGGGCGGTGATTCTTGGTCTGCCCCTGCTCCTCCTGGTTGGCGGCGTACAACTGGGCGAGGCCGTGGCACGAGGCCCAAACGGTGGTTTCCTGCTTGCGCTCGCCTACATGGGTGGGCTCCAGGTGGTGGTAGGCCTGGTCTGGTGGTTCCAGGGCGTTGAAGGGGTCGGTGCGGCGCGGGCGGCACTGCTCAATTCGCTGGTTCCGGTGGTTGCGCTGGTTGTCACCGGCGTGGTGCTGGGTGAGGCAGTGAGCTTGGAGCGGGCGGCAGGAGCTGCCTTAGTTGTGGCCGGCGTGGCAACGGCAGCGAGCCTGGGCAGTGCTTCCCGAAAGCGTGGCTAGATTGCCTGCGTAGCGCCTGCATGCAAACATACCGCTCAGTGTGGCGTGTACGCTCCATGGGGGCGGACAGGAGGCAGCGTGAGCTTTCCGGAAGAGACGATAGACACTGACGCCACCTGTGAGTACCTGGGGTTGGCGGACGACGCAGATTCGCACGCTACTTACGCGACGGAAGCCCACCGGTGCTACAAACTGCCGAATCCGACCCGGATAGCGACGGGGCACCAGGAGTCGTACTGCCTGGGCGCGAACCATGTGAACTGCCCGGTATTCCAGGGCGAGGGTGTGCCGCAGACCCGCCCGGCGGCGGGAGTTCCGGCCGCAGCACCTGATGCAGGACCGCCCGTGGCGGCACCGGCAGGGACGGCTCGTGGCCAACGCCGGCCCCCGCAACCGGGACAACGGCGAAGGCAACAGAGCGGAACCCTGGGACCGCGGCCCCGTTCGGGTGGGATAAGCATGCCGGTTGCGACGATCGGGCTGTTCGCACTGGCTATCGCGTTGGTGGCACTGGCGTTCCTGATCCAGCGGGCGCTGTCCGACGGCGACGGGGGCGACCTGACCCCTGCCGAGACGTTTGCGACCACCCAGGCGCTGAATGCCACGCAGACGGCGCAGGCCGGGGGTGGCAACGAGACCCAGCAGCCCGGTCAAACGCAGACTCAGGGCACCGGGGAGACACCCGGCAATGGTCAGACGCAGACGACAGAGCCCCAGGCCACCAACACCCCGACCAACGGCGGCGGTGGCGGTACCACCTATGAAGTGGTCTCAGGCGACACCTGCGGCGCGATCGCCTCGCAATTCGACACGACTGTGCCGGAGATCATTGCAGCGAATGACCTCAGTGAGGACTGCGCGATCAATGTGGGCCAGGTGCTGAAGATTCCCTAGGAGCCTTTGCATCCGGACCGGAGTACATCGCTTACAATCGGCCGCATGACTGATTGCCTATTCTGCAACATGGCCTCGGGAGAGATGGCCATAGACAAAGTGCTGGAGAACGACCAGGCGTTCGCGATCCGTGATATCAATCCGCGTGCACCGCATCACCTGCTGATCATCACGAAGACCCATATTGCGGATGCCCGGGGGATCGAGTTCTCGCATGCCGATGTCCTGGGCAGCGTCTTTGCCCTCGCGCGCGATGTGGCGCGGATAGAGGGGGTTTTTGAGTCCGGCTACCGCCTTGCGTTCAACGTTGGCGATGCGGCGGGGATGACCATCCCTCACCTCCACATGCACCTTCTTGGCGGCCGAAAGCTGGGCCCAGAAGGCTAATGGCGGAGACGGTTCGCCACCAGATCGAACGGATCCAGGCCGAGATGCAGTCTCGCCCGGCAGGCCTCATCGAACATTCGAAGCGGGTGGCGGCGGAGGCTATCAAGATCGGTCAGTACTGGGATGTCGACGCGGAGCGTCTTGAACTGGCCTCTTGGGGCCATGATCTGTTTCGGCATGAGCCGGACGAGCGGCAATTGCAACTGGCCCGCGAAGCAGGAGTGGCCGTCGGTCTTGAGGACCGGCGAAGCCCCATTGTTCTTCACGGGCCGATTGCGGCCTCGGTGATGGAGCACCGCTTTGGGGTGGACGACCGCGATGTGTTGGAGGCAGTCCGCGACCACACGTTGGGACTGGCCGAGATGTCGCTGATTGCGAAGATCATCCTGTTGGCAGACAAGGTGGAGCCGCGCAAACGCAAGCGCGACCCGGCGATGAAGCTCATTCGCAAGCTGGCCTGGCGGGACCTTGATGCGGCGCTCCTCTGCTGGGCAGATTGGAAATGGGTGGAGGAGCGACAACACGGCTACGAGAGCCATCCCCGTCATTGGAGCGCGCGCGTGCACTGGGTACGGGAACACCATTTCGAGATCGACGCCGCTGATCTGCGGCTGGAGAGCGTGCTGAGGGCGCCGGTCTGCTGATGGCAGGACGGGCGACGGACATCCTTTCAGCGTTCTGGGCGCCCCTCTGCGCCATTGGCTCACACGGAACGAGCGGGCCGAATGCGCAGATCAGCGTGTCAGTCTTCGGCGCCTCGATCGTGCCGGAGCGGCCACGACTGCTGGTGGTGCTCCACAAGACCAACTACACGCACGACCTGGTTTCGCAAGCGGGGACACTCGCGATCACGGCACTTTCGCGAGGGAGCGCGGGACTCCTCGAACCTCTCGGGCTTGTCAGCGGGCGGGAGCGGAAGAACAAGCTTGATGGGCTCGACTACAAGCTGACGGCGGCCGGCGACCCGTACTTCGCGACCGGGGTCGCGATGCTGGATTGCGAGGTATTGACCGAGCATGACCTGGGCGACGCGACGAGTTTCCTGGTCGCCGTTCGAAGCCTCGAAGCACTGGCGGGAGGCGACCCGCTGGGCTGGCAGGAGGCAAAGGAAGTGGTAGGCGAGGAGTTCCTTGCCCGGTGGGCAGAGAAGAGCGCCCGCGAGCGGGAGGTTGCCTTCGCGACGATGACGTGGAAGGACTGAATCAGGCGAAGACCACGTATTGCTTGAGGAAGTCGAGGACGTGGCCGTAGAAGGCCTCGATGGTTTCGGCTTTGCGCCAGCCGTGGCCTTCACCCTCGTAGACGTGGTAGACGTGGGGGATGCCCCGGGAACGCAGGGAAGCGACGATCGAGTCGCTCTGTTCACGGGGGACCACACGATCGATTTCGCCCTGAAAGACGGCGACCGGGTCAGTGATCTTGTCAGCGTGGAAGATGGGGGAGCGTTCGCGATAGAGTTCCGAGGACTCGGGCAGGGGACCGAGCATGGAATCGAGGTAGCGGGCTTCGAACTTATGGGTATCGGCGGCGAGCGTGAACATGTTGGCGACACCGAAGAGGCTGAGGCCGGCCCTATAGAAACCAGGAAGCTCGACGAGCGATTGGAGGACGGTGTAGCCACCGGCACTGCCACCCATGATGACGATGCCGTCGCGCCGGGCGAGTCCCTCTTTGACCAGGTGTTCGGCGCCGGTGCGGGCGTCATGGACGTCATAGACACCCCAGTTGCCACGTAGCTTGAGCATGTATTCGCGGCCATAGCCGGTGGAACCACGGTAGTTCGGCAAGAGGACGCCATAGCCGCGAGTGGCGAAGAACTGGGCCTGCGCCTGCCAGACAGCCGTGACCTGGCTGGTTGGCCCCCCGTGGATGTAGACGATGGTGGGCGCGCGCTCGCCAGCGTGAGCGAAGGGACCTGCGGGCGGGTAGTAGAGGCCGTGAGCCTGCTTGCCATCGAACGACTCCCAGGAGATCGGCTGCGGGTGCGAAAGCCCCGACTCCGGTACGTTCTCGCCGCTCGAACGGCGGCGGATGGCGGTGCGGTAGCCGGCATGGTCGAGGTCGAAGACGACGACACGGCTGGGGATGGTGCCGCTGCCGGCGATGCAAGCAACCTGGTGGCCGATCGGGGCTGCGACAAGGTGGCTGATGGATGTGTGACGGCCCTGGACGTCGCGAAGTTCGCGCATAGAACCGCCGGGCTCAATGGCGACCAGGGTGTCGAAGCCGGCGGTGGCACGGGAGGTATAGATGGTACCGTCAGCGCCGATGGCCGTATTGCGGGTGCCCTGAGCCCAGGCGGGCCGGGCATACTCATCACGGTCGGCTGTAAGCGGAGTGACCACGCCGCTGGCAATGTCGCGGCGATAGAGCTGGCCCCAGCCCGATTCGTCAGACGCGTAGACGAGTGAGTTGCCATCGGGAGCGAAGATGGGCTGGTAGATCGAGGTGTTGGGGCCGCCGGCGACGATCTCGGTCTCGGCGACAACGGGTAGGGCCGATTCGGGGAAGCTGAGCGTCGCGACATTCAATTCGGTGCCGTCCCAGGGCATGTTTGGGTGGTCCCATTCGACCCAGGCGAGTTTTTCGCCGGAAGGGTGCCAGGCTGGCTGCATGTAGAAGTCACGACCACGGGCGATGCGCTCGGGCCAGAACTGCCCCTCGGTATCGACGAGGGCGATGAGGTCGACGTCCTCATAGGTGTGGACATAGGCAAGCCAGCGGCCGTCGGGCGAGACGACAGGGGTGGAAGCGGCGCCGAATCCGGGGGTAATGGGACGCGCTTCGCCGCCATTGATGGGCTGCCGGTAGATACGCTGGTCGTGTTGGGCGACGAAATAGGCAATGCCGTGGGCGAGCGTAAAGTCACCCCCTCCATAACCTACGAATGCACGGACGCTGAGGTCGGCGGTCAAATCACGCGGGGCATCGGCCCCCTGTTGAACGACGAGCACGCCGCGATCAGACCGGCCCTCGACCCATCCGAGCGTCTCACCATCGGTATCCCAGGCGGGCTCACCGAGGCGAAGACTGGTGGCGAGCGATTTTGGTGTGACCGGGCTGGGCCAGAGGCCCTGGATGGGCGTTTCAGGCACTGCGTTCCTCCGCGAGTGGGTTGATAGGCAAGAACATCATTCTGCGGGACCGGGCCGAAGGGCGCGAAGATCGGGCGAGGGTGCTCGGATCGATCGAGCCGGAACGGGACGGATACAGAACGATCCCGGGAGCGTTGATGTAGCGACCGGACAGCGGCGATGGCGAGACTGCAAGGAGGGAGGGCGTCCCGGCCGGCAATGGCTCAATCGGCCACAAGGGAGCTGAGGAGGGACTTGAGGCGCGGGTTCTGGGCGATGGACTGGCGCAGGCCATCAATCGTGTCCTCGCCGAGAATGAGCGGGCTGCGCTGGAACCGGCCATCGTGGGAGTAGTAGCAAAAGCGCAGGGCAAGCGAGCCATCGTCGAATTCGAGGAGTTGGAGGGCGGGGTTGTGATAGGGGCCTTCAAACTCAGCTTCCTCGACGATCTGGCCGCTGCCGAAGTGGAGCGAGAACTTCCGGGGAACCGTGCGTTCGGGCGGCATAGGGCACTCCCTATTCGTTCATCAGGACTTTGGTGGGACTGATGGCGAGGATGACCCGCTTCTGCTTGTCCAGGAGGTCGAGGTATTCGGCCTCATCCTCTACCGGGCGATTCATCGCCTCACGAATGCGCTTGTGGAACAGCAATCGGTCCGGATCCGCTTCGACACCACGGGCGTTGCCGTAGAGCACCAGCTGCTTCCTGCCGTCGAGGACGACGAGGGCGACCTTCGGCTGGCGGATGGCGTTGACCCACTTTGCCCGATCTTCGGTGACAGAGATGATGACTTCGCCATCGTGGTAGGCGTACATGATGGTGGACGCCTGGGGCGAACCGTCTTTGCGGCCGGTGGCGAGGACACCGAGGCGATGGTCGCGGAGGAAGGCCTCCTGTTCGGGAGTGAGGGTGGCCATCAGTGGCTCCGAACGAACTCGAGGCAGCGTTTCCAGGCGTCGGCTGAGGCGCCGGCATGCTCCTCGTAATGGCGGTCGAAGAATGAGTGTGGAGCGCCGGGATAGACGACTATCTCGTGTTCGACACCGGCGGCAGCGAGAGCCTTCTTGAGTTCGTCGACCTGTTCCTGGGGAATGCCCTGGTCGGCTCCGCCCATGAGGCCGAGGATGGGCGCTTTCATGTCGCCCGCGCGGTCGATGGGGCCTGGCGATCCGTCGGCAAAACTGGGGCCGGGCCGCCCATAGAAGCCAATAGCACCCGCAAGTCCATGACCGGCGGCAGCCTGAAGCCACGAATTCGAACCACCGAAGCAGAATCCGACGGTGAAGATACGCGAACAGCTTCCGCCGGGAGCGGAGCGGAGGTAATCGACGCAGGCGCCGACGTCTTCTGCAATCTTGTCCGCCTTGGTCTCTTTCACCTCAGGCATGAAGTCGAAATCGGCATCGCGCTTGGAAACGCCGGCGGTGCGGCCGAAGAAGTCGAAGGCGACCGCATTGATGCCCTCTTCGGCGAAACGGAGGGCGAGTTCTTCGTAGAAGGGAAAAAGCCCCCGGACATCGGGAAGGATGACGATGCCGGCGCCGGAAGGGTTCTCGGAGCGGGCAACGAAGGCGGCAAACTTCGTACCGTCTTTCGAGGTAAGGACGAGGTCCTCGCTATCGACTGCGGCGCCGGATATAGGAGTGATGGGCGGCCGGGCATCGTGGGGGAAGCACATGAAAAGATCTCCAAAGAGGTTGTGGCGGCGATTCTACAGGCAAGGGCCTGGGGTTTCCGGATGGGGCCGGGCCGGAAGGATGCCGGGTTTCAGTTCAGACGAGGGGGTAAGGTGGGCCCATCGCGGGCTATGGGCTGTTTCACACGAGGGGCGAAGGCCGGAAACTATCGGACGGAACATCGTGCGCGGCAGCCGACCCACGATTCCGCCAGTAGCGAGGAAAGGTAACGCATGAGCGAAGAGTACATACCCGGTTCAGCGATGGTGATCGTCGCCCATCCTGACGATGCAGAGTTCCTCTGTGCGGGGACAGTAGCGAAGTGGGCGGGGGCGGGGAGCACGGTCACCTATGTCGTTATCACCAACGGCAACAAGGGAAGCGAAGACCCGGAGATGACGCCGGCGAAGCTTGCGGAGGTGCGGGAAGCGGAGCAGCGTGCGGCGGGAGCGATCCTCGGGGTGAAGCATTTCGAGTTCATGGGCTACGAGGACGGCTACCTCCAGCACACGCTGGGGCTGCGACGCGACCTGACGAGGGTCGTTCGGCGTTACCGGCCAGAAGTGGTGATTTGCTTCGACCCGACGCAGCGGTTCCTTGGCGACAGCTACGCGAACCACCCCGATCACCGGGCAAGTGGAGATGCGGCAATCGATGCGATCTTCCCCAGCGCCCGGGATCGGTTGACGTTCCCGGGACTCCTGACGGAGAACCTTGCGCCACACAAGGTGGCAGCGATCTGGATGGGCGGCACGGAGAAGGCGAATACATTCATCGACATCGGCCCGACCCTTGAGTTGAAGAAGAAGGCACTCCTCGCGCACCCCAGCCAGCTGGGCGAGGAAGTGCTCCAGTTCGTGCTGGAGATGGGACGTAGTGCGGCCGAGGGCCAGCCATTCGAGTTCGCCGAGGGCTTCCGTGTGATCCAGCTGGAAGAGCCGGCCGGGTTTTCACCCGAGGCAGAAGGAGGCGCCGAATGACCGCCCGGGTGGTAGCCGTGAGCGTGAGCAGTACGCACACATTCTCGAAACCGTTGGCCGGGAGCATCCGGCTGCTCGAGGGGCTTGGCGTCGAGGGAGACGCGCATTGCGGCACGACGGTGAAGCACCGATCGCGGGTGGCGCGCGACCCAAACCAGCCGAACCTGCGGCAGGTGCATCTGATCCACGAGGAGTTGCAGGACGAGTTGCGAGCATCCGGGTTCAACGTTTCGCCCGGTGTCATGGGAGAGAACGTCACCACACGCGGGATCGACTTGCTGGGGCTTTCGACGGGGGCACAGCTCCGCCTCGGGGATGACGCACTGGTGGAGGTCACCGGGTTACGGAACCCATGTGCACAGCTTGACGAATACGAAGCGGGATTGATGGCAGCGGTACTGGACCATGACGCTAACGGGGAACTGATCCGCAAGGCGGGCGTGATGGCCGTGGTGCTGAGAGGCGGCACGGTGAAGGCGGGCGACGGCATAGAAGTCACGGAGCCGCCGGGGGAGTTCGTACCCCTGCGGATGGTCTAAGCCTGGAGGTGCTCCTCGGCGACGGCGGCGGCACCGAGGAGACCGGCGTCATCGCCGAGTTCGCTGAACCTGATGCCGACACCGCTGGTGGGTCCGTAGGCCATGTCTTTCAGGGCATCGCGGGCGGAGCCGAAGAGCATGTCTCCCATGGCGACGAGCCCACCGCTGATCGTGATCACCTCGGGATTCAGGAGATTCATGAGCGAACCGAGGCCGATGCCCAGGTAGTGGCCGGCGTTGCGGATCTCGGCTTCGGAGAGGATGTCGCCGCGCCGGGCGGCATTGTAGAGGTGTACGGCGCCGGGGGTTTCGTCACCAACGACTTCGGCGAGGAGCGGTGAGCGCCCCGAACGGAGCAAGCGGGTTGCCCGGCGTTCAAAGGCGGCACCACTCACCAGGGCCTCGAGACAGCCCCTGGCCCCACAGCCGCATTGGGGGCCACCGTCATCGACGACCATGTGCCCAAGTTCGCCGGCAAAGCCCCGGGCACCGCGGTAGAGGCGGCCACCAAGGACGAGGCCACCGCCGATGCCGGTCCCAGCGGTGACATGGATCAGGTGGTTGAAGCCGCGACCGGCCCCATAGCGCCATTCGGCAAGCGCGGCGGCACTGGCGTCATTCTCGATAAACACCGGGACGCCGAGTCGCTCGGCAACGGGTTCGACGAGGGCAAGGTTGCGGAAGCCCGGGATGTTGGGAGAGATGATTATCCGGCCGCGGTTGGCATCGATGAGGCCTGCACTGGCAATGGAACAGGCATCGAAGGCACCGCCGGCGGCGGACGCCGTCCGCTCGAGCAGGTCGAGGACGATGGGCAGGACGCCTTCCCGCTGGTCGGGCGAGTCGATGATGTTGCGCTGTTCGACGACGCCGTCGCCGGTGACGACGGCTGCACGAAGGCGGGTGCCTCCAAAGTCAGCGGCAAGGATACGAGGCATGGGAAAACGGTAGCAGGAGCGGAGGCGGCATACACTTGGACGATGGCCCGGGACCTAGAGATCAGGGACTTTGAGCCTCGCGACCTGCGAGATGTGCTTGCACTCAACGTGCAGGCGACGGACCCGAACGCCGACCCTATAGAGAGCGCCCGGACACGGCCGGAGTTGCTCAATATTCCCGAGCACTTTCAGGGGGATGGGGCATTCCTGACCGGGTTCGTGGACGACGAACTGGTGGCAATGGGCTCGGTTCGGCCGGAAAGTGGACTGAGCTACCGCGTGGACTTCCTGAGGGTGGCCATGAGCCAGCAACGTCGCGGCTATGGGCGGGCGCTGATGGCGGCCCTTGAAGGAAGGGCAGCCATGCTGGGCGCACATTCCATCGTGCTCGATACGACGGCTGAGCAAGTGGCGGGCCAGCGACTTTTTGCAGCGATCGGGTACCGGGAATCGGGACGGTTCACGGTGCAACACGAGGGGTCCGTGGGTGACCGGGAGATCGTTCGTTTTCGCAAGGATCTTGAAGCGCCAGACGCGATCAAGGTCGAACTTGAGGACTGGCAGTGGGAAATGCTGGACGCCTGTCGCGTTGCCCACCTGGCGACGATCGCGAAAGATGGACGCCCCCACCTGGTGCCGGTCGTCTATGCCGTAGTCGACGAGGGCATTGCGATTGCGATCGACGAGAAACCGAAGGCGACGACCCGGCTGGCCAGACTACGCAACATCGAACGCGACCCACGAGCGACCCTCCTTTTCGATCGCTACGACGAGGACTGGTCCCAACTGGCCTGGCTTCGCATCGATGGGGACGCGGAAGTCCTGGACCGCGGCGATGAATACCCGGACGCGCTCATCGCGCTCCGGGAGCGCTATCCGCAGTACGACGAGATGGCCCTGGAAGACCTGCCGCTGATCATTGTGGTCCCGGTGCGGGTGGTGGGATGGCAGGCAGTGGCCGGGGAATAGGCGCCACTGGAAGGTGGAAAGCGAGAAGCAACGGTAGACTTCCGAGCGATGCCTGCACCAGTAGTCGGGATCGTAGGGGCGGGGCAGCTTGCCCGGATGCTGCATGAAGCTGCGAGTGCGCTGGGAATCAACACGGTAGTCCTGGCCAACTCGCACGACGAGAGCGCGGCACAGGTGGCAGCCGGAGTGGAGATCGGTTCTCCGGACGACCTGGATGCCCTGCTGCGCCTGGCGAGACGTTGCGACGTGGTGACGTTCGACCACGAACTCGTGAACCCGGAGCACCTGGCAGCGCTGGCGGATGAAGGGCACGTGCTGAGGCCGGGTCCCGGCACCCTGGAAGTAGCGGTCAACAAGCTGGAGCAGCGCAGGCGATTCGAGGCAGCGGGGCTCCCGGTGCCGGCGTGGGCGAAGGCAACGCAGGCGGTGGAAATCACGAGATTCGCCGAGCGGCATGGCTGGCCGGTGGTGGTAAAGGCGTCGCGGGGTGGATACGACGGCAGGGGAGTTTGGATTTGTGCCAGCCCGGACGAGGTGACGGCCGTCGCCCGAATGGATGCCGGCGGGGTGTTCGTCGTGGAGGAATTCGTGGTGCTGGAACAGGAGCTGGCGGTGCTCGTGGCGAGGCGTCCGGGTGGCGAAACGGCGGTCTACCCGGTGGTGGAGACAGTGCAGCGGGATGGTGTTTGCCACGAGGTTGTGGCACCGGCGCTGATCGGCGAGGAGCTGGCGGCGAAAGCCAGGCAGATTGGCGAGGCCGTGGCGGCTGAGGTGGGAAGCACCGGTAACCTGGCAATCGAGATGTTTGTGACGGACGGAAAGCTGCTCATCAACGAGATTGCGGCGCGCCCGCACAATGCCGGGCACTTCAGCATCGAGGGGTGCGTGACATCGCAGTTCGAGAACCATCTGCGTGGAGTTTTGGACTGGCCCCTAGGGGACACTGCGCTGGTGGCACCGGCGGCCGTGATGGTGAACGTGTTCGGCAACGGGAAGGTGGCGGAACCGGCCGGGAAGATACCGGAGGCGACTGCTGTGTCCGGGGCGCACGTGCACTGGTACGGGAAGGGAAGCAGGCCCGGGCGTAAACTCGGGCATGTGACAACGCTGGGCCCCACCGCAGATGAAGCCCTGGCCCGGGCGCGCGCGGCCGCGTTTGCGCTCGACCCGAGGGAGATGGGCAGATGACCGGGGGCGTCGCCGTCGGGATCGTGATGGGCAGCAGCTCGGACCTGCCGGTGATGGAGGCAGCGGCAGAGGTGCTCGAAGAATTGGCCGTGCCGCATGAGGTGCGAGTTGTCTCGGCTCACCGGACGCCGGAGCGGATGATCGCTTACGGCAAGGAGGCAGCAGGCCGGGGGCTGAAGGTGATCATCGCGGGGGCAGGAGGAGCCGCACATCTGCCGGGGATGCTCGCATCGGTGACGACGTTACCGGTGATTGGCGTGCCGGTGGCGCTGAAGACGCTAGACGGTTTGGACTCGCTGCTCTCGATTGTGCAGATGCCGAATGGGATACCGGTAGCTACGGTGGCGATCGGTGGGGCGCGAAATGCGGGGATCCTGGCGGCACGGATCCTGGCGACGTCTGACCCGGAACTGGCGAAGAGGCTCGAAGCCTTTGCGGCGGAGAACAACGCGAGGGCGGTGGCAATGGACGAGGAAGTACGTGGGTCTCGCCAGTAGCGAGGGTGGTTTCGTACACTCGGTGAGCATCCGTGTTGAAGGATGCGGCAGATGCAGGCCTTCGTAGCTCAGCTGGCAGAGCGGCGCTTTCGTAAAGCGTAGGTCGTCGGTTCGAATCCGACCGAAGGCTCCACTTCCTGCCCTACTGCAGGAACAGGAATGCGGTGAAGCCGGCATAGGCGGAGACGAGGATGGACCCCTCCAGGCGGCCGAGGACGCCACCGGTCCGGCTGAAGTAGATAGCTACGAGCGAGAACGCCACCATAACGACCAAGTCGAGCAGACGGGCGCTGCTGACCGGGATAGCGTCGATGGTTGCGGCGAGGCCAAGCACACCGAGCAGGTTGAAAACGTTGCTACCGATGATATTGCCGAGGGCGAGGTCGGCCTGTTTCCGAAGGGCGGCGACGAGGCTCGTGGCGAGTTCTGGAACCGAGGTACCAACGGCGATGATGGTGGACGCAACAACGAATTCGGGAAGCCCAAGGTCGACGGCAATGGCGCTGGCGGAGTCGACCAGGAAGTGGGCACCGAGGATGAGCGCGGCCATGCCACCGGCAACGGTCCCCAGGTGGGTGACGGGATCGGGAACGCCGATGAGCCGGCGGCGGCGCTCATAGGCTTCGATGGACGCGGTGATCGCTTCGTCTTCGCCCCGGACGATGACGAAGGACCCGATGACATAGATTACGAGGCCGGCGAGAAGGATGACGCCCATCCACTGTTCGATGGCGCCGGAAGTGGCGGCGAGGGCCACGCCCGCCGAGATTCCAAGCATGAGCGGCCCCTCACGGCGGAGTACGGTCAGGTTGGGGCGCAACGGCACGAGCAGAGCAGCGGTTCCCAGGACGAGCCCGACGTTTGCGACATTGCTACCCACAACATTCCCGAGGGCGATGCCGGGCTGGTGTTCGTAGGATGCGAGGCCGCTGATCACCATTTCGGGAGCGGAGGTGCCAAATCCGACAACGGTGAGTCCGATGACCACCGGTGGCACGCGAAATGTGGCGGCCAACCGCGACGAACCGCTGACGAGCCAGCGGGCCCCGGCCAGAACAAAGAACAATCCGGCGGCGAAGAGCACATAGTCGAGCACGGGGCCCAAATGGTATCGGCTCGGCTGGCAGTGGTCGCGCCGTGATCTTCCCATCGTGGGCGACCGGGGATAGCATCCGAGCGGATGGTTGACCCCTACGCCATAGACGCTGAGTTCTACGACCTGCTGCATCCGGACAACGGCGACGATGCCGACTTCTGGCTCTCGCTGGCGGGCGCCGCGGAAGGTCCGATAGTGGAAGCGGGTACGGGAACCGGCCGAATAGCGCTGCGCCTGGCAGGCGCCGGGCACCGCGTGGTGGGGATTGACCCATCAGATGCGATGCTCGCTATAGCCCGGGCAAAGGCCGACGAGGCCGGGCTCGATGTGCAGTTCGCGTTTGGGTCGCTGACAACGCTGGGGACGCTGCCGCGTGACGAGTTCGGGCTGGTGATTGTGCCGGCGAACGTGTTCTTGCATTGCGAACATGGCGAAGACCAGATGGAAGCCCTTCGCGCGATTGCGGGGGCACTCGTCGCCGGCGGGCGGGTGGCTATTGACCTGCCGGGGCCCGCGAGGTTTGTCGACGGGATGCACAACGGTGAGCCCGTGCTGGTGTATTCAGCGCCCGAAGAGGGTGGGCGGCTGGAGGTCTGGCAGGTCCACGAGGATGACCTTGCCACGCAGACGCGAGTGCTTTCGATGCGCTATGAGCGGACGCGGCCGGACGGCACCACCTGGCGGGCGGTAAGCGAGCAGGTGCTGCGCTACGTGTACCGGTTCGAGATGGAGTACCTGTTGCACCTGGCCGGACTGCGATTGCTCGATGTGTTTGGAGATTACGAGCTTGGCGAATTGACGCATGAGAGCGAGAGGATGATCTTCGTAGCGGTGAGAGCAGAACGATGACGGCACGGATTGTCGTGGACGTGATGGGCGGGGATAACGCACCGCACGAGATTGTGGCGGGAGCCCTGATGGCCGCCGGTGGGCTCGGTTGTGAGTTGATACTGGTGGGGCGTGAGGCTTGGATCCTGCAGGAACTGCAAGGAACAGCGGAGATCCCCGGGCTCAGGGTGGTGAATGCGCCCGATGTGATCGAGATGGACGCCAGCATCGATACGGTCCGGGCGAGGCCGGAGGCGTCGATCAACGTGGGGCTGCAACTGGTGAAGCGGGGCGAGGCGGATGCATTTGTGACCGCCGGGAATACGGGCGCAACGATGGCGGCTGCACTCCTGGGGCTGGGCAGAATCAAGGGGATCTCGCGGCCGGCGCTGGCGACCGTGTTTCCTACGGCGACGGGGCAGATCTGCATCTACCTGGACGTGGGTGCGAATGCGGACTCGAAGCCACGGCAGCTGGTGCAGTTCGCCTACATGGGGGCCGCGTACATGGAGCGGACCTACGGCCTCAGTGGGCCGCGCGTGGGCCTGCTCTCGATCGGCGAAGAGGACACGAAAGGCAGCCAGGTAGTGATCGAGACCAACGCTGAACTCCGGGAGAGCCGACTGAACTTCAGTGGCAACATCGAAGGCCGCGACCTGATGCAGGGCGTGGTGGACGTGGCGGTTATGGACGGCTTCACGGGGAACGTGGTGCTCAAGACCATCGAGGGGATGGCTGAACTGATGTTCAACGAGCTGCGGCAGGTGGTGGAACGCACGCCCTGGAACCGGGCAGCGGGACTGATCTTGATGTCGGAGCTGCGGAAGGTGCGTCGCCGCCTCGACTACACAGAGTACGGGGGAGCCCAACTGTTTGGTGTGGACGGGGTGGTGGTGATAGGGCACGGGCGGTCGAATGCGCGGGCAGTGTTCAGTGCGATTAAGGCGGCACGGGACGCGGTGCAGAACGGCGTCGTCGAGGTACTCCGTGAAGTGGCCGAGGAGATCCCGGCGAAACGGGGGCGGGGCGAAGCCGAGGTCGAGGAATAATCCGAATGCCGCCTGCATGTGATAATCCGCGGCTATGAAGACTGCGTTTTACGAGGCCGACCCTTTCGGCGGTTCCAAGGGAAAGCACTACCTGACGATCGACTCAGACTACCGCTGGGAGAAGGGCGACGAGGTCTGGCTGGAGACTGCTGAGGGCAAAGTGTTTGTCCGCATCACCTGGGTGCACGTGACGGTGCACGAGAACGGCGAGGTAAGCCGTGAACTGCTGGGGTTGAAGCTGTAGATGACCTACCCGGAATGGCTTTCCAGCTCCGTGGGATACCAGGTGTACCTGCAGAGCTTCAAAGACAGCAACGGCGACGGCATCGGCGACCTTCCCGGCCTCATCGACGAGCTCGACTACATCGCGGATCTCGGCCCCAACCTCATCTGGCTGAGTCCATGCTTCGTCTCGCCGATGCGGGACGCGGGTTACGACGTGGCGGACTACCTCACAGTCGATCCTCGCTACGGGACAAATGGCGACCTCGAGCGACTTTTCGAGGAGGCACATCGCCGGGACATCCGCATCGTGCTGGACCTGGTGGCGGGTCATACGAGCGACCAGCATCCGTGGTTCAAGCGTGCCGCCGAAGGCGCTGCCAACGAACTGACGGACCGCTACATCTGGGCTGAGAGCGGCTGGCGAACGGTGGATGGGGATGTTCGCTTCAACAGTGGCTATGCCGACCACGGGGCATTCGCGATCAACTTCTTTTCGCACCAGCCGGCGCTGAACTACGGGTTTGCCAACCGGTCCAGGGGGTACCAGCAGGCACCGGATGCGCCGGGGCCAGCAGCTACGCGCGAGGCGATGCGGGGAGTGATGGACTACTGGCTGGAGCGCGGCGCCGACGGCTTCCGGGTGGACATGGCATCGAGCCTCGTGAAGGCCGACCCCTACAGCATCGAGACGCGACGGCTCTGGCGGGAATGGCGGACATGGATCGATAAAGCGTATCCGGGCCGGGTGCTCATCTCCGAGTGGAGCAACCCGGAGATGGCGATCGATGCAGGGTTCCACGCGGACTACATGATCCACTTCGGGGTGCCGGGCTACGGGCGGCTGTTCTTCAACGAATACGGGATTCGGCACAGTCCGGCGGCCTGGTTCGATGCCAGGGCAAATGGGTCGTTCGCACCGTTCTGGACCAACTGGGAGCACCATCACAGGAATACTGCGGGCCGGGGGCTCATCTCACTGCCGACTTCGAACCACGACTTCCAGAGACCGGCATGCGGTCCACGGGAGGCGCAGGATATCGCGGTGATGTTTGCGTTCCTGATGACCTGGCCCTGTCTTCCTTATGTCTATTACGGCGACGAGCTTGCGATGCGGTTCATCGAGAACCTGCCCTCGAAGGAAGGCGGTTACGACAGGACAGGAGCGCGGACACCGATGCAGTGGACGGACGGCAAGAACGCCGGGTTCAGCGACGGTGACGGTGCGGACCTCTACCTGCCGCTCGACCCGGATGAGCAACGCCCAACAGTCTCGAGCGAGCGCGGGCGGGTGGGCTCGCTCTGGGAACAGGCGGCGGCATTGATCGCGATACGGCGTGTTGAACCGGGACTGGCGCCGGAAGCCCCGCTGAGCATTTTGACGGAGACCGACCCGGGGTTCCCGCTTTGCTACACGCGTGGCGATGACTGGCTGGTGGTGCTGAATCCGGCGGGCAAGGGCATGAAGGCGAATGTGCCGGTCGACGGCGATTGGCACCTCGTTGCAGGAGCAGATGTGGCCCTGGGCGAGCATGAGATCGCTGCGGGCCCGCGGACCTATGGGGTGTTCAAGCGCCGGTGATCGGGGGCGGCGCCGTGGAGGAATGCACGCGAATGTTCGGCCGGAGTAGCGGTTAGCCGAGGCTGAGCTTGAAGCCTTCGTGTGAGTTCTTGAAGCCGAGGCGTTTGTAGAAACTGTGGGCGCGCGTGCGCTGCTTGTTGGAGCTGAGCTGAACCAATCCGCAGCCGCGATCACGGCCAGTATCGATGGCCCATCGGATCATATGTTCGCCATAACCCTGGCTACGAAGCGACGAGTCGACGCGTACCGCCTCGATACCGAGCCGCCGGGTGCCCTGGTCGGAGAGGCAGGGAAGGTCGATGAGCTGCATCGTGCCGACGACCCGGCCATCAACCTCGAGGACGAAGACATCGGTGGCATCGCTGGCGAGGATTTCCCGAAAGGCCCGCAGGTAGCCTTCGGCGAGGGGCTCTGAGACGTCCTCACGGCCAGCACCGAGGAAATCGTCGGCGAGGAGACGGACGATCGCGGGGAGGTCGGTTTCGGTGGCAAGGCGAATGATGGGTGTGCTCACGGGGATGATCGTACGGGAAGAAGGGTAGAATCACCGCATGCTGGAAGCGATAGATCATGTCATTCTCCCTGTCCGCTCACTGGATGCGGCTGCCGAACCGTTTGAGCGTCTTGGTCTCAAGCTCACACCGAAGGCCGGACACCAGGGAGCGGGGACAAGCAACCGCGTGTTCTTTGTGGGTGGCGAAAAAAGCCAGTTCTACGTGGAACTGCTGACAGTCGACGACGAAGCCGCGGCGAGACGGGCGGGAAACCGAGAGGACATCATCGAGGCACTGCAGAGTGACGCTGGGCTGGCCCGGGTGATGTTTCGCAGCGATGACGTGCGGGGGGATGCGGCAAGGCTGCAGGCCCACGGCGGTGGCCCGCTCTATGACGCGAAGCGCGAAGACGGCACGAAGATATGTAACGTGACGAGGTTGCCGGCGGAGACGGGATTCGGGGCGGGAGCGATTCAGTACGTAGTGGCGCCGAACGAGCAGTACGAGGCACGAAAAGGGCGCGGGCTCTTCGAGTCAGACTTCCCGCTCAAACGCCTGGACCATCTGGCAGCGATAGCACCAGACATCGACGGTACGACCGAGTTCTGGACGGAGGTGCTCGGGGTGCCCGTCTTCGGGGAAGTGACGACGCCGGCGATGGTAATCCGGCAGATGAAGCTGGGTGATGCGATTCTTGAGCTGCTCGGGCCTAGCGGCCCCGAGAGCCCGGTGGCAGCCCGACCTGCCGGCCTCGTGAGCATGTGCGCCTTTGAGGTTGAAGACCTTGACACACTAGTCGCAACGGCAAGGGGACGGGGGTTCACGGTTACCGATCCATCGACGGGGGTGTTGCCGGGGACGCGGACGGCGACAATCCCGGGGGATCAGCTGAGCGGGATGTCGATGCAGCTGCTCGAATACACCTAGGGTGGAGTCTCGGGGGTGAGGAAGTCGAAGAGGGGTGGATAGCGGTTGATAGAGGCGCCGCCATCGAGGTAGAGCGTCTGGCCGGACATGAGGGATGCGGCATCGGAAGCGAGGAAGGTGGCGAGGGCAGCGACATCCTGGGGTTCGCCTACCCGTCCGAGAGGCACCTCTCCGACGAAGGCGTCTTCCAGGCCGGGGACGCTGCGTAAGCCTTCGGTGGCAGGCGTACGGACGAGACCCGGGCCTATGGCGTTGACCCGGACCCGGTGGGGTCCAAGTTCGAGAGCGGCCACCTTCGTGAGCATGGCAACACCGGCCTTGGCCGAGCAGTAGGCAGCGAAGCCTTCGGCTGCCTGGGTGGCATTGAGGCTGGCCACGTTGATGATGCTCCCACCGCTTTCCGCCTTGATGAACTGGCGGGCCTGGTGTTTGAGGCAGAGAAATGTGCCGGTGAGACAGATGTCGACGACGCGCCGGAAGTCTGCCGCGGGGTAGTCCTGGATGGGCGAAAACCCGCCGACTCCGGCATTGTTGAAGCCGATATCGAGGCGGCCGAAGCGGCGGAGGGCGGTCTCGACCATTCGAGCGACGGCTGTCTCATCGGTGATGTCAACGCGCATCCCATCGACGTAGTTGTGGCCGAGTTCCGAGACGAGAGAGCCGATGCCATCGGGGTCGAGGTCGCCGATGTAGACCCGGGCGCCGGCATTGACGAAGGAAACAGCCGTCGCGCGGCCGATGCCCGAGGAGCCACCGGTGACAATCGCTACTTTGCCATCGAGTGCGCCCACGGCGGGAAGGCTACGCGGATAGGGCGACCGGCGGAAGGGCCAGCGGGGACGAGGCGCGCAATGGCGCTGTGGTCCCTGTCAGATTGCCACCAACGGGATGGCCCACTCGCCGGGGAAGCTAGAGATGCTTGTTGAAGAAGGCGGTTGTGCGCTCCCAGGCATCGTCTGCCGCCTCCTTGTTGAAGCCATCAGCGTTGGTGTCGTTGAAGAAGGCATGGGCCGTGCCGGGATAAGTCCTGGACTCGTACTCAACTCCCGCACTCCTGATCCCTTCTTCGATGGCCGGGAGTGACGGGTTCACGAAGTCATCATGTTCAGCCCAGAGGCCGAGGACGGGAGCTTTGAGGCTGGCGAAGTCGTACTGCACGGCCGGGTGGCCGCCGTAGAAATCGACGCAGGCGCCAACGTCATCGCCGTTGCTGCAGGCGGCAAAAAGGCTGAGGGCCCCACCCATGCAGAATCCAACGGTGCCGACCTTCGAACCGGTTTCGCCCTTGAGAAAGGAAACGGCACCGCGAAGGTCTTTTTCGGCGCGGGGAATATCGAGAGCCATGAGGAGTTTGCCGGCCTCGTCGGGTTCGGTGGTGAGCTGGCCGTGGTACAGGTCGGGGGCGAGAGCATTGAAGCCGGCGGCAGCGAAGCGGTCGGCAATGCCCTTGATGTTGTCGTTAAGGCCCCACCATTCCTGGATAACAATGACGCCCTTACCGGTGCCACCCTTCGCGCGGGCAAGGTAACCCGAGGCCGTATTGCCGTTGGAAGGGAAGCTGACTGTTTCGCCCATCGTTGAACCTCCTTGCAGGCGGAAGCAGGTGCGTGGGCAAGATTACGTGACCGGCGAAAGCCTGTCAGGGGGCCGGGCGATAGCGAACCTCGACGATGCCGGGGTAGAGGCCCTGTGATGACCACGGGGCCTGCGGGCCATCGGCGTACCAGCCGCGTCGCTCGTACCAGGCTCGTGCCTCGTGGTTTTCCTTGAGGGTGTAGAGGTAGGGCGTCATGCCGCGGGCCTGAAGGTCAGCGAGGGCATGGCGGAAGAGGGGCAAACCGATGCCGCGCCCGCGCAGAAGGGGGTCGACGTAGAAGAGCTTCAGTTCGCCGGGATGCTCGATGTCGGTATCGAGGCCGGGACGAGTGAGGGCGAACCCAACCACGCGACCTTCCTGCTCGCTGACCCAAACGCGCTCGTCGCCGGGCGCCTCGGCGAGTTGCTCGTCCCAGTCGGCGCGGCGCTTCTCGATGGTGCGTTCGGCAAAGGCTTCGGGAGGGAAGATGTGCTGGTAGGCGGCCTGCCAGCCTTCGATGTGAATACGTGCAAGAGCCTCGGAATCGCGGGGCAGGGCAAGGCGGATGGATGGTTCGCCCCCGGACTCCTGCCGGCGATCGAGGTGGTCGTGGTAGACGCGGAGAAGAAAGCGGGCGGCATGGTTGTCGTTGCGGAGGACGATGATCTTCTTATCGCGGGGCTGAGCGCGGAGGAGCTGCTTTACGCCGGGGCGGCGATGTGCCTGGTAGTTCCAAACCCAGGCCAGGAATTCGCGGTCGACACGTTCGGGGCAGCCGGGCGCCATATCATGCGGGCGGGTGCGGCCAAACTGGGACAGGCCACGCCAGAATGCCCGGCGGGTGCAGGTGATGCGAGGATAGTCGAGCCAGATGATGGTGTCGGCACGCTTCAAGCGTTCGGCCATGGTGCCGCCATAGTTCCCCTCGGCAATCCAGCGGTCGGTAGCGATGAGGCTATTGACGAGGGGACGCCAGGTCTCATCGGGTGTGGGGATCCAGCCGGCATGCCAGAAGAGGCGGTCGAGGTGATAGACGGGGAGGCCGGTAAAGGCCCCGAGGCGGCGTGCCAGGGTTGACTTCCCGGCACCCCCATTGCCGATGATGACTACGCGCTCCACCTGCCAAGGGTAGGTCGCCCCGGACTAAGCGGCAGCGTGCGGGAACGAACCAGAGGGGCTGCGGTAGGCTGTTGCGGATGCGGATTGCACTGGACTTCGACGGGACCATTGCCGATGCGGCGAGCGCCAAGGTTCGCTACGCGAAAGAGCGCTGGGGTATTGAGCTAACACCGGCGACGAGCATGCGCCCGGGGGCTTTGCCCTTGATGGGTGCCGAGCGCTATGAGCAGATGATCCGCGATGTCTTTGGGACGCAACTTTCCGTCGAGATGGACCCGATGCCGGGTTCGATTGAGGCACTGGAGCGACTGCAGCGAAGGCACGACCTGAACATCGTCACCGCCCGTTTCGACCACGAAGGTGTTTTTGCAGGGCAATGGCTGGCGAAGCACAGCATTCGCGTGGGGTCGCTGACCCCCACGAATCGCGGCGCCAAGGTGGAGCACTGCGTGAACCTCGGAGCAAAGGTGCTGTTCGAGGACTCCGTGAGCGAACTTGCGCACTTCGATGACCACAATCACGCGATCGCCATGGCACTGTTGGAGACGCCGTACAACGCAACCGAAGAGCGGGCGAGCGGCTGGCATGTGCTTCCGGACTGGGCGGCGTTTGAGGGCCTGGTGGAGCGGCTTTCGGAGTCCTAGCCGGGGAGCTTCTCGCCGTAGTCGGTCGCAACCATCAGCAGGCGCGTATAGACGTCCAGCAACAGGGAATCGCGGGCGACCACCGCATCATCGAGCGACTCCGGGGGGTCAACAAGGGCGTGCCAGTGCGAGATGTCACGGTAGGCGGTAAGGGTGACGAGCGAACCCGGCGCGGCGAGAGGATTGCGGCCGGCGACGAGGTTACGTGCACCTTCGGATGCGAGCCAGGGCCAAATGCTCTCACGGCAGATATCGAGGAACTCCTCGGCCCTCGCCGGGTCTACGTGCCATTCGGTATGGGCGACTATTGATTGGCGGCCGAAGGTCGGGGGGAGGTCGACCAGGGGTTCACCGGGCTCTCGAAAGCGGGGGGCAGGCTCCGAGTCGGCGTCGTCATAGTCGATGAGGGTGGTGCGCGAGTGCTGAATGAGGCGATTGCGGCCTGCGAAGATGGGGCGGAGTGCCTGTGTCTCCTGGATGTGGCCTTCGCTGGTGGCGAAGTATCCCCAGGGGCGGGTGGCGGTCCAATGATCGAAGTCGGCGTAGACCGAGTTGGTGACGACGACATCGCCGGGTCCGCCGAAGGCCCAGGTACCGTAGGCGATCATCTGGGCCCCGTTGTAGCGCATGTTCTCCCAGAGGCCGAGGCGTGACTGCCGCTCGAACTCGCCCCGGTGATCGGCGGCGACGGTGAATTCGCGTTGGACAAGGATCCCCACGGCAGCTACCTCCATCGGAAGTGTGCCACGTGCGAGGTTAGCGGGCTGCGGGGAGCGGCGGGTGGTCGAGCGTGGGTGACGTGCCATGGCCATCGATCCACCAGGTGGCGGTGCGGTGGTCCCAGTTCGCATGCCGCGTCACCGTGCGGGCAGCGGAGCCATCGAGGGCGATGACCCAGAGCTGCTGGCTATCACCACGTGGCGGGCTGTAGAAGGCCATCAGCCATTTGCCGTCGGGCGAGAGCGCGATGGGTTGCGGCTGGCGGTATTCGGGGAACGAGGCATCGTAGATGCTCCGGCGCATGCCGTCCTCTTCGACGAACACCTCGCCGTCTTCGGCCACGAAGACGCGGCCACCGAGTGTGGGGTCGTAATTCCACCCCGGATCGGGGTAGGTGCCGAGGTCGGTGGTGTTGCCGGTGGCAATGTCGAGAGCCATCCAATGGGGGTTTGGGCTGCCCCGCCAGGCAAGAAAGGCGAGAGTGCCGGCGTCGACAAAGGTGAGGGCCTGGACATGGTCGAGGGGACAGTAGAGCTCACGTTCCGCAGCGGTAGCGGCATCGACGATGAGGATGCATTCGTCGTCATCGACATAGGCGATCCGGCCCGGGAGGGCCTCCAGAGGATTCCCGGAGAGGGACGGCGGTGAAGGGTTGAAGCGGCCCGGCCCGAGCAGAAGGAAAGCGACAGCACCCACCAGGGCGAGGCCAGCAAGTATGCCGGCAACCCAGAGCCTGGTGGTGCGATCAACCATGATGGCGGGCCGCGAGCACCCGTCGCAGGGGGATAAGGGCGAGGACGGATGCAACCAGCAGAGCACCGCTGATGATGAGAGCGACGGGTGCACCCAGGTTCGATTCAAAGTATTCGAACATGAGCGTTACGAGGGAGAGGAAGGCGAGGCCCACGCCTACACTGAGGTACCCAAAGTTGGAGCGGACAAGGCCGAGGCCCATGAGGATGGCGGCTGTGATGAAGGCCATCGTTTCGGCCCAGGCGAGTGAGCCGTCAATGCCGGACTCGTAGGCGCCGGCGGCGAGCACAAGGGCAAAGATGGGAGCTGCCACCCGGCGGTGCGAGAAGACGCCGAACTCGGTGAGGGCCACAGCGATACCCCCGCCGATGAGAGCCGAGGTTCCGGCAATCGCGGTGCTGTAATCGTCGGGCCAGGCACCGAGCGACTGCCCAAAGGCGAAGATGGCACCGGCCAGGGCGAGGATCTGAGGCACGCTGCCGGAAGCGGCCCAGAGAGCGAGCGCGAGGCTGAGGGCAATGAACCCCCCGGCGAGTAGCCCGTTGCGTTCGTCATCGCTGGAGCCCCATTCGTGGAAGGCGACGAGGGTAGTGCCGAAGGCGAATACCACCGCGAGCATCCAGGCGACGTGACCGCCACGGACGAAAGGGCGATCGCCCGTGGCGCGGAGGGCGAAGCCGAGGACGATGGCGAGGAGGCCGGGAACGGCGACCGCGGCGATGCGAGCCGGGCTCTGAAGCTCCTCCCAGTTCTCGGCAAGCAGGGAGAAGACTCCGACGGCAACCACAACGATGCCGAGGTAGAGGATGGCCTCCACGAGAGACGGGCGGTCGTCCTTCTCAACGGCGGCGTCCCGCGTTTCGAAGGCGTGGATAGCCGCGACGGTCGATTCGTCGATGAGGCCGGCCTGGCGCCAGCGTTTGAGGTAGTCGGTGTAGTTCATGGTGCGCGTGGATGGAGCGACATCTCCATGGTACGACGTACAGAGCAGCGGATTGGTTCCGGTGCCTGTAGGCCGAGGTTGTTAGGCTCAGCCCTCACCCAACCCTCTCCCAGGGGGAGAGGGCTTTGCGATGCGTGGGGTTCTTAGCCGGGTAGCGCGTTGAGGGCGGCGGCTACTTCGTCGCGGACGAATGCATCGGCGTCCACGTGGTTTGCGAGCCGGGCGCGAACGGCGTCCGGGTTCCCGAGGCGTCCGGCAAGGTTGCTGAGTGCCCAGGCAGCATGGCCCCGAACGAGCGGGGATCGGTCAGCAAGGGCTCGCTCGAGCGCGGGGACATCGTCCAGGGTGCCAACGTTGCCGAGAGCGACGCAGACGTTACGGAGAAGGCCGTCACGCTTCGCCCGCATGATGGGCCGGCCGCGAAACATGGCAGAGAACGCATCGTCATCGAGCAGGAGGAGGTCGCGGAGCACGGGGAATGCCGCCTCGATGTTCGACGGGGTGAAATC
>JAGQGZ010000239.1 GCA_020432105.1 Dehalococcoidia bacterium | reverse complement strand
GATCCCGTCCTGGTGGATTCCCGAACCGTGGCGGAACGCGTTCTTCCCCACGATGGCCTTGTTCCACTGCACCGGCATCCCCGAGTACCGCTCGACCAGCTTGCTCGCCCGGTAGATCTCCCTCGTATTGATGTCCGTGTGCACATCGAAGAAGTCGGGGCGCGTCTTGATCGCCATCACCACTTCCTCCAGGGAAGTGTTCCCGGCTCGCTCGCCGATACCGTTGATCGTCACTTCGACCTGCCGGGCCCCGGCACTTACGGCAGCCAGCGTATTCCCGGTGCAGAGGCCCAGGTCGTTCTGGCCGTGGAAGCTGAGGCGTGCCTTGTGGATGTTCGGCACGTTCTCCATCACCATCTTGAACAGCTCTTCGATCTCGGCCGGGATCGCGTAGCCCACCGAGTCCGGGATGTTGATCGTCGTTGCGCCCGCATCCACGCAGCGCTTGACGATCTCGTACACGAACTTCGGGTCGGCGCGTGTCGCGTCCATGGGGCTGAACTCGACGTTGCTGGTGTACTTCGCCGCGTGCCTTACCATCGCCTCGGCCTGGGTCAGCACCTGCTCGCGGTCTTTGTTGAGCTGGTGGGCCATCTGGATGTCGCTGGTGTTGATGAACACGTGAATCCGCGGATCCTCGGCAGTCTTCACCGCCTCCCATGCCGTGTCGATGTCCGTCGCCACCGCCCGCGCCAGTGCGCAGATCGTCGCGCCCCGTACCTCCGCTGCCACCCGGCTTACCGCCTCAAGGTCCCCCGGCGTCGAGCAGGGGAAGCCTGCCTCGATGATGTCGACCCCCAGCCGTTCGAGCTGCTTCGCAATCTCGACCTTCTCAGAGGGGGTGAAAGCGACGCCGGCAGACTGCTCGCCGTCACGCAGTGTCGTATCGAAAACGTAGACCTTCTCGCTCATGGTGTCCTTCCAGGTCGCGGCCCATTCTCTTGGCGGACCGCCCGCGCCGGGTCACATACCGGCGGGCTATATCGTTATGGATAGCATTGAGCGCGTCGCCGGGAATGTCCATGCAGGAATGCCCCGTATGCGGGATCCCTTGCAATACCAAAAGGCAGGGGTAAGCGAAGCGCGGCCTAGGCCTCGAGTATGCGCCCCGGGGAGTCCGGGGCGAGAGCGATCTCCATCTGGCGCCTGTGCGCTTGCATACCCTGATTGTCGGCTACCCGGCCACGTCGCGCAATTCCCGCTTCCTACCCCGGCCGCCAGATCGCAACCACCGGCGGATTTGGTGGATTCGCCGTGTACACCTCGATACGCCAGGGATCGAGCCGCCACAGCCCAAAATTCGCGCCGCCGGGTCCGTCCGTCCAGATCATCCCCGGGTCGAACCCATACGGCTCCGGCTTCTGACTTTTGATGAAATCCCAGGCGTGTTGCTTCGTTTCCAGGTCTTCAATCCGGGTCACCGCACAATCCACATACAGTGGCGCCTCGGCGTCGACGTAGGCGCAGGACACATACGGTGTCTTCGCCAGGTGCTTCTCCTTGTGCGAACCGGCGAACGTCCCCACCCAGCCGTGTGGCCCTTCCCAGACAGGGTGGATCACCCGGCTTCGCGGCCGGCCCGCCCGGTCCACCGTCGCAAAGCTGCACCACACGTGCTTGCTCGCCCGCCGGACCACTTCCTCAGCGACTTCGCCGTAGTCGGTCGTTTCCATGCCTGCCCTCCTCGCTCTTGCCGGGCCATGCTAGCAACCGGTGGCCCGCTTCCGGCGTACCCTTTCCCCATGGATGAGGCCCGCTTTGCCCTGCACCACCAGGCCTGGAAGGGAATCAGCCCCCGCTACGAGGCCTACGCCCTGCTGCTCCCCGGCGACCCATCGTTCATCTGCCAGCCCCACGTCTGCGATGCCCATTGCTGCCGAAAGTTCTCCGTCTCCGTTGGCGAAACCGACCGCGCTCGCATGGAGCGCGAGACCGCCCTCGCTCCCGTGCAATTCCTCGAATCCGAAGCCGGCACTCCCATTACCCTGCCGCTCGCGAAGCCCTACCTCCTGCGCCGGGCCGAAAACCGTTGCGCCATGCTCGCTGCGGACCTCGGGTGCTCGGTCTACAGTGGTCGCCCCGACGCCTGCCGCCAGTACCCCTACCAGGTACTCTTTGCCAGCGTTGAGGGCGGCATCGCCCGGCCGTCTCGCGACGAGGCCCTTGCCCTCCTCGCCAGCGACTCCGGGGCCGGGCCCGTCGCCCTGCTCGTCCGCCACATCGAATGTCCCGGGTTCACCGGCGAGCCGCTCTCATCGGCAGACTGGCGAACGCTCCGCCAATCGACCCTCGCTCTCCAGTTCGCCCCTTAGCCGACCGTGAAGCCCGCGTACCCCTTCGCCGCCACCTCGTCGCACTTCGCCCGGTAGGTGTGCAGGCCGCCCACATACGGCATGAACACCCGCGGCTTCCCCGGCACATTGGCGCCCAGGTACCACGAGTTGGCCTGCGGGTAGAGCGTCGTGCCGGCCAGCTGGTTGACGTGCTCCACCCAGGCATCCTCGTCCGGCACCAGCGCCTCGATCGCCGCCGCGTCATGCTCCCGCAGGTACTCCATGCAGCCCGTGATCCAGTCCACGTGTTGCTCGATCGACATGATCATGTTGGAGAGCACCGAAGGGCTCCCCGGCCCCGTGATCATGAACATGTTCGGGAATCCCGCCACCGCGACGCCAAGGTAGGTGCGCGGGCCCGCTTCCCACTTCTTCCGCAGGGTTGCCCCCGCCCGTCCCTTGATGTCCATCGCCAGCAGGGCGCCGGTCATCGCATCGAACCCCGTTGCGAACACGATCGCGTCCACCTCGAACTCTTCGCCACCGGCCTTCACGCCCTTCTCCGTCATCCCCTCGATCGGCGCCTCGTTGATGTCGATCAGCGCGACATTGTTGCGGTTGTAGGTCTCGAAGTAGCCGCTATCGATACAGATCCGCTTGGTCCCCAGGGGGTAGGTC
>JAGQGZ010000238.1 GCA_020432105.1 Dehalococcoidia bacterium | reverse complement strand
TTTCGCCCTCGTCCGACAAAGACGTGCTGAGGCGCGGGGTTACCGGGATGTGTCTAGGCGAGGCTGCGCATGATTGTTACGCGGCTGGTGAGGAACACCATGCTCTCTCGCGTGGCTGCCCTCAGGCGGGCGAAATCGGCGTCCTCGGCCGCCATCTGATCGAAGCGTGCCAGTTCCATGAGGCTGTCGAACTCGGCAACAATGCTCACGCCATTCGTAGCACCTGTGACGGCTGACCAGACGCTGGTGGTTGCATCAATACCACGGGCTTTCTGGAATTCAAGCGACTGAGCGATGCTGTGGATGAAGTCGCGCTTGCGGCCGGGGGCGACGTCGCCATCGAGAGTCCGCATGTACTTCCGGGGCGCCGTGGCATCTTCGCTGCTGATGAGGCCCTCGGAGTGGTAGTCGAGCCGGTGGATGGAGACTTCGCTCTCGTCGTACACCATCTTCGAGCGCACTTCGCGGCGCAGCGTTGCAAAGCTGGAGTCCTTGGCAACCATCTCGGTGAACTTCTCAAGCTCTTCGAGGCTGTTGAAATCGCTGGCGATGAGTACGCCGCTGGTCGGTCCGGTGATTGCACCCCAGATGGTGGTACGTGCCCGGATACCGCGTTCATCCTGGTGCCGGCTTGACTCCTGCATCGCCTGGAGGAACGGCCGGGTCTGGCCTCGTTCAATGATGCCGGTGAGGTTACGGCGGTACATGGGGACTCCTTGCGGCCAGTTGGGGGTTGCGTGGCAAAGTCTACCAAATCGGGGCACTAGGGATGGTTCGATGCCCCTGGGGACGGGTATCCTGCGGCCGTGGCTCTCTACGTTGCATTCTTCCGCTTCAAGCCCGGGACCGACCTTGGCGCGGGACTCGAGGCTTTCGAGCGGCGAAAGGCGTTTTCTCACCCGCCCCAGGCGAGTGTGCTCGGCGAGTACTGGGTGCAGGCTTCCGGGAGCGATCCGCAGGTGGTGCTTGCCTGGGAGGCCGATGATGAGGGTCCCGGGGACTACTATCGTGCTGCCTGGGACGATCTCTTCGACATCACCATTTGCCCTGCCACCCAACCCGTCGGCGAGATCCCGGCGGAAGTTGCGGCATCCCTTGGGTTGCCGGCGGTCGACTAGCAGCTAGCGGCGGGCGAGGAACTCACCGGGCGTAAGGCCGCTCTCCCGAATCTCGCGCGCTACGTCTTCGCCGACATAGCGGATGTGCCACGGCTCCCAGACGTAGCCGGTCACCGCTTCCATCCCTTCGGGGTAGCTAACGACGTAGCCGAACCTCCAGGCGTTGTCACGGACCCAGGCGGCTTCGGGAGTGCCGACGAAGGCGTCGAGGTTCGTGCCATTCCTGGCCACGGTGAGGTCGAGGGTGGTACCGAGCTGGTGCTCGCTGTGGCCCGGCCGTGCGCTGATGCGAGCGGCCTCAGCTTCGCTGCCGTAGTAGCTCACCCAGTAGTTGAACGTGCCAACCTGGGTGGAGTAGCTGCGGTAGGCGCTCTCAACGAACATCTCGTAGCCGTCGGTGCGGGCCGCCTCCAGGAGAGAGATGAGAGCATCGAGCGCTTCGGGAATGAGTTCTTGACCGGGCTGCCAGGAGTACTCGCCGGGCACCACCATCGTGGTCGACGGCGCGCAGTCGCTGGGCAAGGCGAGTTGCTTGCCGACGGGGACGAGGATGTCGCCACAGGGCAGAGGCTCAACTCGTTCGGTTGCCGTTGGCGCGGGGGTGCCGGCGGAATCCGCGGTGCTCGTGGGCGCGGCTGTCTCGCCGGGCACGAGCGTGTTGGTTGGGGTACCGGGCGGGATTGTCGGCGACGAGTCGCCCGGCACGATGGTGATGCTCCCGCCACTCGCCGAACCCCCGCAAGCGGAGGCCATGAGTGCGAATCCCGCAGCAAGGACTACCAGGACACGATGCATATAGCCAATGTACGGACGCACGCGGTTTGGGGCAGCGGCCGATCAGGAGGGGATGTTTACCCTCGGGTCGCGCTCGACGTCGTCGAGGAAGGCACGTAGCAGGGCGATGGTCACGGCCGGCTGTTCGAGCTGGAGAAAGTGTCCAGCGCCCGCAACGGGCTCCTGGCGGAGGAATACGAGCATCTCCCGGAGCTTTTCCGGGTTGCCAATCGGCCGGCCGGGCCAGAGGGCCATAAACGGCTTCTCATCGGCAGCTTTCAGGAGCGTCGCCATCTCGTTTCGAAAGATGCCGTCATTCTCGAGCATGCCCGCGGCGATGTCGGGTGGACATCCAAGCATCACATCGCGCACGTAGTTCTTTACGTCCTCACTGGTCGACGCCACGAAGAAGTTCTCTACGAGAGGTGCGAGGGCGTCTTTTCCACTTTCGCGTATGCGGTTTCGAAGCCCCTCGAAGCTGCCGTTTGCGGCCCCGGTGAGAGCGGCATCGCAGAGCACGACACCGCGCACAAGTTCGCTGTGGCGATAGTTCAGGAGGAGCGCGACAAGCCCTCCAAGGCTATGCCCGACAACAATGACCGGTGGCAGCCCCAACTCGCGGATGAGGGCGGCGACGTCCTCCGTGGCCTGGCCTGTATCGAAGGGTGGAACCGGCGAAGATCCACCCCGGCCGCGAAGGTCGATAGCCATGCAACGGTGCGTCTTGCTGAGTACGTTGACCTGGGGCGCCCAGCTCAGCCGGTCGCAGGCCAAACCGTGGATGAATACGAATGGTGGGTCGCCGGTTCCCTCGTCGTCGTAGGTAAACCGGACGCCGTCGAGGTCTAGCTCCGCCACCGGCGCCCCTTGCGTCGCTTCTTTGTTTGAGTGGTGGCGTTCTTCATGCCCTTCAGCATGAGGTTGGCGAGCAAGAGTGCGCCGACCCTGGAGAAGGTGGCAGCACTGTCGCCGCGCTTCTTCAGCTTCTTACGGTCGATCTTGCGGGCACGCTTGCCGACAAGACGGGAAACGCGTCCAACCTGTTTCCGGGCGGGTGACAGGTCGGTCTCGCGC
>JAGQGZ010000237.1 GCA_020432105.1 Dehalococcoidia bacterium | reverse complement strand
CCATCGGCGAAGAGATCATGGAGAGCGGCCGCGACGCGCTCATCATCTATGACGACCTCAGCAAGCACGCCTGGGCCTACCGCGAGCTATCGCTGCTCCTTCGCCGCCCTCCCGGCCGCGAAGCCTATCCCGGCGATGTCTTCTACCTCCACAGCCGCCTCCTCGAGCGCGCTGCCAAGCTCGAAACCGGTGGCTCGCTCACCGCCCTCCCGATAATCGAAACCCAGGCGAACGACGTCTCCGCCTACATCCCCACCAATGTCATTTCGATTACCGACGGCCAGATCTTCCTCGAGTCCGACCTCTTTAACTCCGGTATCCGGCCTGCCATCAACGTGGGGCTCTCGGTGTCCCGCGTGGGCTCGGCCGCCCAGACGAAGATCATGAAGTCGGCTTCGAGCGGCCTCAAGGGCGAGCATGCCCAGTTCCGCGAACTCCAGGCCTTCGCCCAGTTCGGCACCAGCGACCTCGATGCTGCCACACGGCGTCAGCTCGAGCGCGGCCTCCGCGTGAACGAGGTCCTCAAGCAGGGCCAGTTCCAGCCACTCGACCTCGCTGAGGAGTCCATCGTCATCCTGGCCCTCAAAGAAGGCTTCCTCGACGACGTAGCGGTCGAAAAAGTCGGCGATTTTGAAGCCGGCCTTCGCAGCTACCTCTCCAGCAATCACCCGGAACTCATGCAGAAGATCGAAGCCGAGCGGGTTCTCTCCGATGAGATCGCCGAGCAGATTCGATCCGCTGTGAAATCCTTCAAGGACACGGTTCCCTACTAGGCCTCATCGCCGAAACAGGGGTAACACATGGCAACACTTCGACAGCTCAAGCGCCGGATCACCAGCGTCCGCAACACGGCAAAGATCACCAACGCTCTCCAGTTGGTGGCCGCGTCGAAGATGCGCCGTGCCCAGGACCGTGCCCTCCAGGCGCGCCCCTATGCCGAGCAACTTCAGCGCGTCCTCGCCGGGCTCGCCAACGCCAGCGGTGATGATGAGGAGTCGACTCACCCCCTCCTCACCCATAGGCCCGTCGAAAACATCGGTATTCTCCACATCACCCCGGACCGCGGCCTCTGTGGTGGTCTCAATGCCAACCTCAACCGTGCTGCCGGTCAGTGGGTTGCCACGCAGGAGCACCCGGTATCCATCGTCTCCGTGGGCAAGAAGGGCCGCGAGTTCTTCGCAAGAGCCCGGACAAACATCGGGGCGGAGTTCACCGAACTTGGCGACTACCCCCGCCCCAGCGACACGCTCGCTATCTCCCGGGTCGTTACCCAGGATTTCATCAACGGTGCCGTTGACGAGGTCTACATCAGCTATCCGCGCTTTGTCAGCACCGCCAGCCAGGTGCCGACAATCGCCCGTCTCCTGCCCATCGAGCCGCCGGCAGCCGACGAGGCCGAAGAGGGCCTTGCCGGCGATTACATCTTTGAGCCGTCGCCGGCTGTCGTGTTCGAGCGCCTGCTCCCCCGCTATGTCGATATGATCATCTACCAGGCAGTGCTCGAAAACAGCGCGAGCTTCCAGGCCGCCCAGATGGTGGCCATGAAGAACGCCACCGACAACGCCAGCGAAATCGAGCAGGAACTCACCCTCACCTACAACAAGGCCCGCCAGGAGCAGATCACCAATGAGCTGCTCGATATCGTCGGCGGCGCCGCGGCACTGGAGGCCTAGGCTGGCGCGCTTCGGAGCTGTGGTGTTCGACATGGATGGCGTGCTCGTCGACGGCGAGCCGTTGCACTTCCGTGCCATCAACGAGCTCCTCGGTGAAGAAGGCAAGTCCATCTCGCTCGAAGCCTACAAGCCGTACATGGGTACCAAGGCCGGCTGGCGGGATATGGCTGCCGATATCGGCCTGAAACTCCCTGCCGATTCCTACAGCGGCCGCTACGATGACCTCATCCTCGAGCAATACCGGAATGCATCGGTAGCCCTTCCGGGTGCAATCACCCTCGTTCGCGCCCTGCAGGAGGCAAACATTCCCATTGCCGTGTGCTCGTCGTCCCGCCGGACCTGGGTCGAGACCTGCCTCGAGAAGATCGGGATCCTTGATGCCTTCGACGTCACCGTTACCGGTGGCGATGTAGAGCACGGCAAACCCGCTCCCGACATCTACCTGCTTTCCGCCGAACGCCTCAGTCTCCATCCCGAGCTCTGTCTCGCTATCGAAGACGCTCCCGCCGGCATCCAGTCGGCAACCGCCGCCGGCATGACCGTCTGGGCCGTCCGCACCGAATACACGGAAGGTCTCGACCTGCCCCCAAACGACCGCGAACTCAGGTCGCTCGAAGAAATCAACCTCGCAGACATCGTCGGAGTGGCAGCGTGAGCGCCACCGTCCGCATCAACACCATCAACAGCACCATCGGAGGTGGCCCCAAGTGACCAGTGCAGTCGCCGCAGAAGGCAAGGTCGTCCAGATCATCGGTACGGTGATCGACGTCGAGTTCCCGCCCCAGGCCCTCCCGGCCATCAACAACGCCGTCAACATCGAGTTGGAAGGTGGCGGCGTCCTCGTGACCGAAGTCCAACAGCACCTGGGCAATAACTGGGTTCGCTGCCTCGCCATGGACAGCACCGATGGACTCCGGCGCGGTACCAGGGCAATTGACATGGGCCAGCCCATCTCCGTGCCGGTTGGCGAAGGCTCGCTCGGCCGGATGTTCAACGTCCTCGGCAACCCCATCGACAACCTCCCCGCGCCCGAGGGCAGCCCCCAGTGGCCCATTCACCGCTCTCCGCCCGCCTTCGAAGAACTCGAAACGGCTCCCTCCATCCTCGAAACCGGGATCAAGGTCATCGACCTCATCGCCCCCCTCGTTCGCGGCGGCAAGGTCGGCCTCTACGGCGGTGCCGGCGTCGGCAAGACGGTCGTCATCCAGGAACTGATCTCCAACATCGCCCGCGAACACGGTGGCTACTCCGTCTTCGCCGGTGTCGGTGAGCGTTCCCGTGAGGGCAACGACCTCTGGCACGAAATGCGGGATTCAGGCGTGCTCCCCAAGATGGCGATGGTCTTCGGCCAGATGAACG
>JAGQGZ010000236.1 GCA_020432105.1 Dehalococcoidia bacterium | reverse complement strand
CCTTGTGCGCAGGTTCGATTCCTGCCGGGGGTACCAATCACACCAATGCACACCCCAGCCAGTGGCTCACTGTGCGTTTCAGGGGAGGAGTTCTCTGGGCTGAGATGTCCAGCCCTCCCTCAGGGGTCAGGGTGTCGGCTTAAGACGACGAAGCGGCTGCTTAGTCCAGGAGAACGTGGGACATGACGATGAGGTCGTGTGAAAGCCCGTTGCGGTCTTCGACCCAGCCGGGGAGCCTTGCGTTTTCGACAAAGCCGAGATGATGGAAGACTGCTCGGGCAGCCTCCTGCTCGGCGGTCATCTGCGCGGTCAGCTTGCGGAGTCCGATATGCCGGCCGATGCCGATCATCTCAAGCGTGAGCATTCGACCGAGTCCCCTGCCCCGCTGTTCGACGCCGACATTCACGCGAAGCTCGCCCACTCCTCGCGTCCAGCGGGAACGGGTGCGATGCAAGCTTGCGAATCCCGCCAGGGGACCTTCCAGGCGGGCGAGTACCGTGATCGTCTCGCCGCGATTGATATTCCGCACCCATTCGTTGACGACCTTGGGTTCGGAGATGTCATCGCGAAGGTAGAGCAGGTCCTCGGGCGGAAGCGACGTGGAGAACCCGTGGACCTCCTTGGCGTAGGCGGCCGTCATGAGCAGGAACTGTGCCGTCCCGTTCCCCGGTATCTCGACCTCCCGGGGATACCGCTCCGTCAGCCAGACTGTCTCCTTATCAACCATCGGCTCATCCATCCCGCCGGTGTGTCGGCTTCGTATGCCGCCGAATCATAGTCGGATGCGGCAGCATTGTCCGGTACGTGTCCCGTTCCCCGTCGAATTTGATTTGCGCACGATTTGGCGTGGAGCCCGGTTAAGGTTACGGTGAGAATGTTTCATGTCGTCATAAACTGACGACGCTCAAGCTTTCGGGAGGGACTAACAAGTATGCAACTTCGACGCTATCTAGTTCTGGGAGTCGCGATCGTTGCGGTTTTCGGTTTGCTTGCCGCCGCCTGTGGCGACGATGACGACGGTGGTGACGGCGACAGCGCGAGCGGGAATACGCTCAAGACCGTCCAGGACCGCGGAAAGCTGCTGTGCGGTGTAAAGGACAGCCAGCCGGGTTTCGGCTACCTCGAGTCTGATGGTAGCTATACCGGTAATGACATTGAATACTGTAAAGCGGTTGCTGCTGCGGTATTCGGCGACGCAAACGCGGTCGAGTACGTTCTGGCCAGTGCCGACAACCGGTTCGAACTTCTCAGCTCCGGGGAGATCGATGTCCTGATTCGGACGACCACGTGGACCGCCTCTCGCGATGCCGCGCTGGGTGCCGACTTCACTTCTACGACGTTCTACGATGGCCAGGGCATGATGGTTAAAGTCGACTCACCGATACAGAGTGTCGACGACCTGGACGGCGCCACCATATGCGTCACATCCGGAACGACCACCGAATCGAACCTTGCCGACCAGATGGCCCAGCGTGGACTGGACTACACACCGCTGGGCTTCGCTGATGACACCGAAAACCTTGCAGCTTTCGCCGAGGGCCGCTGTGACGCCTGGACTGGCGACAAGTCGAACCTCGCGGGTCAGCGTGCCAACTACACAGAAGGTCCCGACGCACTCCGTATCCTCCCCGATACGCTTTCGAAGGAGCCGCTTGGCCCGGCCACTCGTGACAACGATTCGCAATGGCATGACGTGGTGCAGTGGACCGTCTTCGGCCTGATGACGGCCGAAGAGCTTGGCGTGACTGCCGGCAACGTCGATGACATGGCCGCTAACCCACCCAATATCGCCGTCGCAAGGTTGCTGGGTGTGGGATTTGAAGGAGCGGAGCCAGCCGACTTCGGTCTCGGGATCGATGTCGATTTCATGCAGGACGTGATTGCCGCCGTCGGCAACTTCGGTGAAATCTATGACCGGACGCTTGCACCAATTGGGCTGGACCGGGCTGGTTCAGTGAACGACCTCTGGACCCGTGGCGGGCTGATCTACCCGCCGCCAATGCGCTAGGGATAGCGGTTGGGGAGCAGACCGCATGCGGTCTGCTCCCTTTCTGCGCTTTGTAGCGTGGCGATTCATGTCCCGGCCATGAGCCTGGGACCGCTCACTCGCACCGGCAGATCGCGCCGCATCACCGTCGAGGTGCTGTTCGGCGCCCTTCTTGTTGGCGGAATCCTCTACCTGGTACAACAGGCCAGTCAGCTTGATCTGGGCCTGACAGCGTTCGACGGACCCAATATCCGTTTCTCGCTCCTCTTCTGGGACCTGAAGTTCGATCTTCCGCTGCCGATCTGGCTTGAGTTCCTCAATGGCTCAGCCGGATTCCCGGTCGGTACGCAGTGGCTCACGGACACGACCGCCGCCAGCACGCGCTTCGAAGCCTATTCGGTGGGGATCTGGAACACCGTGCGCGTAGTCCTGGTGGGGATCGCCCTCGCCACCGTGCTTGGTGTGCTCGCTGGCGTGGGGCGGCTCTCGGGTAACTGGCTCGTCCGAAACGTGTCCACGCTCTACGTGGAGATCATCCGGAACACGCCGCTTGTGATTCAGATTGTCTTCTGGTACACCGCGGTGTTCCTTCAGCTCCCCCAGATCGCGGACCCGATCGACCTGTTGGGGCTGGGGTTCCTGTCCAACCGCGGGTTGTCGCTCCCATGGTTTGAGGGGGCGGCCAGGGAAACGACCTGGGCCGTATTCCTCGCCGTATCGGTGATGATCTCCATTTCGATCGGCCCGAACCGATGGCTTTCGCGGGCGGGACTCTCACCGCGGGCTTCGCTCTGGACAACGCGGATTGTCGCTTTCCTGGTGCTGGCAGCGCTGAGCGACATCGCGACCGGGGCGCCATTGAAAGACAGCGGAGCGCTGGACCTGGTCTGGGCCGCGATCGTGTTCGCGACCCTAGTCACGGCTTTCGTTGTGCAACGGAGGCTGGCGGTGGCCGAGGATCGCCTTGGGCAGCCAAGGCACGCCAATCGAACGGCACTGCTGATCGCCGGTGTTGGTCTCATTGGCGGCTATGCGGTGACGCTTG
>JAGQGZ010000235.1 GCA_020432105.1 Dehalococcoidia bacterium | reverse complement strand
CTGGAATTCCACATCCCTCTCCCTGCCTCAAGCCCTGCAGTTTTCCAAGACCCCTCCCAGTTGAGCCGGGAGATTTCACTTAGAACTTACAGAGCCGCCTGCGGGCTCTTTACGCCCAATAAATCCGGACAACGTTTGACACCTACGTATTACCGCGGCTGCTGGCACGTAGTTAGCCGTGTCTTATTCGCGAAGTACCGTCAGAACTTCTTCCTTCGCAAAAGGGGTTTACGACCCGAAGGCCTTCGTCCCCCACGCGGCGTTGCTGCGTCAGGCTTTCGCCCATTGCGCAAGATTCTTAGCTGCTGCCTCCCGTAGGAGTCGGGGCCGTATCTCAGTCCCCGTGTGGCTGACCATCCTCTCAGACCAGCTACCGATCGTCGCCTTGGTGCGCCGTTACCGCACCAACTAGCTAATCGGGCGCGGGCCCCTCTCATAGCGCCGTAGCTTTTACTCACCGGATTCTCACCGGGAGTGTTATGCAGTATTAGCCCTTCTTTCGAAGGGTTATTCTCCACTACGAGGCAGGTTACCCACGTTGTACTCACCCGTTCGCCGCTTTCCACGAGCCGAAGCTCGCTTCACGCGCGACTTGCATGCCTAATACACGCCGCCAACGTTTGTCCTGAGCCAGGATCAAACTCTCCGTTAAAAAGAAACCTTCAACCGGCGAATGCCGGATCAGTCCCATTAACAGGGTCCCAGACGTTCTCTTTCCGTCCGCTATCCAGTTATTAAGGTGCGCAGGCCCGTTTCCGAGGCCCGAACGAAAAGACTAGCTGGCCTGCCCATGCATGTCAACGTTCTCGTCGCCCTGACCACCAAATTTTGACGATCCCGCTGCCGGCCGCCTCTCAACCTGCTCTCTTCGCGGATCCGGCAACCCGGCGGCCCGCTCGTCCAGGCGCTCTTGTAGTCGCCGCCAGGTTCGCCCGGTTAGGGCTTTGTAGGCCCGGGGGAACCTGCTGCGAAGCTCGGCAGCCTCCAAACGATAACCCTCCGCCATCGCCCCCATCGCGAGAATGGTCGCGGGCGGCAGCTTCCGGCTGACCTGGGCATGGCGCCTCAGCGTCTCCATCGCCACCATCGCGTCCTGGTGGTCGCCGAGCACATCCTGGAGCTGCTTTACTGCCGTGGCGAACTCAGCTGCACGCCTGCCGTAAATCGGTTCGAAGAACTCCACGGCGTACCGCAGCTTCTTCGCTTCGATCCGGGCGGCGTGGTACTCCTCCGGGGCCGACGCCCTGGAAATCCGGTCTCCAAGCTTTCGCAACTTCCGGCGCCGTGCGACAACCGTGTCGCGAGCAACGATCGGCACCGCCACTCGTCCGGGGACGTACGTTCTTGCCGGGCCACGCGGCAACAGGGCGGCAAAGCGCTCAACCAGGCGTCGGTACCGGCGCGAGTCCAGGGCAGTTAACAATCGCTTTCGTTCGCGGTCGCGCTGCGCAATCAGCAGGTCGCGATAGGGGATCAGGTCATCGCGCTGCTCCATCGGCCCGGCCAACACCTGATCCAGATGTTCGATCTGCACATCAAGGTCGCGGACTGGCCCGAGTGCACGCTGCAGCCAGCGTATCTCTGGCTCGAGGGCGCGTGCAGTCGTGGAAAGATACGGCCTGAACTGGCTCATCGCCGCCCGCATCCGCCGGGCCGCGACGCGCATGTCGTGCAATTCCTCGATATCCCGGCCCAGGCGGGTACCGGCTTCATTGGCTACGACGATTGCAAACTGCCGGCGGAGGATCGCGAAGGCCACCTCGCCGATCGTCTGGTCGGCGTGTATGTCCGTGGGGCCAAGATCGTGGAAAGCCGGTTCGGGATGGAGACCGGTTGCAAGGAGTGCCGCTTCGAACTTGGATGTGCCGGAGGAACTCAACGATGCTTCGGCCGCGAGGAGACTCACAAACGCTCGCGCACGGTCCACACCCTCAGCAGGGACCTCGACTTCCACCCGGGAAAGCCGCACCGGGTGGTCCTCGTCGCCCACCGGGATGGTGGTGGTGTCGAGCGCAATCTCTCCGAATGTGCCTTCCGCGTCTGCCACGTTGTACAGCCGCCGTTCAGTCTCCAGGGCGAAAAGCAGCCGCAGCGGCTCCCGGCCAATGAGGGGTGCCAGCATGTCCACCGCCGGTCCGGGCTGCGAAACGAAGCTCTCCGGCGCGGGGTCGCTGATCCCCTGGTTCACCTCTTCGCGCGTGCGGATACCTTCGTCCGGGTCGGCCATCGACTTCAGCGTCAATTCACCCCGCGTCCCATCCCAGCGGAGCCGGCAGGTGTACCCGGCCCGGTGCATCCGCCACGAAGCTGTATCGAAGTAGGCGTCGTTCAATCGCTTGATGCCCGCCGGGGCGATGGTCACCCCCGGTAGCACCGCCTGGTCGAGCCACCTGGCAACGGGCCGCACGTCCACAGCATTGAATTGCCATTCGACTTCAGTTACCGCGCCATCAGTTGCCGCCACGGACGCATCATAACCGGGCAGCTGCCGCGGTTGCGCGGCCACCCCGCCGCCGCCATGCTACGGCGAAGATCCTTCGCTGGAGGCAAAATGATATGACCATGGCACTCGAAGGCATCAAGGTGCTCGACCTCTCGCGGCTCGCACCCGGTCCCTACTGTTCGATGCTCCTGGCCGACTTTGGCGCCGATGTCACGCTCGTCGAGGCGGTGCCGGGCTCGTCAGCCAAGCTTGGTGGAGGCCAGCGCCGGGGCGACTCCGCCGAACGCGCCGCCGCCTACAACGCCCTCGGACGGGGGAAAAAGTCCATCACCCTCAACCTGAAAGAGACTGAGGCACGAGAGATCTTCTACAAGCTCGCCGATGACGCAGACGTCGTCCTCGAAGGCTTCCGGCCCGGCGTCGTCGCCCGCCTCGGTGTCGACTACGAAACGCTCTCGAAGCGAAATCCACGCATCGTCTACTGCTCACTCAGCGGTTTCGGCCAGACCGGCCCCTATAGCAACCTCGTTGGCCACGACATCAACTACATCTCCGTCGGTGGCGCCCTGGGGGTCACGGGCCGGCCGGGCACA
>JAGQGZ010000234.1 GCA_020432105.1 Dehalococcoidia bacterium | reverse complement strand
GTCGACCTTGAGCACGACGCCGTCGATGTCGTAATCCAGCTCCTCGCGGCGGTCACTCCACCAGCGCACGCGGGCCACTGCCTCGGAAGCCAGGTCGTGCCGGGCGGCATCGGGATTGGTCCGGAGTCCCATCTCGCCGAGCCAGTGGAGGATTTCGAAGTGGCTGTCGGGCGACGTCCCTTCGCACCAGCCCAGTTGATAGATGTAGATGGAGAGCGGCCTGCCTGCCGTCACCGCCGGGTTGAGCTGGCGAACCGAACCTGCTGCGGAATTCCGTGGGTTGGCATACAGGGGTTCGCCGCGGTCGGCTCGCTCCGCATTCATCTGCTCGAACCCGCTCTTGGTCATGTAGACCTCACCGCGCACTTCGAAGTGCTCGGGTGGATTGCCCTGGAGCGCGAGCGGGATGGTGCGGATCGTCCGGAGATTCTCCGTGATGTTTTCGCCGTGTCGACCATCGCCGCGTGTGGCGCCCTGCACAAACCGTCCGTCCTGGTAGACAAGCGACACAGCCAGCCCGTCGACCTTCGGTTCCGTGGTCAGGGGGAACTCGTCGCGGCCGAGCCGCTCCTCAACTCGCCGGTGCCAGTTGGCGAAGTCCTCGTCGCTGAAGGCATTGGAGAGACTGAGCATCGGCCTGCGGTGCTCGATCACGCCGAACGCTTCGATTGGGGAAGCTCCGGTTCGCTGGGTTGGCGAGTCCGGAGTGATCAGCTCGGGGAACTCCTCCTCCAGGCCACGGAGTTCGTTGAGCAGGCTGTCGTAGACCTCGTCGCTCACTTCGGGGTCGTCGAGCACGTAGTAGCGGTAGTTGTGATGGTTGAGTTGAGACCGTAGCTCTTCGGTGCGAAGGCGGGCCTCGTATTGTGAACCCCGGGAATCCATCGGTTCCAGAGTATATCCGGGTCTCGCAACAGTTCTCCCCTATTGCGTGGCACTGACGGCAACTGAGCGAAAGAGGTGCTGCGCTACACTGGTTTGGTGACTGAAGTACCGGTGCTTGTGGTTGATTACGATGCGGGGAACATACGCAGTGTGGAACGGGCCCTGACCCATGCCGGTGCTGCCGTGGCAATCAGTGCGGACCCCTCGGATGTCGATGCTGCAAGTGGGATTGTTCTGCCGGGTGTGGGTGCTGCTGCCGACACCATGACCAAGCTGCGCGAACGAAACCTGGAAGAACCATTGCGCCAGTTCATCGCCTCCGGGCGACCGTTTCTCGGCGTATGTATGGGGTTGCAGGCCCTGTTAACGCGCAGTGAAGAAGGCGACCAGCGTTGCATGGATGTCATCCCCGGGGAGGTCCGGCACTTTGGCCGGGGGGAACTCAAGGTCCCACATATGGGCTGGAACACGGTTGAGTGGGTCCGCGATCACCGGATTACCGAAGGCATTCCGAGCGGGAGCTACTACTACTTTGTCCATAGCTTCTACCCCACGCTGGATGACCCGTCGCTCGCCCTGGGAGAGACAACCTATGGCGTCAACTTCCCCAGCGTGATCGCTCGAGACAACGTTGCCCTGACCCAGTTCCATCCAGAAAAGAGCAGTGAGGCGGGCCTGCAGATCTACCGGAACTTCGTGTCCTGGGTTGCCCAATCCATTAGCGATGGCGCCGCTGCCGCCAGCGCGTTGTGACGGCGGCGGCTGTGGCGTTCGAGGTGATCCCGGCGATCGATATCCGTGATGGTCGTTGCGTCCGTCTGTTTCAGGGCGACTACGACCAGGAAACGCGGTACTCCGACGACCCACTGGCGACGGCAAGGGACTGGGAGGACCTTGGGGCCCCCAGGTTGCACGTGGTCGACCTTGATGGGGCGCGTGCCGGCATGCCCGTGAACCACGGAGTAATGGCAGCCATCGCTGCGGCAAGTGGCGTACCGATCGAGGTGTCCGGCGGCCTCCGCACGCTTGAGGACATCGCTGCGGCCGTTCGCTACGGTGCTGGCCGCATACAGATCGGCAGTGCTGCCGTCCGCGACCCGGCGATGCTGGCTGCCGCTATCGATGCCTACGGTGAGGCGATCTGCGTCTCTATCGATGCCCGGGACGGGCGGGTGGCTACCGACGGTTGGGAGAAGGCGACGGACCTGGATGCTGTGGAGTTTGCCCACCGCATGGCCGAATCCGGGGTCGCGCGAGTGATGGTGACTGACATTGGCCGTGACAGTACTCTTACCGGCCCGAATTTCGAGCTTCTCGGTCGCCTTGTCGACCAGTTGGCAATCCCCGTAGTGGCGTCGGGCGGAGTTGCCGCTGTATCCGACCTCGTGCGTCTCGCTGAGATCGGCTGTGAAGGCGCCATCGTAGGCAAGGCGCTGTACGAAGGCACGTTCAGTCTTCCCGAGGCGCTCACGGCTGTGAGGAGTCGCCCTTGCTGACCAAGCGAATCATCCCCTGCTTCGATGTCGATCGAGGGCGCGTTGTGAAAGGCGTGTCGTTCACCGAACTTCGTGACGCCGGAGATCCCGTCGAACTTGCCGCCGTCTACGATGCCCAGGGGGCGGATGAGCTCGTCTTCCTGGATATCACGGCCAGTTCGGACGATCGCGCGACCGTCGTTGACATGGTCGCCAGGACCGCGGACCAGGTCTTCATACCATTCACTGTCGGTGGTGGTATCCGCACGACAACCGACATGAAGGTGATGCTCGAAAACGGCGCCGACAAGGTCAGCGTTATGACCGCCGCTGTGAATACCCCGGACCTGGTGAATGAAGGCGCCTACCGCTTCGGCAGCCAGTGCATCGTCGTCGCGATCGATGCCCGGGCAGTCCCGGGTAAGCCCGGAACATGGGAGGTGTTCACCCACGGCGGTCGCACCCCCACGGGCCGGGATGCAGTGGCGTGGGCCCGCGAAGTCGTGGAGCGTGGAGCGGGGGAGTTGCTGGTTACGAGCATGGATACTGACGGTCACCGGACCGGCTACGATATAGCGATGCTGCGAGCGATCAGCGATGCGGTTCCAGTACCGGTGATCGCCTCTGGTGGCGCCGGGGGACCTGAACACATGGTTGAAGCGCTGACAGAAGGGCGAGCCGATGCCGTCCTTGCCGCCAGCATCTTTCATTTCGGGACCTATAGCAT
>JAGQGZ010000233.1 GCA_020432105.1 Dehalococcoidia bacterium | reverse complement strand
AAGGCGATGATGTGGCCGCAGGTGCGCGTGAAGAGGACCGGGTGATCGGGGCTCACGGGGTCGAAGTCGTGGCGGTTGGGATGCCGCTGTTCGGCGAGCCGGGACTGGTCGTAGCCGCGCCCGCGGATCCAGGTGCCGGGAGGGAGGGTGGCGGCGCGCTTGCGGACCTCTTCGACGATGGCGGCAATGGACTGCATGCCGGGCGCCTTGCAGTCGATGGCATCCTGGGCGCCGCCGACGCCGACGAAATGGTGATGGGCGTCGATGAAGCCTGGGGTGAGGCTGCGGCCGGCGAGGTCTACCTGTCGCGTCCGCGGCCCGCCCTCGGCCCGGACGGTGGCGTTGGAGCCGACAGCGCTGATGCGGCCGTTCTCGACGGCCACGGCCTCGGCGATGCTGTTGTTGGCGTCGACGGTATGGACGGTGCCGGAGTGGAAGATGATGTCGGCTGGCATGGGGTGGCTCCTGTTGGGGGTGGCTATCTCTGTAGGATTCTAGCTGTGCCCGCCAGGGATCGCGCCGACGCCGGAATTGGAGCGCATCATGCCGTACTCGATAGACGCCAGCGAGTCAGCCGTGACCGGCCGCAGTTCGTTCCGGTTGCCTTTCGAACCGCGGGGAGAGGCAAGGACGTACAGAGACGAACTGCGAGCAGCGATCGGCCATTTGCGAGCGACAGGCCATCTCTATGCGCGGTACTCCGGACCGAAAACACGGGGACCGGCATTCGATCTGGAGAACGTACTCTTTTACAACGTAGGGACCGGAGTATTTGGCCCACATGCCGTCTCGAGCTTGACCTTCGAACGCGGTGCCCCGGGTGAGGATTCTGCGCTTCCTCACCGGCAGCTGTATCGAGTACAAGGTGGCAAGTGGGACGCCGGACCGACTGATGCGACTGCGCTGGCCACGTTTCGGGCCCCGCTTGCGGGCAGGCCTGCCAATGCCCACCAGACATGGGCGTCCGTCGCTGCCGGTGAGCGCCGCGTTCTGGGAGAGGCTGCTCCTGACGGCGAAATCGCGGTTTTGATGACCGTCAGCGCACCTATCCAAGTGAATCTTGCCGCATATGCCAAACCACTCCTGGACGGGGTCCTCTCAGCATTCCATACACACCACGGCCCCCGACCGGGTCCCATCGTTCTTGGCAGAAAGGACGGGCCTAAGTTCACAGGATGCGTGGAAGATCCTTACCGATGAGTCGAAGGGGGTCCTGGGGACGCGTCGACTGCTACACGGAAGCAACACCAGCCTCGGCTGGAACCCGGCCGATGATCGATGTGCGTTCGTATCGATTGACTACCGGTACGACCCGTCATGGGCGATTGTGGGGAGCTTGAGACGGATTACCACGTAGATCGATCTCGGGGTCGGTGTCAGGCGGCACGTCGAAGAGACCAACACACATAGTTTCACGAGTGGAAGCCGTGACTTTGGCCTACACTGCGGGACACGGTTTGGTCGCTCCGTAGGCCATTGCTAACCTCCACCCATGCCAGACCCCATCCCCTCGCTCCTTGACTCTGACCCCGCGATTCGGTGGCAGGTGATGCGCGACCTGCTGGGTGCACCGGAGGGGGAGTGGCGGGCGGAGCGGGCGCGGGTGGAGACGGAGGGGTGGGGTGCGCGGTTACTGGCGCTGGAGGATGAGGACGGGCAGTGGGCGGGCGGTGCGTTCGTGCCGCGCGGGTTCGACGAGCACACATGGAAGGCGGAGGGACAGCCGTGGACGGCGACGGCCTGGGCGCTGGCGCAGCTGCGGGAGTTCGGGCTGGACCCGGCTTCGGCACAGATTCGGCGGGGGGTCGAACTGATCCGCGCCAACTCGCGATGGGACCACGATGGGCAACCCTACTGGGAGGGCGAGGTGGAAGAGTGCATCAACGGGCGGACGGTTGTCGACGGGGCGTACTTCGGGGTCGATGTCTCGGGGATTGTCGAGCGGTTGGTGGGGGAGCGGCTGGAGGACGGCGGCTGGAACTGCGAGCGGGCGAACGGGTCGCTGCGGTCGTCGTTTCACAGCACGATCAATGTGCTGGAAGGGCTGCTGGAGTTCGAGCGGGCGACCGGGGGCACAGAGGCGTCGCGAGTGGCGCGGCAGACCGGCGAGGAGTACCTGCTGGAGCGAAGGTTGTTCCGGCGCCTGAGCACGGGTGAACCGGCGGACGAGCGGTTCCTCTCCTTCGTATACCCGAGCCGCTGGTGGTACGACGTGCTGCGCGGGCTCGACTACTTTCGCGACGCCGCGACACTGATCCCTTCCGGGAACGAGGCAGCCCCCGATCCACGCCTCGGCGAGGCGATCGAGCATGTCCGCTCCCGCCAGTCGGAAGACGGCACCTGGCCGCTCGACTACGCCCTGCCCGGTCGCACGTGGTTCGACATGGACGAGGGCGTAGGGAAGCCGTCGCGGTGGGTGACGCTTCGGGCGATGCGGGTGCTGAAGTGGTGGGAGCAAGGCCAGGCATAGGGACGAGAGGCCCAAGCAACGCGTGCACACGCCGCGTACGATTCGGCCAAAAGGAGTCAGTCATGCCACTTGAGAAGATTCAGCCGGATACGATCCACGAGGCACGAGGCTACACGCATGTTGTGCGGGCGACGGGGACGTCGACCATCTACATCAGCGGGCAGGTGGGTGTACGCCCCGACGGCACGGTGGTGGAGGGCCTGGAGGGGCAGGCGATCCAGGCCTACAGCAACCTCAGTGCCGCGCTTGCGGCAGCGGGGGCAACGCCGGCGGATGTCGCGAAGCTCACGGTCTACATCGTGAACTACACGCCGGATGCGCGCCCCGCGCTGCTGGCCGGACGGCAGGGGATGTTCGCCGCCGATTCGCCACCGGCGAGCACGCTTATTGGGGTGCAGGCGCTGGCCCAACCGAGCCTGTTGATCGAAGTGGAGGCGATTGCGGTAGTGGGCTGAGGGGTGGTGAGCGTTAGGTGGCCTCGGGTTAGTCGGGCTCCCGCGGCCACGGAGGGCCGCGGCCCCGGAGGGTGGGCTGACGCGGGTCGTCGTTCGAGAGCCTGCGGCCACGGAGGGCCGCAGCCCCGAAGGGTGGGCTGATGCGTTGCGTGGTTCGAGAGTCCGCGGCC
>JAGQGZ010000232.1 GCA_020432105.1 Dehalococcoidia bacterium | reverse complement strand
TGAAGACCTCGATGCCGCGCTCTTCGTCGAAGCCGGTGCCGGGACCGGTAAGACCTCCGAGCTTGTCCAGCGTGTGCTTGCCCTCGTCGATTCGGGTGTCGAGATCCGAAACATCGCCGCCATCACCTTCACGGAAGCGGCAGCTGCCGAACTGCGCGACCGCGTGCGGGTTGCGCTCGAGGGCTGGTCGAAAGACGGCGATGAGGCACGACGAGAACGGGCGATTCATGCCCTCGAACAGCTCGATGGCGCGGCGCTGGAAACGCTGCATGCTTTCTCCGGTCGTCTCCTCGGCATGTATCCGCTAGAAGCGGGCATTCCCCCCCGCTTCCAGGTCATCGATGAGGTTGGCTACGCCATTCAGGCCGGCCGTGAATGGGATGATGTTCACGCCCGGATGCAGAAAGAACCGGGCCTGGAGACAGCCCTCACCTACGCTCTCGCTCTCGGCGTACGACTGGAAAGCGCACGTAATTCTTACTCCCTTCGCGGGGTCTTCGACCGCTTCTGTGACAACTGGGACCGGCTTCCCCCGGAACCCTTCGCCGGCGAACCGTTTAGCGAGCCGGACACGCGACACCTGGTCGCGCTGATGGACGAGGCGATCGCCTTCCGCCCGCAATGCTCCGACGACGATGACCGCCTCGCGACCTTCCTCGACGACCTCGTCGAAATCCGCCGCCGGGTAGCCCACGCGACCATACCCGTTCAGCGCGCTCGCGCTCTCAATAGCTACGTCCGACAGCCCCAGCGGCGCAACCAGGGCCGCAAGGAGAATTGGACCGACAAGGCTCTCGTTGCTGCTGCCATCCGCGAAATGCACGAAGAGCGAGAACGGCTGCTCGAACAGCTCGGTGCGAGCCTGCTTCCTCCGCTCCTCGAGTTCCTCCGGAAAGCGGCACTCGCATTCGCCGTCCGGCGCCGGGCCGAAGGGCTCCTGGCCTTTCAAGACTTGCTGGTGCTCGCCCGCGACCTGCTGCGTGACCATCCCGCAGTCCGGGATGAACTCTGTGGCCGGTTCACTCGCCTGCTGATCGATGAGTTCCAGGACACTGATCCCCTCCAGGCCGACATCGCCGCCCTCCTTGCCACTCCTGCCGACGGGATGCCGATCGCACCCGGGCGGTTGTTCTTCGTTGGCGATGCCAAGCAATCGATCTACCGCTTCCGCAGGGCCGACATCGAGATGTACCAGGACTCGCGCACGCGCTTCGGTTGTGAACCTGTCGGGCTCGCAAGCAACTTCCGTTCCAGCTCGGCGGTGATTGATTGGTGCAATCACGTCTTTGCCCAGCTTCTCGGCGAAGAACGTCCGGGCCAGGCTGGCCACCAGCAGTTGCATGCCGCCCGGGAGGGTCTCGATGGGGGAAGCGTGCACCTCCTCGGCGGCCCCCGGGAGGGCATGCTTGCAGCCGAGCTCGGCGAGGCTGAGGCAAGTTCGATTGCCGAGGCCACCGCAAGGGTGATCGCCGAAAAGTGGCAGGTCCAGGACCGGGACGGATCGAGGCGGCCTGCTCGCTTCGACGACATCGCCGTCCTGCTCCGTACCCGCAAGTTCCTGCGGCAACTCGAGCGCAACTTCGAGGCCCTTGATGTCCCCTATCGCGTCGAGAGCCGGTCGCTCGTCTTCGAAACGCAGGGTGTCCGCGACATCCTCAGCATCCTCGCCGCCATCGATGATCCAACCGACGAAGTTGCCGTCGTCGCCGCCCTTCGCTCACCCGCATTCGCCTGTGGCGACGATGACCTGCTCCGCCATTTCGAAGGCGGTGGGCGCTGGGATTACGTGACCGATCAGTACCGCCAATCTCGTGGCGTGGGACCCGTGAGGGACGCCTTCGACTACCTGCATGGCCTGCACGAACGCCGCGCCTGGATCCCGCTTGGGGAATTGGTCGACCGCGTGATTCGCGAACGCGGCTTGCGGGAGATCGCCTTCGCCCACCGCCGGCCCCGTGAACACTGGCAGCGCTACCGGTTCTTGCTCGAGCAGGTGCGCGCCCTGGAGGCGAACGAAGGTGCCACCCTCCATGACCTTGTGAGCTGGCTCCGGCGCCAGGCATCCGGCTATTCGCTTGTCAACGAGACCGTGACTCCGGAAGAGGACGACGACGCCGTGCGGGTGATGACCGTCCACGCCTCCAAGGGCCTCGAGTTCCCGATAGTGATCATGGCCGGCTTTGGTGGCGACCGGAACGACCGCGACATGCTCGTCTGGCCGCGTGATGGCGGCCCACCCCAGGTCCGTCTCGGCAACGCCCAGACCTCGGGCTACGTTGAAGGAAATGCTGCGGAGAGCGAGCTCGAGACCTACGAACGGGCACGCCTGGTCTATGTGGCCGCCACCCGGGCGCGGGACCACCTGGTCGTCAGCACCTTCCATTCCCCCAGTAGTCGCGGTGACGGTTCGGAAGCCCAACAACTCCTCCGCATCTGTGCCGATGCACCGGGGTTGTGGTCACCATTCCCACCGGGAGCGAGCACTGTTCGGATGGTCCCGCCTGCATCACCGCCTGCCCGTGACCTGCCCCCCTTCGAGACCTGGCGCCGGGACCGCGATGCTCTGCTCCGGGCCCAGGCACGGACCCAGGCAATTGCGGCCACCGCAGTCGCCGGGACCGGTGATAGCGGACCCGAGACCGCCGACGACGAAGGGAGCCAGGTGTTTCGCCGTGGGCGAGCGGCTACATCGGTCGGAAGGGCAGTGCACGCCGTCCTCCAATCTGTCGATCTCGAATCAGGCAGCGATGTCGCCGTGCTTTCGGCTGCTGCGGCCGCCGCCGAGGGCATCCCCGCACGCACGGCAGAGATTGAACGCCTGGTGCGCACGCTAATCGCCTCCGACGTTGTGCAGGAGGCCGTCGCTGGTAACCGCTACTGGCGTGAGGTCTTTGTCTCCGCGCCGGTGGGCGAGATTCTCGTCGAGGGCTACATCGACCTGCTGTACGAGGGCCCCCGCGGCCTCGTCGTCGTCGACTACAAGACCGATTCCGTGGAGGACGACGAGAGCATTGTTGCGGCCACAGAGCGCTACCGGCTCCAGGGAGCCGCCTATGTCCTCGCCCTCGAACGTACGTTGGGCCGGCCCGTGGCCGATTGTAAGTTCCTCTTCGCCAGGATG
>JAGQGZ010000231.1 GCA_020432105.1 Dehalococcoidia bacterium | reverse complement strand
TGGTGGGCTGGGCGGCGAGGAGGACGTCGCGAACGACCTCGTCCTCGGTGATGCCACGGGCTTTCGCGGTGTCGGGGATCTGGCGTTCGACGAGCGGCGTGCGCACATAGCCCGGACAGATGGCGTTCACGGTGATGTTCTCTTCGGCCACTTCGAGCGCGACGGTCTTGGTGAGGCCGGCGATACCGTGCTTGGCAGCGACGTAGGCCGCCTTGAAGGGGGAGGCTACAAGGGCGTGAGCCGAGGCGATATTGATGATCCGGCCGCGACCGGCGGTGCGCATGAGGGGAATGCAGAGCCGCGTGGTGTGAAACGCTGCGCTGAGGTTGATCGCGATGATCTGGTCCCACTTCTCGACCGGGAACTGATCGACCGGCGCCACGTGCTGAATACCGGCGTTGTTGACGAGGATGTCGACGCCACCGAAGACATCGCTGGCATGGGAGACGAGCGCTTCGATTTCGACAACCTGGGTGAGGTTGGCGCCGTTGAAGATAGCCTGGACGCCGAAATCATCTATGAGGGACTGGCGGACAGCTTCGATTTCGCCGGGTACGCCCAGCCCATTGAGGACGATATTGGCCCCATCGGCGGCAAGACGGCGGGCGATGCCAAGCCCGATGCCACTGGTGGACCCGGTGATCAGCGCGGTCTTCCTTGATTCGGCCATGGTGTGCCTCCTTTTTGCGGGCCTGCTGCAGTATCAGGGAGCCACATCTCCGAGCTATGACGTACAGTGCATCACTGCATACGAAATGGCCGCATATAGACTTGCCGTATAGCTCCTCAGTTGTCGTTGATGCGAGGCCAACCCGTTTTCTAGTTCCGCCGCTGCCATCGTCCGGTGATTTGGGATTCGAGCAGGCCGGGCGCCACATCCCCCTCACCTGGCCGACAGGAGCGTGGCGGCAAACTACCACCGGACGCAGAACGCACTTGACGAACGTCGCGGATCACCATGAGCGGCTCCGGGTCCTGGCGATGTACAAGGCTGCTGCGAGATGGGGGACCTGGAAGGTCGTTCCTGATAGCCGGTCCAGGGGAGGGTCTGGACGGGACCTCTGCTGCCCTATTAACTTACCCTGCGACCCAATTGGCGCTGGTCGGCGTGTGTCCGCTTCGCAAGTGAAGGGTCAATGCAAGCCCTTGGAGAGCACATGAAAGATCTACAACGCGTGGGCGGCCTGGCTGCCCTCGTTGAAGCCGCGACGTACATTGTTGGATTCGCCATTGGCCTGATATTCCTCTCCGACTACCTCGCGGGAGATATGTCCGCGGCGGAGACGGTGAAGTACATCGTGGATAAGGAAGGCACCCTCTACGCCTGGTACACGATCATCTACGTGGTCAACGGGATCTTCCTCGTCGTTCTAGCGCAATCACTCGCAGCGCGGTTCCGCAGCGAAGTGCCGTCGCTCGCCCAAACGGGTGCCGTATTCGGCTTCATCTGGGCGGGACTCGTGCTAGCCAGCGGCATGATCACGCTTATCGGCTTTGGTACGCTGACGGACCTCCACGCGGAGAGCCCAACCGATGCAGCGCTCGTATGGGAGTCGCTTTCCACGGTCCAGGATGGACTGGGAGGTGGCATCGAAATCGTCGGTGGCCTTTGGATAGTCCTTGTGAGTTGGGCGGCGCATGTAACGCAACGGCTCCCTCGGTTCCTGAACTACCTTGGGGTGCTCGCAGGCATTGCGGGCATCGCAACCATTGCCCCTCCGCTTGCCGATGCCGCGGCGGTGTTCGGGCTGGGGATGATCGCGTGGTTTGCATGGGCCGGGGTCGTGATGCTCAGAGACGAAGGCGCCTAGCCAGTCCGAAGCCAGACCCATTCACGCCGAAGCTGACAACTCAATCGTTGCCAGCAATTCCGACATCTCTCGGGGCGTGTTGGTGGTGACCATGTCGATACCCGCGTGAGCGAGCCGGCGCACGCGCTCAGCCATGCCTTCGCGGTCGAGATCCAGGGTCCAGGCATCGAGCTTGATGCCGCGGGAGTGACAGGCTTCCGGCCAGTCGAAGCCGTCGTCGAAGGAACGCGAGATGACGTGATGGTAGAGGTAGAACACCTCGATACCGGGAAGGAGGTCAAGGAGCATCTCTGCTCGTATCGCGAGGTACCTGCTGGTGGGGAGATCGCGCCGGGCGGCCAGGGGGTGGTCGTCGAGGTAGCCATAGGCGCCCATCCGGTGGGGCGGCGGCTCCGGGGCGGGGAACTCGGGCGGCCACCAGCCGAAATAGAGGAGGGGATCGAAGCCGAGAGCAAGTGAAGGGGCAACCTCGCGGAAAGCGCGAAGTTGCCAGTCGGCGCCGGAGGTGAGGATGACGCGATCAGCAATCGGCTCGATGAGACGAAGGAGGCGCGCCACCGGTTCAGCGGTGAGATAGGGGTGCTCGTCCTTGAGGTCGAGTTGGAGCCGGCAGCCGCCGCCTGCCTGATCCACGGCGTCCACGATCTCGGAAAGCAGCGCAACCGGTGTGTCGGTGTCCTTGTAGCGGAGGTCCCGGGCAGCAGAGGAGGAGCAGTCCGCCGCCAGCCCGGCGCCGGTGGTCATCGACGAGAGGTCGAGGTCGTGGACGCTGATGAAGTCGCTCTCAGCGAGGGCGGCGATATCGATCTCGATGCAGGGTGCACCGTAGGCCAGGGAGGCTTCGACGGCGTCCAGGGAGTTCGGCGGGTAGGCCCGGTCGAGGGCCGCGGAATGATGGACGACAGAGGGGCAGATCACGCAACGAAGCGTACAGCCCTGTGGCGAACCGGCGAGCTACCCGTAGCTGACCGCCAGACCCGCCCGCGCATCGGACTGGATGCCGTACTGAGGGATGGGGTAGCGGAGGCCGTTGGCGCTCAGGCGCTTCATGCCGGCGATCGCTTTGGGGAGGTATTTCGGTGGCATCGCCATGAGGAGCTCGTCATCGAGGACCCCGCCGTAGCGGCGTTCGGCAAAGCAGGGGATGGCAAGGCTCGGCTCCTTCTTCAGGAGGGCCCGGCCCCATGAGTCGGCGCAGGCCGACTCGCCGACAACACCCCATTCGAACTTGCGATAGCCCGACCACTGGAGCCCATTGATGAGGATCATCATCTGGCCCGGCGTGGCATAGATCATGCAGATATCGGGCGGGTCGA
>JAGQGZ010000230.1 GCA_020432105.1 Dehalococcoidia bacterium | reverse complement strand
CCTTTCTCACTGAGATAGAGCAGATCTGCGGGGCCCCCGGCTCGGCAGAACCATGACGTTGCCAACCTCATCCCCGCCGCCCCAGCCCTCGCCGGGCCCCTCCTCACCGGTGCCGGCTCCTTCCGAGCCCTATCCGGTGCTCTTCGATGTCGACTACCCGGCCCGGCTGGGCAGGTTCTCCACGGCATTTCGCCTCCTCTTCATCCTTCCCGCCTGGGTCTACGGTTGGATCCTCGCCAACCTTCTCAACTCAGCACTCCTTGCCGGCTGGATCGCCGTCTTTTTCCGCCGCAAGTATCCTGCCTGGCTCTTTTCCGCCACGTCTGGCGTGGCGGGCTACAACGCCCGCGTTTGGTCTTACGGCGCGCTCCTCACCGACCGGTTTCCCTCCTTCGAGCCGTCAGGGTCTCCCGTTCACCTTGAGTTCGACGAACCGCCAAACGATCACCTCAGTCGCTGGCGCGTCCTGCTTTGGAAGCTTGTTCTGCTCGTCCCCCACGCGGTGGTTCTGAGCTTCCTCATGATCGCCGTCTTCGTCGTCGTCTTCATCGCCTGGTTTGCCATCCTCTTCACCGGCACCTACCCCCGCGGCATGTTCGCCTTCGTTACGGGCATCCAGCGTTGGTACTGGCGCGTATTCGCCTACCTTGCTTCCTTTAACGACCGCTATCCACCATTTGGTCTCGCAGCTGAGGCGGGGCCCGCTTCGAATGCTTCGACAATCACCGGTGGCGTCATCGGCCTGCTGGCCACCGGGGGGATGGTCACACTCATCGTCGTCGGTGCCATCATCGCCCCTGGCGTCCACAGCGAAGAGATTGACTACGCCGGCCTCCAACGCGGTGTCGCTGATACAGAGATCTACGTAGTTGAGAACGCCCCCCGCGGCGAGATCCTCTTCCAACTTTCCCGGGTCCACGATCCTGGCGATGAGCTGGTCGGTGTGCTCGATCTCACCCCGCGCGATCGCGTGGTCGTCTTCGAGTGGTACATCGGTACGATCGATCGCAGCGCCGCAGTAGAGAGTGCTCGCGTTCGCCTCGACTACGAGGATGGCGACGGCCGTGACACGGTCACCGCCCTCTTCGTCACTGCCGGCGATACGATTGCTCCGCTACGCATCACCTCCGACCAGGTCACCACAATCCGGGCAGTATTCGTCATCCCTCAACGCGCCCAGCCCACCGAACTACGCTGGCGGCCCGGTTTCGGACCCGGATTCAAGTACATCTTCGAATAATCTCAGGTCGATGACCGTTGGCCTGGAGACATTCCCATCGACTAAAGACCAGCGACCAACGACGATAGGAGCATGCCCGTCCTTCAGGAAGCCCTCGACGCCGTTGCCCTCAGCCGCGACGAATATGCCCTCCTCGTCCAGCGCCTCGGCCGCGAACCTAACGACGTCGAGCTCGGCATGTTCGGCTCCCTCTGGAGCGAGCACTGCGGCTACAAGAACAGCAAGCCCTTGCTCCGCCTTTTGCCCAGTGGCGGCGACCGCGTCCTTACGCGCGTCGGGGCCGAAAACGCCGGCGCAATCGATATCGGCGGCGGCCGTTGTGTGGTGATGAAGGTGGAATCCCACAATCACCCGTCTGCCGTCGAACCATACGAAGGAGCTGCAACCGGCGTCGGCGGTATTGTCCGCGACATCTTTGCCATGGGTGCCTACCCCGTGGCCATTCTTGATTCCCTGCGCTTCGGCCCGCCTGACGACCCGCGCAATCGCTACCTCTTCGAAGGTGTGGTGGCCGGCATCGGCGGCTACGGAAACTGCCTCGGCGTCCCCAACGTCGGGGGAGAGGTGTTCTTCTCGCCGGCCTTCAACGGCAATCCCCTCGTCAATGCCATGTGCGTCGGCGTCGCCGAGACCGCGAAGCTCCTCAGCGCCCGGGCTGAGGGTGCAGGCAGCGTCTTCCTCCTCGTCGGCGCCGACTCCGGCCGCGACGGTATCCATGGCGCCAGTGGCCTCGCCAGCCGCACCGATCCCGATGCTCGTTTCGAAGAGATGCGCCCGGCCGTCCAGGTCGGCAACCCGTTCATGGAAAAGCTCCTCATGGAGGCCTGCTACGAGCTCGCCTCGGAGCACGGCGACTGGGTCGTGGGCCTCCAGGACCTGGGTGCAGCCGGGCTCACCTCAGCGGTCCTTGAGTGCTGTGCCAAGGGTAACTCCGGGGCCATTCTCAACCTTGAGCGTGTCCCCCGGCGTGAATCCGGCATGACGCCCTACGAAGTCATGCTCAGCGAGAGCCAGGAACGGATGCTCGTCATTGCCAAACCTCAACACGTCGACGACGTTCGCCGCCTCTTCGAGCACTGGGAGCTTCACTGTGCGGATATCGGCGAGGTGGTCGATGGTGACACGGTCATCCTGCGTGAGAACGGCGTTGAGGTCGGCCGGGTGCCAGTCGCGATCGCCACGGAACCGCCCGAGTACCGCCGCAAGGGTGTCCGCCCGGCAGAACTCCAGGCGCTCAACAATTACGACCTTGGCTCGTTGCCCGATGTGAGCCCGGATGGTGCAACCGATGCCCTCCTCCAGCTGCTCAATCGCCCCAATATCGCCAGCCGCAGGCCCGTCTATCGCCAGTATGACCAGCAGGTGCTCGGCAACACGGTAGTCCAGCCTGGCTGCGACGCTGCCGTTGTCCGCATCGCGGGCACCGACTCGGGCTTCGCCGTGAAGACTGACTGCAACTCACGCCTTTGCTACCTCGACCCCTACGTCGGTGCCGCCGCTGCCGTAGCTGAATCTGCCCGGAATGTGGTCTGTACCGGCGCTACCCCCGTCGCCGTCACCGACTGTCTGAACTTCGGCGATCCGGAGAAGCCGGAGGTCTACTACCAGCTAGAACAGGCCATTCGTGGTATTGCCGAAGCCTGTAGTGAGTTCGATACGCCGGTCGTTAGCGGCAATGTCAGTCTCTTCAATGAATCCGGTGGCCGGCCCGTATATCCTACTCCGGTCATCGGCATGCTCGGGCTCATCGATGACGTCCACACAGCGATGAACTGCGCGTTCTCCCTGCCCGGCGCCGATGTCTGGCTGCTGGGTGCCGGCGTTGAACAGCCCGCTACGGCGCTGGCCGGGAGCGAATACCTCGAGATGGCCCATGACCTTGTGGCCG
>JAGQGZ010000022.1 GCA_020432105.1 Dehalococcoidia bacterium | reverse complement strand
GCCACCCATCACCACCAGGAGATGGACGATCTCGGCGGGCTCTGGCGAAAAATGCCCATCACCGCCGGAACCTTCCTCATCGGCTCCCTCGCGCTTGCCGGCCTACCACCACTCGCCGGGTTCTTCAGCAAGGATGAGATCTGGGTAGTCACCACCGAAGAATGGGGCGGCTGGGCAGCCATCCTCTTCGGCGTCGCGGCCCTCTTCACCGCCATCTACAGCACCCGCCTGTTCATCCGCACCTTCCTCGGCAAACCGAAGAACCAGCATGTCTACGATCACACACACGAGTCGAACTTCCTGATGACCGGCCCCCTGATCTTCCTTTGCACGCTCGCCATCCTCTCCGGCTGGGTCATCTTCCACGACGTTGGCAGTGCCCTCGGCTTCCCCGGCGGCATCACCGAGTTCATCTTCCTCCACGAGCCGCACCGCTATCACATCGACTGGGGCTACGCGGCAGCCTCCGGGGCAACGGCCTTCGGTGGGATCTTCTTCGCTGCCTGGCTTTACTGGGGCGGACGTCTCGACCGCTCTACCGTGCTGGCCAGGTTCCAGCCAGCCGTCTACAAGATGCTGCAGCGAAAGTTCTACTTCGACGACCTCTACCAGGGCGGCATCGATCGCGGCATGCTCGGCTTTAGCTATCTCACCAGCTGGTTCGACCGCTACGTGGTCAACGATACCGGCGTCGACGGCACCGCCCAGCTCACCGGCTACGGCGGCTACATCCTCAAGCATTTCCAGACCGGCAAGCTGCCCAACTATGCTATGGGCATTGCCCTCGGCGTAGTCATCCTTGCCGTCGCCGGTCTCGCGGTGAGGGCGTAGCTGATGACCTTCGATGAAATTCAGGGCTATGCGGTTCTCTCAACCGTCGTCGTGCCGCTCATCGCGGTCGTCACCCTTCTCTTCGTCCCCGGCCAATACAAGCAGGCCGTCCGCTGGATCTCGGCAATCACCGGTGCTGTCGTCTTCGGCGTCTCGGTCTACCTCTTCGTTGCCTTCCAGACCGAATACAGCGAGCCCTACCAGATGGTCCTCCGCTGGCCCTGGATCGAGAACGTTTCCTTCCTTGGCGAGAACGGTGTCTCGCTCTATCTCGGCGTCGACGGGATTTCGGCGCTCATGGGTCTGCTTACCGGCATTGTTGCTTTCGCCGGTACGCTCGCCGCCTGGAAGCTGGAGTACCGCAACAAGGACTTCTTCATCCTCTACTGGCTGCTCCTTTCCGGTGTCTATGGCACCTTCTTCTCGCTCGACCTCTTCTTTTTCTTCTTCTTCTACGAACTCGCGGTCGTCCCGCTCTACATCCTGATTGGCGTCTGGGGCTCCACCCGCAAGGAGTACGGCGCAATGAAGCTCACCATGATGCTGGTGGGCGGCTCCGTGCTCATGTGGATCGGCATTTTTGCCGTCGTCCAGGAAGCAAACCTCGGGACCTTCTCGCTGCCGGCCCTCTGGGAAGCCGGGCAAGATGGCACCTTCTCACCGGGCTTCCAGAAGACCTTCTTCCCGTTCTTCGCTATCGGCTGTGGCGTCCTCGCCGCCCTCTGGCCCTTCCACACATGGTCCCCCGACGGCCATATGTCAGCACCCACCTCGGTCTCCATGGTCCATGCCGGCGTCCTTATGAAGCTCGGCGCCTTCGGAATCATTCGTCTCGGTATCCAGATCCTTCCCGAAGGGGCCGAGTTCTGGATGCCAACCATGATGGTCCTGGGCACCATCGGCGCCGTCTACGGTGCAACCGCCGCCCTTACCCAGCGAGACCTCAAGCTCATCTCTGGCTATAGCTCTGTCAGCCACATGGGCTATGTGCTCATGGGCCTCGCCACCCTCTCCACCATCGGCGTCACAGGGGCCGTGCTGCAAATGTTCAGCCATGGCGTGATGACTGCTCTCGTCTTCCTTCTCATCGGCGCCCTTTACGACCAGGCCCATACCCGCGACATCCGCGACTTCGGCGGAATCGCCCGGGTCATGCCCCTCTGGGTCATCGCCTATGTGATAGCGGGCTTCGCGAACGTCGGCCTCCCCGGCCTTTCCGGCTTCACCGCCGAATTCCACATCTTTGTCGGCACCTTCCAGACCTATCCCATCTTCGGCGGATTCGCCATCTTTGCGGCCGCCCTGGCCGCTGCCTACATGATCCGGATTTTTGCCATCGTTTACTGGGGTCCACTCAACCCCCGCTGGAAGGATCTCAAGGATGTCACCCCGCTCGAGATAATCGCCGGCAGCCTCCTTCTTGGCTCCATCGTCCTCATGGGCATCTGGTGGTCGCTCTTCACCGACCGCTTGGAGCCCGCGGTCCTCAGCCTTCCGGGGGTGACCGGCTAGATGCGGGACTACACGCTCTTCATTCCTGAATACATCGCCGCCGGTGGCGCCGTTGCTGTCATCGCCGTCGAACTGATCTGGCCGCGTGTCCGCAAGGATATCCTCGCCTACGCCACAGCCATCATCGCCCTCGCCTGGGGTGTTGCTGCCCTCTTCTGGATAGGCAAAGACCCACTCTCCTTCCAGGGCCTGGTCCAGGTCGATGACTTCACGACGTTCTTCCGCGTGCTCGGGGCCGGTATCGTCTTCGTCACTGCCCTGCTTTCCGCACAGTTCATCGGCGAACGCTCGAAGGTGGCTGGAGAATACTTCGGCCTCCTCCTGATCGCCGGCTGTGGCATGGCCATGATGGCGGCGGCGCGCGAATTGCTCACCGCCTACCTCAGCCTCGAGGTCCTCAGTTTCAGCCTCTATATCCTCGTCGGCTTCTACAAGCGCGATAAGCGCAGCAGCGAGGCGAGCCTCAAGTACATCCTCCTCGGCGCCTTCGCCAGCGCCACGCTGCTCTACGGCATCAGCCTCATCTACGGCATCACCGGGTCCACCTACTACGATGGCATCGCCGATGGCCTTGCTTCCCGTGCCAGTGGCACCGATGCCGCTACTCTCGTTGCCCTCATGCTCGTCCTTGCGGGCGTCGGCTTCAAAGTCTCGGCCATGCCGTTCCATATGTGGGCGCCCGATGCCTACCAGGGCGCATCCATGCCCATCACGGCCTTCCTTTCCACGCTCTCCAAGGCGGCCGGGTTTGCCCTCATCCTTCGCCTCTTCACCGGCGCCTTCCTCGACGACGCTGAAGAATGGCGCTGGGCCGTCGCTTCCCTTGCTGCCATCACGATGGTCGGCGGCAACCTCATCGCCATCCAGCAGACGGACCTCAAGCGCCTCATCGCCTACAGCTCTATCGGCCAGGTGGGCTACATGCTCATCGTTATCGCCGCCATCGGCTGGGGAGACGAACTGGCCGGCCAGGCCGCAAGCAGCGCCCTCCTCCTCCACATCGTCGGCTATGTCGCCTCGACCCTTGCTCTCTTCGCAGCCGCCATCGCCTACTTCAATCGCACCGGCAAGGACAGTCTCGAAGGCATGCGTGGTATGGCCGAAACACAACCATTCCTCGCGCTTGTCATCACTGCTTCATTGTTCTCGTTCGCAGGGTTGCCCCTCTTCGCCGGGTTCGCGACCAAGCTCTTCATGTTCCAGGCGAGCACCGCCGGAGGCGATCTTCTCTGGCTCATCGGCGTCGCTGTCGCCAGCAGCTTCATCAGCCTCTTCTACTACCTGCGGATCATGCGCTGGATCTGGCTCTTCGACCCTGTGGCTGGAATGACGCGGTTCCGCGTGCCACCCATGCTCTGGTCGGTGACCGCGGTGCTCATGCTGGCCGTCGTCTTCATCGGTGCCTATCCGGCACCCGTCTTTGAAGCTGCCGACGAGGCCGTTAAGCCGCTCTTCCAGCTTGGCGCCGATATTGCCGGGCCCTAGCGAGCAGGCCCTGATAATTCCCCGTATAGTTGAGTTATCGTCGCTTCCCGGCCACCCGGTATTCCCGTTTTCTTTAGCAACCGGGTGATAGTTTGGAAGCAGCGATGCCGAATCTCCTTGTAGGAGAACGGGGGACCCAACATCTGGGGTGTATCGCGGCTGATTGCCGCGTAGGCGACTCCCATTGCCGAACCCGTCAGCTAACCCCGTAGGCGTATGGGAGAGACTGCCACTTTCGCGTCCAGTCTCTCAACATCGAATTTCGTACGGCGGCCGTTGCCGTGTCGCCGGACGTTGGGGGAAGTCGTGACTGGCACGAGCCAACCGAACCATGAAGCGCCCTTGCGGGTTCGTAGTGTCTATTTCACCGCGCGCTTCCTCGCCCAGACGTCCCAGAACGTCCTTCTCGCCGGGCTCTTCCTCACCGCGGGCACATCCTCGACTGCCGCCATCGACCTCTCCAGCGTCTTTGTTGCCATTCTTCTCGGTGCCGTCATCCTCGGGCCCGTCGGTGGCGCATTCGTCGACCGCGTCGGCGCCGGCCGGGGCTTCGTCACCGGTGCCTCGCTGCGCACGCTGGTTGCTCTCGGCGGCCTCCTCTTCCTCTTTGATGGCGGGTCACCCTGGCTTATCGCGTTCGCCTACTCGGCCGTGTCGCAGATTTACACACCGAGCGAAATGGCCCTCGTTCGCTCCCTCGACCGCCATCACGCTGGCCGTGCGCACTCCCTTCTTGTCGGCCTCCAATACGCCGGGCAGGGTGCCGGCATGCTCGTCCTCGCCCCCCTCCTCTACCTTGTGGCCGGTAAGCCCGCCCTCTTTGCCGGGGCCACCGCAGGATTCTCCGCTGTCGTTGTGCTCTCTGCCGTGGTCGCGATTTCCATGCGAGATCGTCACGTTCGGCCGCTCGCCACCCGCGATGCGTTCACCTACCGCGAAACAATCGCCTTCTTCCGCGTTGAACCCCGTGCCAAGTACGCCATCGTTGTCATGGCCTTCAAGACCATGGTCAGTCGTGTGGTCTTCGTCGCTCTTCCGCTCTACCTCGTCCATGACATGGGTCTCAGCGAGTCGGTGATCGCGTATCTCCTCGTACCCGGCTGTGTTGGCGTCCTCGTGTCGCTGGCGTGGTCTAGCCGCAGCCTCTCGGTCGAACGGGCGCACGAGGTCATGCGCTTCTCCTTCTACGGCATGATTGCCGCCGTCTTCGCTCTCGCCGCCCTCGACTACGGTGTCACGGCCTTTGCCCAGTACACGCACGTCCCCCCGATCGTTCGCCTCGAGGCTTCGTTGAATACCACCTTCGTGGTGGCTATGCCGGTCGCGTTCTTACTCGGGATGGCTCTCACCGGGGCTCTCGTTGCCTCGCGAGTGGTCATCACCGAACTCGCCCCTCATGCCCAGCAGGCCCGCGTCTTCGCCGCCCAGGAAACCCTTTCCGAGGTCCTCGTGGTTGCACCGCTACTGCTCGCGGGATTCGGCACCCACTACGCCGGTGCCCGGCCGGTACTGGCCGTCGTCGGTGCCATCGGTGTCCTCGCCATCATCGTCCTGGACCTGCTGCCGCGGTACGAGGAAGTGGCTATTCAACCGGCGCCTCCACCCGAAGAGCGCTACCTCTTCTCCTGACCGTCGTCGCCTATTGAGGAAGTTGGCCGTAGAGGGCTCGCCGCAGGAGCAGTAATGCGGTTGTCACGGCCCGGCGCCGTACCGCCGCTCGGCCCTGGTTCACCACGATCGTCATTGCCGCCTCTGTGCCGTCTGGCGTCGCGATTCCAAGGTGGACCGTTCCGGGGGCCACGCCCTCCTGTGGGTCGGGACCGGCAACACCCGTGATCCCGATTCCATAATCGGCATCTGCGTGGACTCGGACCGCGCGCGCCATCTCCTTCGCCGTTTCCTGCGATACCACCCCGAATTCCCTGATCACCCCCAGATCGACCCCGGCCGCGATCTTCCCCTCAGTCTGGTAGGTCACCAATCCTCCCTGGAAGAACCCACTCGCGCCGGGCACATCGGTGAATGTCGCTGCCAGGAGTCCCCCGGTCACCGACTCCATAGTCGCCAGCGTCTCGCCACGTTCCCGGAAGACGTCCCCAAGCATCCCTTCGAGCGTGTCCTCGTCGCTCCCCCAGATAGCGTTGCCGAAGATCTGGCGGAGCTCCTCCTCTGCCGGGCGGATGAGCATCCATGCTTCCTCGCGCGTGCTCGCCTTCGCCCCGATCCGCAGATGCACGCCATCAGCCCGTGCATACGTGCCCACGCCGATGCCCGGCATCGCGTAAACGGGCCGTGCCATTTCATCCACGGTGCCCTCGCCGATGCCCAGGGTCTTCAGCGTCCGCGTCACCAGCACTTCCCCCGAGAACCGCCGTTCGAGCTCCGGCCGAACCTCGTTTGCCCACATCAGTTCCATTTCCGGGGGCACCCCCGGCATCGACACGATGATGTGGCCGTCCCTCTCCGTCCACCATCCCGGCGCAGTGCCCCGTGGATTGGGGATTGCCCGCGCGCTGGGCAGCAACCACGCCTGCTTGATGTTGGATTCCGGCATCGGGTAACCGCGTGACGCGAAGAAGCCCCGCAACCGCTGCTCAAGTTCGGCATCCACGACAGGTTTCTCGCCCAGGATTTCGGCGATCGCCTCTCGTGTCATGTCGTCGTCTGTTGGGCCAAGTCCACCCGTAGTCAGGATCAGATCCGACCGCTCCCACGCCCGCCGGAAAGTCTCGTGCAAACGCGCCCGGTTGTCACCCACCACTGACTTGTAATAGAGGTCGATCCCCAGTTCCGGCAGCTGGCGGGCCAGGTGGGCACTGTTCGTGTCGACGATCTCGCCAAGGAGAATCTCCGTACCAATAGCGATGATTTCTGCCTTCACAGCGGCACTCCTTCCTCGTCCTCGTCGCCCAGCGCGTCGGCATCGCTAAACGTCCCGCCCGGGGACCCTCGCCAAACCGACACCACGAAGTCCTCCCGCATTGGCAGGGTGGTCATCACCAGTCGCCCATCTATCTCCTCAATCAGCGACTGGATCCGGCCTTCATTCGCATCGGCGGTGGTGCACAGCGTGCCGTGCACCGTTTCGCCCTGGTAGTGGAGATCGATGCGGCCCACGATACTGCCGTCTTCCCAGATCACGTACGTCTCACTGTGGGGTGTTCGGCATTCACGCTCGAACGTGATCACAGGGGCCTTACCTGGCCCGTGCCCATCGCTATCCACTTGTAGCTCGTCAGCTCCACAAGCCCCATTGGACCCCTGGCGTGCATCTTCTGGGTCGAAATGCCCACTTCTGCCCCGAGCCCAAACTGCGCGCCGTCGGTGAACTGGGTTGAGGCGTTGACGTAGACGGCCGACGAGTCGACATGGTCGACGAAATACGTGGCCGCGCTGTAATCCTCCGTGACGATTGCATCACTGTGGTGGCTCCCGTACGTCTCAATATGGTCGACCGCCTCCTCCAGCGAATCGACGACCTTGAGTCCCACGCGAAGCGATAGGTGCTCCGTCCGCCAGGTCTCTTCAGTTGCCCGCTCGACACTCGTGGAGCCGGGGAGCAGGGCCAGCGCGCGCTGCCCGCCGATGAGCGTCACCTTCCCCGCCCAGCGGTCCGCCAGAGCGGGGATGAATTGTGGAGCGATCTCGGCGTGGACGAGGATAGTGTCCGCCGCGTTGCAGATGCTGTAGCGCCGGGTCTTGGCGTTGTCCACGATCTCGAGGGCCATCGCAAGGTTCGCTCCACGGTCGACGTAAACCTGGACAACGGCCTCCCCGTGGGCCACGACGGGCATCGTCGCATTCGCCCGGACGTGCGCGATGAGTGTTTCACTTCCGCGGGGCACAACCAGGTCGATCAGGTCGTCTGCCTTCAGCATCTCGTCTACGTGCGCACGATCGGGGTCGCTTACCACCTGCACGGCCTCCGCCGGCACGTCACTTTCGGCAAGCGCGCGCTGGATCAGTTCCCCCAGGGCCCTGTTTGTGTGCCTGGCTTCTTTGCCCCCGCGCAAGATCGCGGCATTGCCGCTCTTCAACGCCAGCGCCGCAATGTCGACAGTCACATTCGGCCGCGCTTCATAGATACAGCCGACGACCCCAAGGGGAACGCGTCGCTTGCTCAGGTAGATGCCGTTAGGGAGCGTCCGTCCTTCGATCGTCTGGCCGATCGGATCGGGCAGGCCGATGACCCCCCGGGTATCGCTGGCTACGTTCTCAGGCGCCAGGACCAGCCGATCGAGGAAATAGGGGTCGAGTCCCGCATCTCGGCCCTCTGCCAGGTCGCGCTTGTTAATGGTTCGCAACGCGTCGGCTTCTGACTCGAGCAGGTCCGCTATCCGCCCGAGCGCAGTGTTCTTCTGCTCCGACGATAGCGTCGAGAGCACGCGGGTCGAACCCTTGGCCAGGGTGGCCCGCTCACGGATATAGGAGGCGACGGTGGTCACTCGCACATTCTAGCAAGCCGGCCGGGACAGTCGGTGAGAGCCAACCGTGAGGTACCGGTAGTCCGGTGCGAACGTGTCGCCAGCCAAAGCTACCCCCGCAATTCGGGGTGCTTGAGCCCCGTCCCGGTGTTGAACAAGACGATCTCCTCGTCCCGTGCTATCGCACCGTTCGCCAGCAGCACGCGTAGCCCGGCGAGCGTTGCCGCTCCCTCCGGACAGGCGTCGATGCCTTCCATCCGTGAGATCTCTCGCATCGACTCCACGATCGAGCCATCCGCCACGGCAACCGCGCTCCCCCCGCTCTCCCGCAACGCCATCAGGATCAGGTCGTCGGCGAATGGCCCGGGTACGCGAATGCCGGGGGCGATTGTCTCCGGCGCCTGCCACGGGTCGGCTCGTTCGGCCCCCGCCTCCCATGCCCTCACGATAGGGGCGCACCCTTCGGCCTGGATCGCAAACATCCGGGGACGTTCCGAGCCAATCAGCCCCATCTCTTCAAGTTCTTCGAAGGCCTTCCACATCCCGATCAGGCCGGTTCCCCCTCCCGTCGGATAGAGGATGGCGTCAGGCAGGCGGCCGTCCAGCTGTTCCCACAGTTCGTAGCCCATCGTCTTCTTGCCCTCGACGCGGTAGGGCTCCTTCAGCGTCGACATTTCGAACCAGCCGTGTTCCCGGCATCCCTCGGCAATCAACCTGCCTGCGTCGCCGATGTAGCCGTCCACCAGTGCCAGCTCGGCGCCATAGTTGCGCACCTCATCGATGATCGCCTGCGGTGCGTCCTTCGGCATCGCCACGTGAGCCGCGAGGCCCGCCCGCGCACAGTAGGCAGCTGCCGCCGAGCCGGCGTTGCCCGCCGTAGGCATCCCTACGTCGGTCACTCCCAGCGCTACCGCCTTGGCCATCGCTGCCGCAATTCCACGTGCCTTGAACGAGCCGGTCGGGTTGCCGCCCTCGTCTTTCACCAGCAGCCGGTCGCAACCGAGAGCGGCGCCCAGCTGTGGCGCCTTGAGTAGCGGCGTGAATCCTTCACCTAGCGAGACGCGTTCGGACATCTCGCTCGCGGGCAACACCTCCGCGTAGCGCCACATGCTTCCAACGCGGCCCCCCACAGAGTCGCGGCTCAGGGTCCTGGCTGCCGACGCCAGGTCATAGCGGGCCAGCAATGCCCTCCCGCACGCCCGGCAAGTCGTTTGTAGCTCGTCGGCACTGTGCCGTTCGCCGCATATCGAGCATTCGAGATGAGTAAGTGTTGACGCTGGCAATGGAGCCATGGGACCTCCAGATCTCCCGCGATCCTACCTGCCTCGACGCTTCCGGTGGGATCGCAGAAGCCACGCCCCGGGAGGGTGGGACGCGGCTTCCGGCCGGTAACCAGGAGCCTCCAGGCTCTACGCCTCAACCACCGGGCAGTTGACCACCAGGTCGGTAGGCATGACCTCCATTCCCGAGGCCATCACGTCTGCCGCTGACTTCAGCGAATTCGGCTCGTAGTCCTCGTCGGCCATCACCAACTGCACGTTCCAGAAGGCCGAATAGCCGGCGTCGCCCGGCACCTGGTCGATGATGTTGTTCTGCCCTTCGAGGAACTGCGGCGACCCGTCCGAGTTCATCCCGGTCGCGAAGACCCAGATCGGGATGGCCGAAGGCGGATTCATCCCGAAGTCGGGATAGAACACCGCATCCCCCTTGTACCAGCCCTGCACGAGCTCCTCGCCGTTCTCGAAGGTGCTGCCTTCCGGCACAATGGGGCAGTTCACAAAAAGACCCGGCTTCATCATCTCGAAGTTGCCCAGCATCACGTCGTCCACGGACTTGATGCTGTCCGCTGCGTAGTCCTCATCGACCACCACCAGGTTCACCTCCCAGAGGTCGCTGTATCCAGCATCCCCGGGCACCGCATCGATAATGTTGTGTTGGCCCTCGACAAACATCGGATTCCCATCGCTGTCCATGCCCGTGATGAAGGCATAGATCGGGGCGGTCGCCACGATGCCGTTGCTCGCCGGCGAATTCATCCCGAAGTCGTAGTAGACGACTTCCTCGCCCCTGTGCCAGCCGTGGACAAGGCGGTAGTCGGCCTCGCCGCTCCCGCTCCCGCCATCGGTGGTTGCCGTCGCCGCCGGGGTGTCATCGTCATCGTCGTCGCCGCAGCCGACAAGTGCGAAGGCCGCTACCCCCACACCACCGGCCGCGCCCACCTGGAGCAGCCCCCGGCGGTTGAGCTTCTGTTCGAACAGCTTCATTCCTGTTCACCTCGTTCAAGAGTGTTTGGCCGGGTTACGGCCTTGCTCTTGAGCGTCTCGCGGCGGCGGCTTCCATTGCTTACGGGCTGCTTGCGACCATCTGAACAGTTCCTTACGGGAGCGTGTGCTGTGCTACGCTTCTCTTCGCGCACGGGGACCGCCTGAGCGGCCCTGAAGCGGGGTCAACATGCTCCTTTCCTTCGATATCGGTAACACCTCCATCCACCTCGGGCTGATTGCCGGTGAACGCGTCGTCTCCACCTGGCGCCTTGGCGTCGAGACCGAGAAGTTCCCCGATGAGTACGGGGTGCTCTTCAGCAACCTCCTCACCCTCCGTGGCTACAGCGTCAGCGATGTCGACGCCTGCATCGTCGCGTGCGACGTGCCTCCGCTCATACCCACCATCGAGCGGGCAATCCGCGACTACTTCCACTGCGAACCGCTCCGCGTTGGCGCGGGCCTCAAGACCGGTGTCCGGATCCTCTACGAAAACCCGAAGTCCCTCGGTTCCGACCGCATCGTCGATGCCGTCGCCGCCAAAGCCCTCTACGGCTGTCCCGTCATCATCGTCGACTTCGGCACCGGCACCGTGTTCGATGCCGTTACCCGCGATGGCGACTACCTCGGCGGTGCTATCGCCCCCGGTATCGGTATCGCCAGCGAAGCACTCTTCAGCCGCGGCGCCATGCTCTCACGCGTCCAGATCGAACGGCCGCCGGTCGCTATCGGACGCAACACGGTCCATGCCATGCAGTCGGGCATCCTCTTCGGCTATGCCGGTCTCGTCGATGGCATCGTCCGCCGGTTCAAGGCCGAACTCGATGGCAAGCCGAGGGTCGTGGCAACCGGCGGTTGGGCCCATCTCATCGCCCCGGACTCCGAGGAAATCGACATCGTGAACCCCGATCTCACCCTCACCGGCCTCCGCCTTATCTACGAGATGAATAGCAATGGCTGAACCCGAACCAATCGTGCTGCAAGGCCGGACGCTACCACTGGAAGGTCGCCACGTCGTGCTCGGTGTGACCGGCTCCATCGCCGCCTACAAGGCTGCCGACCTCGCCAGCAAACTCCGCCAGGCCGGGGCCGAACTCGAAGTAGTCATGACCCCCGCAGCGACGCGTTTCGTCACACCGCTCACCTTTCAATCCCTCTCTGCCCGGCCTGTCGTTATCGACATGTTCTCCGCGGCCGAGGCCGAGGCCCACGTGGAGGTCGCCCGGCGGGCCGATGCACTCGTTATCGCCCCGGCAACTGCGGATTGCATCGCTCACCTCGCCTCGGGCGCGACACCGAACATGGTGACCCTCACCGCCCTCGCGACCACCGCTCCCGTTCTCATCGCGCCCGCGATGGACAACCAGATGTGGGAACACCCGGCAACGCGCGCCAATGTCGAAATCCTGCGGGCCCGCGGCGTCGCAATTGTTGGACCCGCTTCTGGACGCCTCGCTTCCGGGCGTACCGGGCCCGGCCGCCTCTCCGAGCCGGTCGAAATTGTTGGCGCCCTTCGTGCCCTGCTCGGCGCTACCAGCGGCGACTTCGCTGGACGGCACGTAGTGGTCAGCGCCGGTGGAACCCGGGAGGCGATCGACCCGGTCCGCTATGTCGGCAACCACTCCACGGGAATGATGGGCTTTGCCATTGCTGAGGCTGCCCGGGATCGCGGGGCTCGGGTCACGCTGGTCACCGCACCGGTGGCTCTGGACACGCCGGTCGGTGTCGAACGGGTGGACGTCACCAGCGCCGAACAAATGCTCGCTGCACTGGCAGCAGCCACCACGGAATCCGACGCTATCATCATGTCCGCGGCGCCTGCTGACTTTCGTCCCGCCGCTGCCGCCACCCAGAAGATCAAGAAGACCGACGACCGGGTCGACATGACCGTCGAGATGGTCAAGAACCCCGACATTATCGCCACGCTGGCGGGCGGCGGAGTCCGCGTCGGATTCGCCGCTGAGACCGAGAACCTGGCCGACTTTGCCCGCGCCAAGCTCACTGCAAAGCGGCTCGACCTCATCGTTGCCAATGACGTGACCGCCGCTGGTTCAGGGTTCGGCACGGAGACCAACGAGGTGGTGATCTTCCACGCTTCCGGTGAATCCGAAGCCCTCCCCCTCATGTCCAAGCTGGCCGTCGGCCACGCGATCCTCGACCGCGTCGCAAAGCTCCTCCGCGCTTAGCCTGCCACACCCTGCATGCCGCCGGTCTCCTCGTTTGCGTCGCCCCGGGCTGTCAGCAACCGCTCCCGGATCCACCGTGCGGTGAAGTCCGGCCGGTCCACCAGCACCTGGTGATTCGCACCGCGTTCCACCACCAGGTCCCAGTTCCAGCGCTGAGCCGCATTCCGCACCGGCTCGATCGGTGCAGCCCGGTCGCCTTCACCGTGAAGGGCCGCCACAGGGAGGTTGACGCCTGCCGAAAGGTCGTCCACCACACCGCTCCACACGATCTGCTCCAGGGCCTGTCCATGTGCTTTCTGGCGATGGTCGACGACTGCGCGGATCAGCTCCGGTGGATGGTTTGGGAATCGTCGCCCGGCGGGGCCCTCCCACAGGTGATGGGTGTGCTTCGCGACGACGCAGCAGGCGTGCGTGGCCCGGTGCCAGCGCAGCACGGCGGTCACCAGCTTTCCTCGCTGATTAAGGTGGGCCCTGCCCTCGCTTGCCGTGGCGAAGATTGGCAGGCCTATCAGTCCGACACCTTCAACACCCCTGGGTTCGAGCCCGGCGACGGCAAGAGCCAGGATTCCTCCCATGCTGTGCCCGGCGATATGCGTCGGACGTGTCCGTCTCACCACGCCATCCAGCCATTCGGCCAACGCCGAGGGTTTGTACGGTCCCCTGTGCAGGCGTGTACGGCCGTACCCCGGCAGGTCGATCGAAACGCAGTCGGCATCATCGCCAAGCTCCTGGATAACACCGTTCCAGACTGCCCGGCCCGAAAACAGCCCGTGGATCAGCAGTAACCTCGGTTTCACCGTCATCCCAGGGGCCTCCCCAGGAACACTACGCCCGTGCAGCCGGGACCCGTGTGTGCACCTACCGCAGGGCCGATGATGTACTCCACCACCTCTGCCACCTGCGGCAGCCTGCGAATGCGTTCAAGAAGCTGTTCGGCAAGGACGTCCGCATCGCCGTTTGCCACACCGACCCGGTACCGCTTCTCGGGAGCCTTCGCCATCGCCGCCGTCATGCGCTCGACGATCGTATCAAGTGCTTCCTCTGCGGTGGTCGCGCTTGCCACGGGGGTAATGCCCGCTCCGTCAGCCTCGAGTATCGGGACACCCGCGGGGACGTCGCCTCTTTGCTGCATGCGTCCACCCGCACGGAGCAGCTCCATTCCGCGCACCAGGAAGATGTTGCCTGCTGCCTTGCCCGCCGCTACTGCTGCCGCCTCCGCGTGCTCGATCGTCGCACCGGTCGCCAACGCCTCACACGCTTCCCAGGTCGCAAGCCCTTCGATGAACGACGCCTGTTCGGTGTCCACCACGGTTACGGGGATCCCAACCAGGCTTGCCGCGGTGCGGGCACTGTTCACAGTCCCGCTGAGGCCCGAACCAATGTGCAGCGACAGAACCTGGCTCGCTCCGGCCCGCTCGGCCGCCTCGTAGGCATCGACGAAGAGTCCCGGTGGCGGCTGGCTCGTTGACACCTTTGCGCCCTCAGCCAGCCGCCGGTAGAACTCCGCTGCTCCCAGCGTCTCGAACTCCCGGTACTCCTGCCCATCCATCACCACGGTCATTGGGACCGTCACAAGGCCGAACCGGTTTCGAACTTCTGCTGGCAGGTACGCTGCCGAGTCCCCAACAACCGCCGTCGAACCGATCACCCTGCAACCCCTCGCGAATACTCACGTCCGCGCCGCCAAGTCTAAACATCGGCCGGTCATCCGCTCGTAAGGCGAAGATATCCTTCCGCGCATCCCCGATATACTTGGGCACAGCCATGCAGCGAGAACTCCTTCGGCGAAAGACCCAGGCGGATACCGCGCTCGAACGCGCAGCCCTCACCCTCGAAGAGCTGGTCAAAGAGGCATGCGAGGAACTGCGTCCCTTCCCGCCCTTTCCCAACGCGCTCTTCACTCACGCAATCGAACTTGACCCCGGCCCTGTTGCTAACCCGGATATCGGCTGTGTCGTGGTCATGGAGGACGGCGAGATTTGTGAACTGGAGTTCGGCATCGACCACGAGGCCATCGAACTCAGCGGTTCCTGGGACCCGGTGACCGCACGCAGCGAAAAGAAGAAAGCCCTCGAGTTGCATCCGCTCGAATACATCGTCTATGCCTACGACGCCATCGAGAAGGTCACCGAACTCCTCCTTGAACAGGCCGAAAACAGCGAGGAACCCGGGTGAGCCGCCTGCTCCGTCTTCTTGCCGGGGTTCTCCTGATCGCCGTCGCGATCGGTGCCATTGCCTACGCCCTTCGTGAACCCGGCACTCGGCGCCGGGTTCGGACCGCGGCAACCCGCAACCGGTTTAACCTCTCGCGATCGCCGCACCCCGCCGTACCACCACCGGCAACGCCGCCCCGCGACGCTGAGGCGACTGAGGCGCCGCCGCTTGACCACGACATCTTGGGTGAAGATCAGCCCGCGCCGGCCGGAGAGCCACCACCCGCTCCCGGCGAGATACCAGCAGAGGCGGTCGATGCTCCCAGTGCTGCGCCGCCGGAGGCGCCAGTTTCCCCTGCGGCCGCGACACCGCTCCCGCCAACCAGTGAACCCGGCCCCGTTGCCGGTATCCCCCGTGTCCCGCCCCGGGAGGCCGCTGAACCTGCCGTCGTCGCGCCCGAGTCTCGAGATGACGAGACGGACGCTGCCGAACCCCACGCCGCGGCCCTGGACTCCGAACTCGCCGAGATCCTCGAGGACGTGCCCTCCACGCCGATAAGCACCATCGCCTCGCGAAACGCGGAATCCTACCTGGACGAAGGCAACGTCTATTTCAACGTCGGCCAGTACGGCCTCGCGATCGAGCGCTATAACCAGGCGGTCAGCCTCGACCCCTCACTGGTCGCTGCCTATTACAACCGCGCCAACGCTCTCACCCGCAACGGCGCCTACGACGAAGCCCTCGCCGACTACGACAGGGCCCTGGAGCTGGCTCCCGGCGACGCCGATGCCTTCAACAATCGCGGCATGCTCCACCTCTACCGGGGCGACTACAAGACCGCACTCAGTGATTTCGATGCCGCCCTCGCCATCGATTCGCAAGACAGCACGGTGATCGTCAATCGTGGCCTCGCCCTCCTCCACGACGCTCGCCCCGCGGACGCCCTCACGGAATTCGTCAGGGCCATCACCGTGGAGCCTCGTGACGCCGCAGCCCACTACGGCGCTGGCCAGGCCGCCGCAGCCCTCAACGACAGGGGAGCAGCTCTGCGTCACCTCTCACAGGCCATGACCCTGGACCCCGCATACTCGCGGGAGGCAGCGGCCGACCCCCGTCTCGTCTCGCTCCAGGGCGATGATGCCTTCATTCGTCTCCTCCGCGACCGCGGCGCTCGCCAGTAGCGGTGAAGACACTCGCCGGCCTTGTCGGCAATACCCCGCTCGTCGAACTCCGCAGCCTCTCCCCCAATCCCGATGTTCGCCTCTTCGCCAAGCTCGAAGGCCAGAATCCGACCGGATCGATCAAGGATCGCATCGTCCTGCGCATCCTCGAATCTGCCCGTGCCAGTGGCGAACTTGCGCCCGGCCAGCCGGTCATCGAGGCCTCGACGGGAAACACCGGCGTCTCCCTCGCTATGTTCGGCCGGCGAATGGGTCATCCTGTCGATGTTTGCGTCCCGGAGAGTGTCTACCCGGAGATAGAGCAACTTCTTCGCGCTCATGGGGCGCGCATTCGGCGGGTCCCCCGCGAAGCGGGCATCAAGACGGCCAACGAGGTCGCGAAGATCGTTGCCGGCGAGACCGGTGCCTACCTGCTCAACCAGTTCGGCAGTGCCGAGAATGCCCGAACTCACTACGAAACCACCGCCGCCGAAATCCTCGCCGACCTTCCCCGGGTCGATATCTTCGTCGCCGGTATGGGCACCGGGGGCACTATTACCGGTGTTGGCCGCCGCCTCAAAGAGGCCAACCCGGCCACCCGCGTCCTCGGCATCGAGCCCCGCCTTGGTGTGCATGTGCAGGGACTGAAGTCACTCGAGGACGGCTTCATACCGCCGGTCCTCGATGAGTCTGTTCTCGATGGCAAGATCATCGTCGGCAACCGGCACGCCTACTCCCACGCCCGCCGCGCAATGCTCTCCGAGGGTATCTTCGGTGGTATCTCCAGTGGCGCCGTGTTGCACGCTGCCATTCGCGCAGCCACCCGCATCGAACGCGGGAACGTCGTCATGATCTTCGCCGATGCCGGCTGGAAATATCTCGGAACCGATCTCTGGCACGCCGATCATGGCCCCAACGACGCCGAGGACCCCATCGACGACATCCTCTGGTGGTGAGTCCGCTACACTCCCCAAAAAGCTGAGGGAGCATCACCATGACTACCGCCCAGGCTGACCGCGTCTCTGTTGAGCCCGACATCATCTTCGGCAACGGTGGCGGCAGAAGTCTCCGTTGTGACATCTACAGGCCACCGGCGGCCCTGAAAAAGGACACTTCCGTGCTCCTCGTCCATGGCGGCGGCTGGGCCCAGGGCGACCGTACCCAGCTCCGCGGTTTCGGCATTCTCCTCGGCCGGCTTGGGTACACCTGCGTCGCCACCGAGTATCGCCTCAGTGGCGAATCACCCTGGCCGGCCCAGGTCCACGACGTCAAGGCTTGCCTTCGCTGGATGAAAGCCCACGCCGCTGATCTCGCCATCGACCCGTCGAAGGTCGTGATCGAAGGCAACTCGGCCGGTGCCCATCTCTCACTCATCACTGCCGGCACACCCAACCTGCCTGCCTTTGAAGGCGAAGGGGGCAATCCCGGTGTCGATACATCCGTAGCCGCCACCATCGCCGTCTACCCGCCCACGCACTTCGAGAATCTCCTCAGCGATCCGATCCGGGCACTGTTCAAGGGCAACGACACGGAGGCTACCCGTTCCGCCGCCAGCCCGCTGACGCACGCCAGGTCCGGCCATCCACCGGCTCTGCTTATCCATGGCAACCGCGACGAGGTTGTGCCCCCGGACCACTCCACCCGGATGTACGCAGCGCTCGACAAAGCTGGCGTGCCGGTCGAACTCCACATGTATGCCGGCCAGCCCCACGGCTTCGACGAGGCTCCCCGTCTCGGGCGCCAGGTGGCCGACATTATGGCTTCGTTCGTCGAACGCTACGTCGACTAAGGTCCGGCAATCGCTCCTGAAGGCGGCGAAGCGTCATCATCATTCGAAGTCCCCGTGCCGATGAGCGTCGCCGGGTCAATCAGGAGACCCTGGCCACTGGGGATGAGCGCGATCTGGATGTTGTCACTGAGGTTTTGCACCGCGGTGAACGAGATGACCTGTTCGCTTAGCGACTCGCCGATCAGCCGGTTAGCTTCGGCCTGGGCTTCTGCTCGTACGGTGATCGCCTCGGCCTCACCCCTTGCTACGGCTACCGCCTGCTCGGCCTCCGCCTCGCGCTGCTTGATTCGCTCCTGCTCGCGCAGTGCATCCTGCGAAGCGATCTGCTTCTGTTCAATCGAAGCCTTGAACTCCTCGCGGAAATCGATGCTGTCGATGAGCAAATCAACCACCGTGATCGAATAGGGCTCCAGGTCCCCCTGGAGTTTGGCCTTCACGCTGGCGCGTATGTTCTCGCGGTTCGGCGCAACTTCGACCGTTTCATACTGCACAACGTCTTCCTTGAAGAAGTTGTTGATGCGGGCCTGCACCAGCGCATTGAACCAGTTACGGCCAACCGAGCGATACAGCTCCTGGACCGCACCGGACGAGACGGAATAGTTGAGCGTCGCCACGATGAACACGTCCTGCGTTTCGGCCGAAAACGCGGTGAGGCTCTCAAACGTCTGGCTTTGTACCTGCGTGCTCTCAGTCCGCGTGGACTGCCATGGCGCGATAAATTGCAGCCCCTCTTCTCGCTGGCCAACGATCTCTCCGAACTCGTAGACGATCGCTACATGGCCGGCTTCCACCTGCCTCGTGGCAGCCACACCCGTATGGAGTCCGGCCCAGAGCACGAAAACCACGCCGGCGATGATCATCACCAGCAATCCGCGGTCTGCCTCCGGCGAGCCTTCCTCGCCCTCTTTTCGAATCTGGCGCCCGAGCGCGAAGACCCCGCCGCAGACCGCAACCGCGAGAATCATGCTGAAAATCCAAAACATCGTTGGTCCCTCCCACCCCGCTTGGTCTAACGAGACTACCTGTCTCGCTCCCAAAGGGCGCTGTCCCACCCCCGGCGGTACCGGCTCGCCAGTCCGTGGATCGCTCTTCTAGACCGTTGCCCAGTCGTTCTGTGTATAGATGTCCGCATCGATTTCGGTTCGTTCGCCAAGGGCCAGCCGGTGACCTGCTGCCGCACCGATCATCGCTGCATTGTCCGTGCAAAGCCGTGGCGGCGGGATGCTCACCGGCACCGGGCAACGCTTTTGCAGTTCCTCCCGAAGACGCTGGTTTGCAGCAACGCCCCCGGCCATTAACACCTGCCGCGCTCCCAGTTCTCGCGTCAGCCGCGAGGTCTTCCCGGCCAGCACATCGACAACAGCTTCCTGGAACTCCCAGGCCACCTCGTCGACGCTCCAGCGCTTCTCCCGCACAGCGTGCAGGGCCGCCGTCTTCAGGCCGCTGAAGCTAAAGTCCATGGATCCCGCCAGCCATGCCCGCGGCAGCGAGAGATCGCTCGCCCCGCCGCTTTCCGCTCTCCTGGCAATCGCCGGGCCTCCCGGGAATGGCAGGTCGAGGAGCCTGCCCACCTTGTCGAATGCCTCGCCGGCCGCATCGTCGAGGGTGCCGCCGATGCGCTGGTAGTCCCCCTTGCGCTCCATGAACACCAGGTCCGTGTGCCCTCCCGAGACAACGAGTGCCAGGGCGGGGAACTTCGGCTCCGGGCCCTCGCTGAGCCAGTTGGCGTAGATGTGCCCCTCCAGGTGGTTCACCCCGAGGAACGGCAGCTTCCGGCCGTAGGCAAGCGCCTTGCCGGCGTTGAACCCCACCAGCAGCGCCCCCGCGAGCCCCGGCCCCTGTGTCGCGGCCACAGCGTCGATGTCGTCAAGGTTCACATCCGCGTCTGCCAGCGCCTGTTCGATCACGCCACCGATCGCCCTCAGATGCTGGCGGCTCGCCACCTCCGGCACGATCCCGCCGAACTGGGCATGCATCTCCACCTGGCTGGCAACCACGCTCGAGCGTTCCACCCGCCCATCCACCACCACGGCTGCCGCCGTTTCGTCACAACTCGATTCAATAGCAAGGACGTTCATCAGGGGATTCGCCCGCTAACGGTCGTATTCGTCAAAGGCAAGAAACCGGGCGCCATCCGCCACATCAAGCTCGAATACATCCCGGAGCAGGGCGGGGATCTCGGCGTCCTCGAGCGCCCTGTCTGTCGCGACCCCGTTCACGATATGCGAGTAGTTGCGATTCTGTAGCCGGTGCCGCTCCTGGGCGGTCTGCAGATCCGCCATCAGGTTGGTCCGAAAGACGCTTCGGGGGTAGGTGGCCGTGTACCAGTTCGCCACCTCGAAATCGACCGCCTGGGGCGTCCCATCTTCCACTCCCACCAGGTCCAGCCAGCGCCGTCCGGAGTGCCCCTGCAGCACGCTGACTGTATCTCGGCGTTCGATCTGGAATCGGCGGTCGTGCGGCTGGTGTTCGTTGCCATCAATCGGTACCGGCAGCAGGGGGCCGTTCGCACCGAACCCCACGTCTGCATGGAATCGTTGGCCTTCAATAACGATCTCCAGCGCCATGTGCGTCCGTGGCCGTCGAGCCGAGATAGTGAGCATCACGCGCCCTTCTCGTGCCGTCACTTCGAAGCCCACCGCCTGGAGTACCGCCTGGAAGTACGTGTTCTGTTCGAAGCAGTAACCACCCTCGCGCCGCCCCACCAGCTTCGCCTGCAGGTCCTCGATCTCCAGCGATGGCACCCCACCGGACTGGATTATCAGGTTCTCGAAGGGAATGGCGCCGGCATGTGCTTCGTGCAGCGCGAATAGTGTTGCCACATCGGCACGTGGGTCCCGGTCGAACCCGATCCGCTCCAGGTAAGCGTCGAGGTCCAGCCCGCTAATCGTCCGGGTAGCTGCCGCGGTCACCCGATCGAGTATACCGGCTCCGCGAGTTCGCTCCCGCCACCGAAAAGCTCAGGCATCCCCCGAATCAAGCCACTTGAGCGTGCGGTAAATATCCAGCAACAGGTCCTGGTCATCCTCGCTCGCGGCGCGCCCGAAGATCGTCAGCTTCTTCCCCTCACCCGCATCTTCGAAGTAGACGGCCGCAACGTACGGCCGGGCGGTGTCGACCTCCGGGTCCATGAAACGCTCGATCACGGCCTTCCGGTCGCTAATCGTCAGGTAGGTCACCCGGTAGCCGTCCTTGTTCGTGTAACCCAGCGAGTCGCTGCTGGCGCCGTAGTCGAGCAGTAGCGAGAGCCCCTCGCTTTCCCACTGTCCCACCACCGAATCGATGCCCGCCACACCCAGTTCGTCCATGTCACCCGGGATCTTGAATTCGATTGCCTCGGCGACCACGATCTCCTCGGGATCCTTGATGCCGCCACTACCGCCGCACGCGACGCTCACAGCCGTCACGGCGACTGCCATCAGCGCCAGCACACGCAATGCCGGGAACGCTACCTTTCGCATCTATCTGCCGTCCCGCCCGGAAATCACATCGCGCGGAAGTACATCCGCACACCGGGTTCCCCGGGATCATCGACAGAGAGGAACTCGTTCCGAAGGTGTTTACCTGCCCGCGGGTGTCTCAATGCGTGGCTGGTGCAGGTGGTCTAACGCGGCCATATCGGGATAGTCGCAGCATTGCACGGCCTCGTGCAGTTCTTGCGTTTCCGGTTGCAGGGTAACGTGGCTTATCCCGTGTCGTTCCCGCAGCATCACGCTCAGCAGCCCGATCGCTCGCTCACTCTCCGTCATCGACTCCACCTCCACGTGTGCGCTCAACGAAACGAAGCTTGGCGCCAGCGACCAGATATGAAGGTCGTGCAGGCCGAGCACGCCGGGAATCGCGCGGGCATCCCGTTCAATCTCCGCCAGCTCAACTTCCGCAGGCGCTCCTTCCAGGAGAATAAGGATCGCCTGCCGGAGCAAGAGCCAGGCCCGCGGCAGCACAAGTGCTGCAATGACCAGGCTGACAACGATGTCGATAGTCATCCAGCCGGTGGCAAGGATCACAAGTGCCGAGACGATTACGCCGACCGAACCCAACGCATCGGCCGCTACTTCAAACATCGCCCCCCGGGCGTTCAGGTTGTGCTCACTGTGCCCGTGCAGCAGTCGGAAAACGAACGCATTGACGCCCAGCCCTGCGATACCCACCAGGAGCACCGGCCCTGCCGAGATCTCGAGATCCTCACCCGCCCGCGCAAACGCCTCCCAGACGATGTACCCCGCGATGCCAAGCATCAGCACCACATGCACCGGCACAACGAGCACTTCCGCCCGGGCATAGCCGAAACTGCGCCGTAAGTCCGCCGGCTTTCGGGCGACAGCCGCCGCCGCCAGCGCCAGCAGCAACCCGGCCGAGTCGACAAGCATGTGGCCTGCATCCGAAACCAGAGCGAGCGACCCGCTCCATACCCCGGCCGCCACCTCGAACGCAGCAAAAGCAAGGGTCAACGCCAGGCCAATTCCCAGCGCCTTCGTAACTCCCGCCCGGTGGTCCTCTGCCATCAGTCCAGTCTAGCAGCGCCGTATCTGCCTTCCGCTCGCGCTACACTCCCAGCGTGACCATCCTCGCCGGCATCGTTGCCCTGCCCTTCCTCATCTGGTCATGGCTCCGCCACGACAACCAGGAGGACTTCGAGCTCGCGATTGGCCTCATCGGTTTTATCGTGCTTTCCGCAGCGCTCGGCGCTCTCACCTGGTGGGCCATCTTTTGAATCCGATCCGGGCAATCCTCTTCGATGCTGATGGCGTCATCCAGCACACGCCGCCGGCGTTCCATCAGGCCCTCATCGATGTCGCCGGTAAGGCCGGTGCGGACCCCGGCGAACTCCTCCCGGCCATCTTCTCAGCCGAGCGACCGGCGATCATCGGCCAGGGTTCGTTCGCCGAAGCCCTTGCCCCGGTCCTCGAACGGTTCGGCCTGGCTGATGCTCTCCAGGACCTGCTCCCTGCCTGGCATCTGATAGAGCCTGACCGCGGTGCACTCGCGTTCGTCGAGGAGCTCCGCACCCGCCGCTTCACCTGCTGCCTGGCCACCAATCAGCAGGATGTCCGTCGCCGCTACATGTCTCACGAACTCGGCTACCGCACCATTTTTGACCGCGAGTACTACTCCTGCGACATCGGCCACCGCAAGCCGGATGCCGCCTATTTCCACCACATACTCGCTGACCTTGCCCTCGAACCCGCTGCCGCCCTCTTCATTGACGATGCCGAGGTCAACGTTGCTGCCGCCCGTGAAATCGGCATGGCAACCATCTATCACTCCGGCGGTGACCTCCGCGCTCGGGTCGAAAAGGCACTTGCCCGCCAACTGGAGAACCTCGGCTAAGTCCCTGCCGTCAAACTCGGCTCTCGCTATACTCGACCAACATCGCACATATGGAGGTGCAGCATGCTGAAGACAGCCCTCACGGCCCGTCTCGCCATCGACCATCCAATCATCCAGGCAGGTATGGCCGCAGACTGCGGTGTCGAACTCGCGGCGGCCGTCTCCAACGCCGGGGCTCTCGGTACCGTTGGCACGATCGGCCGGACTCCCGATGGACTTGAGCAAGAACTCGCTCGCATGAAAGCGGCCACCGGCAGGCCCTGGTCGGTCAACATTGTCACCTTCGATTGGGCCCCGTTCGCCGGCTCCCTTCTCGATCTCACGATCGCAGCCCAACCGCCGAGCATCACCCTCTCCTTCGGCGACCCGTTGCCTGCCCTTGAGCGGTGCCTGGCAGCCGGCATCCCGGCGATCGTCCAGGTGCAAGATTTCGCCGCTGCGTCTGCGGTCCTCACTGCCGGCCCCGCCGCAATCGTCGTCCAGGGGAATGAAGCCGGTGGACACACCGGCCGGCGAGGCACGCTGAGCTTTGCCGCACAGGTGCTCGACCAGGCCGGAGACGTCCCCGTTGTTGTCGCTGGCGGCGTGGCTACCGGCCGAGGCCTTGCCGCTGCCCTGGCCATGGGCGCCTCCGGCGTGCTCATGGGTACCCGGTTCAAGGCGACCCATGAATTCGGCGGCCCCAGCACCGGCCTCCTCGAAGAACAGCGGTCGTCCATTGTGCAGAGCAACGGCGATAACACCGTTTGGGATGAGATCACCGATATCGCCCTCGGCATGCAGTGGCCCCGGGCAATCGCCGGGCGCGTCCTCGCCAACCGCTTCACCGAGAAGTGGTTGGGTCAGCAGGAAGCCTTGCGTAAAGAGGTAGCGGCGCAGGAACAGATGTTTGCCTGGACCGCGGCAAACAACAGCTCGCCGGAGACCGTCCTCAATTGGGCCGGTGAGTCCTCCGGTCTCGTCCACCAGGTGTTGCCCGCCGCCGACGTCGTCGCCCGCACCGCTGCCGAAGCCGAACAGCTGCTGCGCGACGCCTCCCGCGTCCTCGAGCCGGTGCCCGCCTCCTCTTAACATCGGCCGTCGTTCCGCCCTGTCGATCGGTCGCCCTGGGGCTCGATGTCCGTGAGGGCTGTGCCGCCGCGAGCTAACCCGCGGGCGGGTATGCTGGGGCGCCACACAATCTTTCGGAGTTACCACTCTTGGATCTGCATCTCGAAGGCAAAGTCGCCCTGATCACCGGCGGCAGCGAAGGCATCGGCCGCGCGACGGCAATCGAACTCGCCCGCGAAGGCGTTAACGTGGCAATCTGTGCCCGTCGCGAAGACGTCCTCAACGAAGCTGCTGCCGAGGCTCGAAAGGCAGGCCGTGGCAAGGTAATCGCCATTACAGCCGACGTCACGAACCCCGAAGACATCCAGGGATTCGTCCAGGCCGCCGCCACCGAGTTTGGTGGTATCGATATCCTCGTCAATAATGCCGGGACCTCCGCCGCCGCCCCATTCGAGGGTGTCGACGACGAGACGTGGGGCTACGACCTCGACCTCAAGCTCTTCGGTGCCATCCGCGCGAGCCGCGTCGCCGTCCCTCACATGCGATCCCGTGGCGGTGGCCGGATCTTCAATATCACCGCCGTCAGCGGTAAGACTCCCGGCGCATCTTCCCTCCCCACAAGCGTGAGCCGCGCCGCCGGAATCGCCCTCACCAAGGCTATGTCGAAAGACCTCGCGAAGGACGGCATCCTCGTCAACGCCATCTGCATCGGCCTCGTCAAGTCGGGCCAGATCTCGCGCGCGGCCCAGCGCCGCTTTGCCGACCTTCCGCTCGAAGAGGCCTACGAGAAGATGGGTGCCAACGTCCCGCTTGGCCGCGTGGGCGAAGCGCGTGAAGTTGCCGCCCTCATCACCTTCCTCTCCTCGCCGCTGGGTGGGTTCGTCAGCGGCAGTGCCATCAACGTCGACGGTGCCATGGGGAACGCGTACTAGTCAGTTGGCCCTCGAAAAGGTCATCTCCGGCGGCCAGACTGGTGCCGACCAGGGCGGTCTGGAGGCCGCCCGCCGGGCTGGCATCCCCACCGGCGGCTTCGCTCCCGAAGGATTCCTCACCGAGGACGGCCCCCAGCCGGAACTCGGAACCCGCTACGGCCTCACCGAAGGCCCCGGCGGCTATGACGACCGCACCATTCGCAATGTCCGCGCCGCTGACGCCACCGTCCTCTTCGCTCGCAAGCCGGGCTCTGATGGCACCAGGCTCACGCTCGAGACACTGGCCCGGCTCGGCAAGCCCCACATCGTCAACCCCACCCCCGCAGAACTACGCGCGTTCCTGGTCGAACACCGGGTCCGCATCCTCAATGTCGCGGGTAACCGCGAATCTCTGGCGCCCGGCCTCGCTGCCGAGGTAGAGCACGGCCTCTTCACGGCGTTCACTGCTCTCGATTGACGCCGGTCGTCGCTGCTCCTTCGACCTTCGGCGGTGCACTCCCGGCGGCCCGGTACACCAGCATGGCCGCAGCCGCGAGGATGGCCGCCGAAACCATGATTGCCGCTACGATCCCGCTCCCTGAGGCCACCAGCGCCAGCGCGAAGCCGATCACGATCTCGCCCGAGTATTCCGCCTGCGCCAGGAACGACTGTACGGTCGCCCTGACGTCGGTGGTCACCCGCCGGTTCACCCAGATCACCCCGACCGAGCGTGTCACCGAGATCGTGATCCCGCTGACCAGGACGATGCCGGCCATGGCCGTCGTGCTGTTCGGTGCCTGGCTGAGGATCACGAGACCGGCCACGCCGATCACGCAGGCAAGGGCATACACACGCCGTGCCACCCCGGTGCCGTCGATGTAACCTTCGACCACTCGCAGAGCCAGCGCTCCCATCGCCAGTGTGGCCAGGCTCAGCGCGGTCAACCAGGCTATCGGGTCGGCCGAACCCGGGAACCCGAGGTCCACCAGGTGCTTCGGGTAGAGCCGGCCACTTTCGGCCACGCCGTGGATGAGTACTGTCGCCCCGAGCACCACCAGGATTTCCCGGTCATGGCGCGCCAGGCCCACCCCCCGGCGGAAGATCCCGGCAGTCGCCCGGATGCGGTTGCGGTTGCCGGGCACCCGGACGAAGTTCCGCTCCGGGAACGTCGCCGCCACCACAAGTCCGAGGAGCAGCATCGCTCCGCCACCGGCCACGATCGCTGCGCTCAGGCCCACCGCCCAGGCCAGCACACCAAAGCCCACGATCCCGGCGAACCCGCCAGCTTGTCCCCATCGCGCGCCTGCCGTGAGCAGTCGTGAAATTCGGCGCTCGTCATCAAGTTCATTGGTCAGCCAGGCAACGTCGGCGCCGCTCGAAAACGTCCAGCCAAGCCCCCACAGCATCTGCGTCGCCACTAGCGCCGGGAAATCGGTGACCAGTCCCGTCACGAGCATCCCCGTGCCCGAAAGCAAGTGGGCGGCCACTACAGACCATTTGCGGCTCACCGCATCGGCGACAACCCCGGCCGGTATCTCCGACAACACCGCCAGCAACCCCTGGGCAGTCCCGACGAACACAAGCTGGAACGGCGTGAGGTCCGCGACCACAACGAGGTAGAGACTCGTGACAAGCCACCAGCCGCGCGCCAGGGCTGTTCGGACCAGCATCCAGCGGAGGTAGAGCTGTGCGAGGTCACGCCCCGGCAATGGGTCGCCCGGAGTCTTCCAGTAGCTGGCGAAGGGCACG
>JAGQGZ010000229.1 GCA_020432105.1 Dehalococcoidia bacterium | reverse complement strand
CCGCCCATGATGTAGTGCATGGTGGGCCCGACTTCCATCGCCTCCTTGGTGATGTCGACGTCGGCCAGCTGCTTGAACTGGTGGTACATGCTCGGGAGCCGCCGCTTGATATACTCCTCGCTCCGCCGGGTGGCGATATCGAGGAAGACACCCCGGTGCGGGCTTCCCCGCCCGGCCTTCACCTCGGAATTGATGGCCCGGGCCACTTCGTCGCGCGGCAAGAGGTTGGGCGTGCGCCGGTTGTTGAGCTTGTCTTCGTACCAGCGCTCGGCTTCTTCGATGGTGTCGGCGGTCTCAGCCGCGAAGTAGGGCGAGATGTAGTTGAACATGAACTGTTCGCCCTCGGAGTTGCGAAGGGTGCCACCATCGCCTCGCACACCTTCGGTGACGAGGAGGCCACGGACGCTGGGCGGCCAGACCATCCCGGTCGGGTGGAACTGCACGCACTCCATGTCGATCAGGTCGGCACCGGCCCAGTAGGCCAGGGAATGACCGTCGCCCGTGTACTCCCACGAGTTCGAGGTGATGCGGAATGCTTTGCCGACACCGCCGGTGGCGAGGACTACGGCCTTCGCTCCGAAGAGCACGAACTTGCCACTCTCACGCCAGTAGCCCACCGCGCCGGAAACGCGGTCGCCGTCTTTGAGGAGGCGGCTGATGGTGCATTCCATGAACACGTCGATGCCCTTGTGGACTGCGTGCTGCTGGAGGGTGCGGATCATTTCGAGACCGGTCCGGTCGCCTACGTGGGCGAGCCGGGCGTAGCGGTGGCCGCCGAAGTCGCGTTGGAGGATGCGGCCGTCGTTGGTCCGGTCGAACAGCGCGCCCCAGTTCTCCAGCTCAAGGACGCGTTCGGGGGCTTCCTGGGCGTGCAGCTGGGCCATACGCCAGTTGTTGAGCATCTTGCCGCCGCGCATGGTGTCCCGGAAGTGGACCTTCCAGTTGTCTTCTTCCCAGACGTTGCCGAGGGCGGCAGCGATGCCACCTTCGGCCATGACCGTGTGGGCTTTACCGAGGAGTGATTTACAGATGAGGGCGGTCTTCTGCCCCATTGCGGACGCTTCGACTGCTGCCCGGAGGCCCGCGCCACCGGCACCGATGACGATAACGTCGTAGTCATGCCGTTCGAACTCAGTCATGTGCGCTTACCTGCCCGTGGCGACTAGAAGTGATCCCAGGTGTTGGGATCCGTGATGATGTCGTTCGCCACAAGTCGGATATAGAGGTCCGTTGCAACGATCCAGATGAGGCTTGTCCAGGCCCAGAAACGGTGCTGGCCATTCCACAGCGAGACGCGGTCCCAGATGCGCTTGCGGAGGCGTGTCCAGGCACTGGCGCTGAAGGTGTTGAGGCTGCCACCGCTGAAATGCCGCAGCGAGTGACACCCGACGGTGTACATCATCAGCAGGTAGGCGTTGACGACGAGGAAGATGGAGCCAAGGCCGATTCCCCAACCCTCGTCTGCGTCGTGGAATCCCTTGACTGCGCCGATCCAGAGGATGGGGATGAACACCAGGGCCATGTACATCGCGAACCGGTGGACATTCTGGATGATCAGGGGGAAGCGTGATTCGCCTTTGTACGAAGGGGCGACATCGCCTACGGCACAGGCAGGTGGGCTTAGAAAGTAGGAGCGGTAGTAGGCCCGGCGGTAGTAATAGCAGGTGGCCCGGAAGGGCACGGGGCCGATGAGCACGATGAGCGCGGGGCTGATGAGGATGTTGCCGTGCGCTTCGAAGAACTTGGGCTCGTAGATAGGCGAAAGATACGGCCCGATCTCGAATGCCCACTGGTCGAGAAAGATGCTGACCGTGAGCCAGCCGAAGAAGACCGAGAGGCTAATGAAGACGAGGACCGGTTCGAACCACCAGGCGTCGGTGCGAAGTGTGGAACGAAACCCGCGACGATGCGGTGAGGCGACAGCCTGCGCCATGTGCTACTCCCCCGAGCGATAACCGCGTTGGGCGCGAACACGCCCGCTGGCAATCCTACCGGCGCTTTACCGTGAGCAGCAACGTTCTGTTCTGGATAGGAGATATAGGCCCGACCGCCTGTCGGCCTTAGCCGGCCCCCCGGCGTGCCCAGCGCAGGATGCCGATGATGCTCTTGGCGTCGCGGATATCGCCGGATTCGATGGCAGCAAGTGCTTCGTCACCGGTCATCGCGACGACTTCGATGTCTTCGTCCTCGTCGCCGTCCTCTTCAGCTTCGGTTAGCCCGGTACAGAGATAGAGGTGGATGTACTCACTGACATAACCGGGTGCTACGTAGAACTCACCGAGGGGTTCAACAACGGCAGGAGCCCGGCCAACTTCTTCGGCCAGTTCCCGGCGGGCGGTCTCTTCCGGCTCTTCACCGGGCTCGCGAGTGCCGGCCGGCAGTTCAAGCAGCGATTCCCCGGCGGCGTGGCGGTATTGCCTGACGAGCAGAAGCCGGCCGTCCGGGTCGACAGGCACCATGCAGACGGCTCCCGGGTGGGTGATGTACTCACGCGTGGCTTTAATGCCACCGGGTAATTCGATCTCGTCGACATGGAGGTCGAAGAGCTTTCCGGCATAGACCAGCCGGTCGGAAAGGATCTTGATGTTGTCTTCGGGCATGCCCCTGGAGCCTAGTCCAGGTAGTCCTTGAGCTTCTTGCTTCGGCTCGGATGGCGAAGCTTGCGAAGTGCCTTGGCTTCAATCTGGCGGATTCGCTCGCGGGTTACGTTGAACTCGCGGCCCACTTCTTCGAGCGTCCTGCTTCGCCCGTCTTCAAGACCGAAGCGTAGCTGGAGCACGCGGCGCTCTCTGCTCGTTAGGCTTGCGAGCACATCTTCAACCTGCTCGCGCAGGAGCTGCTGACTGGCAGCATCCGCGGGTGCGAGGGCGCCGGCATCCTCGATGAAGTCACCGAGGTGACTGTCTTCCTCCTCACCTATCGGTGTTTCGAGAGAGACGGGCTCCTGCGAGACTTTCTGGATCTCGCGGATCCGTTCCGGGGAGTAGGCAAGGCTTGTTTCGGTCTTGCCGGATTCGGTCATGCCGCGGGCAATTTCTTCGCTGGTCGGTTCTCGACCGTACTCCTGGACGAGGCGGCGACTGACGCGGACGAGCTTGTTGATTGTTTCCACCATGTGTACCGGAATACGAATCGTTCGAGCCTGGTCAGCAATAGCACGAGT
>JAGQGZ010000228.1 GCA_020432105.1 Dehalococcoidia bacterium | reverse complement strand
CAACGAGCAAGGCTCCCTGATGTTCCGGCTGGTTTCCAGCTTCCGCCAGGCTGCCATTGCCGGGGAGATGTCGGCATCGGGCGCGGCGCCCGAGGAGATTGGTTCGGCGATCGGCGCCCGTCACCCCTTCCCCCGCGACAAGGCCATCCGCTGGGGCAGGAAGTTGGGCAAGGCCGGCATCACGGCCGCATTCGAGGCTATTGTCGAAACGGACTACGAGACCAAGCGGGGGAACATCAAGGACGAGGCGGGCATGCACGTCCTCTTGAACCGCCTTTGTACGATTGCCAGGCAAGGACGCTAGGGTTCGAACCGGCTGTGGTACGTCGCCGAGCTTAGGGGGAGCCTGGCAAGGAGCTCTTCCGCTGATTTTGCGAAAACCGGCAGAGGTCCTGGCATCACTTCTGCCAGTGGAACGAGGACGAAATCACGGTTGGCAATCTGCGAATGGGGAATGGTGAGTTCGGGGGTATCGATGGTATCCGTCCCATGGAAGAGGATGTCGATATCTATCGGGCGTGGTCCCCAGCGACGGCCCGGCGTCCGCCCCAGCTCGCGCTCAATAGCTTTGGCCGTGGCAAGCAGGGTCACCGGATCCAGTTCCGTTTCGGCTAGCACCACAGCATTCAGGAAGCCCGGTTGGTCATTGGGCACCGGTGCCGTCTCCCAGATCGAGGAGCGCCCTGTAACCCGGACGCCGCGCATTCCGAGCAGCTCCACGGCACGGAGGAGGTTGGCCCGGCGGTCTCCCAGGTTGGAACCAAGGGCAAGGGCTACTTCAGCCACGATGTTTCCAGCGTCCCCGGACGATGGCATCGGCGACGCGGACGGTGTCGCGCATCTCGCCGACATCGTGGACGCGCACGATATCGGCGCCGCCGGCGATTGCGAGGCTGATGGCGGCTGCCGTTCCCCAGGCACGGCCGGAGACGTCCGGACGTTCGAGCACGAGTCCGAGCGTCGACTTCCGGGAAACGCCCACCAGCAGCGGTAGCCTGTGGCCCTGCAGTTCCGGCAGCCGCCGAAGCATTTCCAGGTTCTGTTCTGGCGTCCAGCCGAAGCCGAAACCCGGGTCGAGGATGATGCTGTGGTCCGGGATGCCCGCCATGCGGGCCGTGGCAAGTGCGCAGGCAAAGCCCTCGTCAATGTCTCCCACCACGTCATGGAACTGGCGGGCCCGCTGGTTGTGCATGGCGATGATTGGGACGCCGGCTTCGGCGACAACCCTGGCCATCAGTGGGTCACCCTGCAAGGCGGTCACGTCGTTGACGATGTCTGCCCCCACCGCCAGCGCGGCCCGGGCTACCTCGGCCCTGTAGGTGTCGACGGAGATTGGCAGGCCGGTGGCGGCGCGGATCGCCTCAAGCGGTTCGATGAGGCGTGCGAGCTCTTCCGGGGCCTCGATTGCGGGAGCATCGGGGCGGGTGGATTCGGCACCAACGTCGAGGATGTCGGCGCCTTCGGCTTCCATCAGGCGGGCGCGTGCCACCGCGGCCTCGATGTCGCCGCCCAGGCCATCGCCGCTGAACGAATCGGGGGTGAGGTTGATGACACCCATGAGGTACGTGCGCCGGCCCCATTCGAATTCACGGCCGCGCACGGTCAGCCGGGGGTGGCGAAAGGTCCTCTCGCGGGCCTGAATGGCACCCATGGCGACTCCCGTCAGCGTCAGGAAGTGATCTCGTATTCGTGCTCGACCCGGTCGCCGCCCTCGATGTACCAGACACGTACTTCGGGGTTCTCGGGGTCGGCCAGGCCGATCACGAAGTGCACGTAAGGGGGGCCAAAGAACGTGCCCATCTGCCGAATGTCGGTAGGGCTGGGGATGGCCGGGCTGCCGGTGTGGGAATGGTAGAAGCCGGCAAGTTCGGTGCCGGAAGCATCCATGGCCTCTTCGATGCGTCGTGTTTCCAGCGGGTCAACGCTAAAGCGATAGGGGCTGGCTTCGACGTTGCGGGCACGGTAGAGCCCGGTGATCACGCCATCCTTCGCGGCCAGCAGGCCACAGCACTCGATCGGAGCGTCCTCACGGGCGTGGGCGATCATCTGGTCGACAAAGTCCTGTGGCAGGCGCGCCACAATGGCCATCGGGGTTCCCTCCAGAAGCTGCGATATCGGGCTTTCAGTGTACGGGGCGCAATGAAGAGGGGCCCAACGATGGGGCCCCTCTTCTAGAAACTATGTGGTTGGTCGCCTAACCGCAGTTGGTTATCTGGGAGGCGTCATCGGGCACGTAGGGGTTCGTCCACTGGGTCTTCATGATGACAACGACGCCCGAAAGCTGCGGGATCTTCTTGATGCCACCGGCTTCGACGTCGTTGATGTAGTCGGGCAGAGAGCCGGAATCGTTGAAGTAGTGGCGCCAGGTCTGGTTCTCAGCGTTCCAGATGTAGATGACCTCCCAGGAGCCGTCAGGGGCGCAGGCCATGAAGTCATCAGGCGCGATATCGGCGAAAAGGGGGCCACCGATGAGGTTAAACCCGGGGACAAGCGTGGTGTTGCGCTGGTTGGCCATCGCCACACCGAGCGAAGCGCCCAGCATCGAGACGACAAGTAGCGTCATGACTACCACGACTGTGACACGCGAACGCAGGAACGACATGGTGTACTCCTTCAGCCCCGCAGCTGCACCGTGAGCATACGGTACCAAGCAGCGCGAATTGCGTCATGCAGGACAACGCGCACCGTACCGCGAAAGTTGCCTCCGGGGTGTAAACCCGGAGTAAACCTTGCCTCCCCGGTAAAGGAGTCCCCGCTATGGGATGTAGGGCGGCACAGTTGGCGTCGCCGTGGGGAGGGGGACGGTGGGTGTTGCCGTTGGCGTATGGGTCGGTCGCGGCGTGGGCGTGATCGGCGTAGGGGTACTTGTGGCCTGTGGCGGCGTTGTCGCCGTCGGGATCGGCGTGTTTGTGGGAGTTGGTGTGATCGTGGGTGTGGCGGTGGGCGGTTCGTAGGAAGTGCCACCACCGGGGAACCAGAGGGGGCCGTTCGAGAGCGGAGTTCCCGGTGGAATGCCGAAGTCAAGGTAGTTCTCAGGGTTTGTGCGATTGCCGTCGTAGATGATCTCGAAGTGCAGGTGTTCACCGGTGGAAAAGCCCGAGCTACCGGTAATTCCCAGCACGGTGACCGCCACGGCCTCCTGCCCTACATCGACGTTGATCTTGCTGAGGTGGGCGTAGAGGGTTGCCCAGCC
>JAGQGZ010000227.1 GCA_020432105.1 Dehalococcoidia bacterium | reverse complement strand
CACAACCACCCTTGAGACTCTTTCCGGAAAGCGGGCTGCAGCATCGAGCACCACAGGGCCACTCTGCGAGCGCCCAATGCGCGCCGCTTGCTCGATACGAAGATGGTCCAGTAGTTCAATCACCTCATCGGCATGCCGCTCAAAGCCAGCGTCGAAGTCGAGCGTGCGGCCCGAAAGCCCCGTGCCTTGCTTGTCGTACTGCACGACTCGGAAGCCCTCGGCAATCGCAGCGGATTCTCCGACGAGGCCAGAGGCGTCAATCGAGTGAACCCACGCCGGAACGAAGACAATCGGCGCTTGGGTTGCGGCCCCCGTAACGGAGTAAGCGTTGGTCGCTCTATTTCATTTCGTGAAGTAGCCAATCGTCGGTGGGCCCTCCATATGTAGCCTCCAGTAAGCGGAGCAATACTACCCGTTCGCTTCGACCCCGTACGTCACGTGCTCCCCCTCCAGCCCCTTGAAGCTGCGAGCCTTCCTCGGTTCCAGCGCGAACTCGCCGCTCGGCTCGACGAGTTGGGCCAGCAGAGATGAGACGACAATCTCGCCTCCGCCTGCCGATGCGCCTATGCGGGCAGCAAGGTTGACGTGCTTCCCGAAGAAGTCGCCGTGGTCGCGGACGGCCTCGCCGGTGTGGAGGCCGATACGAGCCTCGATAGGCTGGTCGGCACTGTCGTTGCGGGCGGTGAAGGCACGCTGGAGGGCGATGGCACAGCGGAGGCCTTCGCGGGCGGACGGGAAAGCCACCATGAAGCCATCGCCCATCGACTTCACGATGTGGCCGTGATGGGCTGCCACTTCGCGCTCGACGATAGCGCTGTGTTCGCGGAGGAGCGCCATCCAGGCCGTGTCGCCGAGGCGTTCGTTGAGGGCGGTGGAGTCGACGATGTCGCTGAACATCAGGGTGACGGTGCCGTCGGGAGCGGCGTCGACTGAGATGTCCGGACGCTCGGCCGCGACCGAGCTGCTCACAGCAAGGATAGAGGAGTTGGGGTCGGTGTCGGACAGACCTTGAAGTTCGAGCTTGCGGTTGATGGCGCGGTCGACGAAGGCTGCAGCACCGTAATCACGGAATCGCTGAGCGGCATTGTCCAGGTGCGAAACGGCGGCTGCCTCGTTGCCACGGACTATCTCCAGATCTGCAAGAGCCAGGAGACATCTGCCGGCTTCTGCATCGCAGTTCTCGCTCACACTCCACGCAAGGGCGCGGTCTAAGAACGCGCGAGCCGATTCCAGATCGTGGCGCGCCATAGCGATTTCGCCCAGAATCCGCGGGATGTTGCTCATCCAAACGTACATACTGGAAGCCATCACCGGCGTCAGGTCGGTGACCGCGAGGGTGCCATCCGGATCCGGCTGTTCTCCGAGCAGAACCTCGGTGATGTATGCAGACGCCAACTGGGCGCTCTCCCGAAACGCGCCTTCCACTCTCGGGACGAGCGCGTGTAGCGCCTGACTTTCAGCCTTGGTCCTTCCCTCATCGCCGGCGAGCCAGTAGCACTCAGCACGGCATGCGTGAATCTGAGCGGTCATCCATGGGATGTTTCCGGCGGCGTCCGGGGTCGGTAGGTCTCGTTCGAGCCGATCTGCTCTTCCCATTAGGACGTCGTAGTACGCCAGGTACATGCCCCAAACGAACGTCAAGTCAGGCGGTGGATCGGCGACGATGGACGCTACTCGGTCGTGGCTGCCACGGAATACCGCGATACCAAGAAGCTTCGCCTTCGAGTCAGCGATCCACGCGGATAACCCAGCGCGCCGACCAATTTCAGAGAGTTCTTCCAGCGTCCGCGCTGCCCGGCCCAGTTCCCCTGTTCCATTAAGCGTATCAGTGCCCAGGAAGTAGAGCGCCTCAGCCGCCCGACTGGGATAGCCAGCTTGAAGCAAGGTCTGGGCGGCACTCTCGTATTGCGCAAACGTGACTTCAGCGTCCCCTCCCTCCTGCCGACTGCATGCGCTCTGCATTCGTGCAAATTCACCGGCGATAAGCGGGGACCCACTCAGTTGGCTCACCTCGGCTACGTCGTCGAGCAGCGCGCGTGTCCCGGCGTAATCCCCGAGGTAGAAATTTGCCTCGGCTTTGGCCAACCACAGCAACGCCTTCGTCTCCGAGTCCGTCGGATCGACGTATCTCAATGCCTGTTCGAGGAGCTCGAGCCGCCGCGCGGCCGGTGGAAGCGTGGGGCTGGGATACAGCATCGCCGCTGCAACGGCATGAGCGTAGCGCTGTCCCTCCTGCACTTCTTCGAACAACGAAAGCGCCCGGCGCATGGAACGCCACGCCGCGCGGAACTCCAATGCTCCTATGTGACATCTGCTCGCGGCCACCAGTTGATCGCCCTCCTCAAGGGGCCCTAGCGGGCGACCGGCCTCCCGTGCGAGGAGGATGCGGCGTTCATAACACAACGCAGCGGCAGCCCAGGCGAAACGCTCCTCGGCCGAGTTCGCTGCCACTTCCAAATACCTGAGAGCTTTGTCGGCGTGGCTATCCGTTAGAGTGGCGCTCTCGCTGAAGTGGTTGGCCAGCCTGCTCGCAAACTCGTCGGCCCGGTCTCCCAAGCGCTTCTCCAGGGCTTCGCCGACCTGTCCATGGAGGCGGACCCTGCGCGTGGTCGAGAGCTCTCCTAGCAGCGTCTCCTGCATAAGCGCATGTGTGAAGCGGTAGCGGCCAGACTGCGGCATCTCCTCGATAACCCGAGCAGCAAGACCTTCCTCGATGAGTTCCAGGAGTGTGTCGGCACCCCCTTGGTGAAGAAGCTCGAGGGACCCATAGGTAAACTCCCGCCCGGCGATGGCAGCGATCTGGAGAAGTTCGTTCGCATCGTCACTAAGGCGGTCAAGTCTTCGCCCAAGTGCTTGTTTCACACCGTCGGGAATGCGGATGTCGGAGAGGCTGTCGTCGTTCAGCGTCCCCTCCTGCGCGAGGAGATTGACGACCTCGGTCAGGAAGAACGGGTTCCCCTCAGTCTCCTCGTACACGCGTTCCACGAGCACGGGGGATGGTTGTAGGTGGGCGGCGGTCGCGATGTAGTTCTTTACCTCGAGTCGCTCCAGGCCCCGGAGGACGATGCGCTCGAAGCCGGGGTCTCGGTTTAGCTCCGCCAGGGCTTCTGAGAGGGGATGAGTCCGGGTGAGGTCGGTGTCTCGGTAGGTACAGACAACGAGGCATCGCGTCCTGGAGAGTTCACGAGCGAGATGCTGGAGCAGGAGCAGTGTCTGCTTGTCGGAACAATGCAGGG
>JAGQGZ010000226.1 GCA_020432105.1 Dehalococcoidia bacterium | reverse complement strand
AACGACTTCGAGCTTTGCCCCCGGGATGGCGTCACGGTATTGGTGGGCAACGTCGATCGGCACGATTGCGTCTTTTTCGCCCCAAATGATCAGCGTCGGGATGTCGATCCCGCTGAGCAGGGGGGCCATGCGCCGGTTGAACATGTAGGGCTTCCAGGTGATGCGCGCGGTCATTTCCCGGCTGAAGTCCCAGAGTTGCTTCACGTCCGGCGCTGCCTCAGCGCCGTAGACCTTCTCGAAAGCGGCATCATCGCTGAAACCTGCCTTCGTGTACTCCTCGTAGTCCACAAGCATCTGGTCGACGATCTCACCCTCGCGTGGTTGGAGGCCGGCCGCCCCGATCAGCACCAGCGACGAGAGCCGGCTCCGGTTCATCGTCGCCATCTCGGCGGCAATAAAGCCACCGAGCCCCGCGCCCACGAGCGTGACATCGCTGACGTCCATGGCATCGAGGGCCTGGAGCAGTTGGATTGCGAGGTCCCGTGGCTCTCGTGCCCATTCCGGACGCTCGGACTGGCCGTACCCCGGCATGTCGAGGGCAAGGATGCGCGAGTGCTGAGACAGCAGTTCGTGGATGGGTGCCCAGCCGACGTTGCCGGTCGAGTGGTGGAGCATGACCACTGTTGGCCCGCTCCCACCCTCGAGCATGCGCAAGTTGCGACCGGCAACCTCGACGGATTGTTCTCCAAATGCCGTTGCGGCGGTGCTCACCTGGTTGCCCCTCCCTTTGGGCTCACGCCAAGGCCGGCCCCTGATTTCGGCGAAGCATACAACTTCGTTAGGCGCTTGCGAAGGATGAGCCGGCAACGCCCCATCGCCCGGCCGAGGTGGGCATCTCTATTTCGAAAGCTCAAGACCGGCGGGTGCTGGCGGCCGTTTCTTAGGATCGCGGCACGGGAGCAGCTGCGAGGATCATTCGGACAACATCCTCAGCCGAATAGCTGCCATCCGCCCGCGTGTCGAGTTCCCGGTAGAAAGCGACATCTTTCCCGAGGGTCGACAGATCGGCTCCGCTTCATCGCGGCCGCAGGGGCACTTGAACTCCGGCTGCGGCCCCCAGTCCGTTGCAAAGACAGAGCTTTCCTACCGTACTTGCTTCGGTTCCGCCCTCCCTGACAAATGCGTCGACTGGTTCGCTCGGACAGCGAAAGCCAATCCCCCCACCTGCGCCCTCATCCTTCTGATAAGCCTCTACGAGATGGCCCATGTTGCAGAGGCGGTTGCGGGCCTCGTACACGCGCTGCTCGGAGAGACTTCCCTCGAGCTGTACCACCTGGAAAGGGAAGCCCGACGGGGATGCCGTTGCACTGGTCTTGACTTCGAGAGCCTCCGCCGCGATACGCTTCCAGATCTCCCGCTTGATATCTTGCCGCAGGCCCGATTCGTTACAGAGCGCGAACGCAGAACCGACCTGGACGCCGGCTGCCCCGAGCGCCCTCGCTTCGTCGAGCCTCGCCGCAGTGGCATACGAACCGGCCAGCCAGAAAGGTTTTCCCAGCTCAGCAATCTTCCCGAGGTCCGGCCTGTCACGGTCGCCGTAGATGGGTTGTCCGTCTTCCCCCGTGAGCTTCCCCCGTGCCGGTGCATTGTGGCCCCCCGCACTCGGCCCTTCGATCACGAATCCATCGACTTCCACCGTTGCCGCAAGCCTCATCGCCAGGGCGTGGTGGGAGGCGATGAGCACGAACTGCGGGCGCCTGAGGCTTTCCCCTTCGGGAAGGAAATCCCGCGGGTCGAGCGTCAACACGTGCTTGTCCTCGGCACCGGAGACATCCAGCCGATAGCTCGCCGGTTCACTGCGCACGTAACTCGCGAGCACGGCCGGCACCTGGTAGGGGATACCAGCACCGACGAGGACGTAATCGACGCCGGCCATCATCGCGCCCAGCAAGACCGGCAAATGCATGAGCTGGACCTTCTCAAGCAGGTTGATCCCGATCGGTCCGCTGTGGCCTTCCTTCGCAAGCCAGACTTCTACGTACGCCGCGGCAACTGCGAGCTTCAGCATTCTCGCCTTCGTTGCTTCGTTCCCTGTGATGAGGACTTCGGGCTTTGGCGGAAGCTTCCCGCGTCTCTTTGCTGGTGGCCCTTCCACGAAGTATTCATCCATGATCTCACGAGCGATGCCGGGGTCGAAGGCGTTCAACGCACGAACGGCATCACAATCGCCAGCCTGCAGACGGTCGACAAGCATCACCGGGAGGCCCGTCCCGGAAACGACACCGAGGGCTCGCACTCCCAGGTTTCGTCCGGCCACTGCAACCGCGCGGGCTAATCTCCAGTCGGATACGGCTACCCCCATCCCGCCCTGGATGAGCTCAGGGTGTCCGGGTGCGATTGTCGAGATTGTCGCGGCGGGTTCGGGCATGCAGAAATGCTAGGGTATCGCGGTACTGCGGTATGGGTTGTGACGGGGCCCCGACAAGACTCGCCTGTCGGCGTTTTCCACGAATGGCACCACGTACGCAGGTGACAAGGCAACGACACCGACGACTCCGGGCGCATTTCCCCGCGAATCGGCCTGGGGAAGCCAGCAGCATGGTTCGTCCCGATCCTGGCATGTACAAGCACCAGGTCCCACGGCGTCGTGTTCCACACGATATGTTGCACTGGTAGAGACGGGCGGGAGTGCCAGGGCACGCTGCACGCGGTCTGGAAGCGCCATTGATGAGACGGTAGAGGCGACACCAGCACGCCGCAGGTCACCCGCATACGGTGGCCCGGAGCGCCCCGTCCCGGTACCGCGGCCCCCCGGCTCCGCTAGTTTTTGACAGACAGCACCTGCGACAATTGATGGGCGGAAATTTGAGGAGCCCAGGACGCTTGAGTTCCGGCGGGCGAACCTCATCTTCAACTTCAACGGGCACTGACTCGCGCGCAGGCCTGAGGGCCAAGCCAAGCTATCCGCTCCGACAAAGCTGCGCCAGGCGGAATGCCGATGACTGGCCTCGCAGCTCTCCGCCAAACGGACCGTGGCAGCCACCCCGAACAGTGAAGGAGCTGGGCAATGAGTAACCTGATCATCATTGCAGCTGTTGTCGTGGTAATTCTCCTCTTCCTCGGCGTCATCACTATCACTGTACGGTAGGCACGGCGGCTGTGCCGACCGTTGGGCGAATGCGTGGTGGCACAAAACGAAACCGCGGCAGAAAAGGAACTTTTCATGGGATTACTCACCTGGATTTTCGTCGGCCTCGTGGCCGGATTCGTAGCCCAGCTCATCGTAGGTGGTGGCGGGGGCCTTA
>JAGQGZ010000225.1 GCA_020432105.1 Dehalococcoidia bacterium | reverse complement strand
CATCGTCGGTGGCGAGATCTTTGCCCTCTTCGGTGCCATCTACTACTTCTTCCCCAAGATGACCGGTCGCATGTACAACGAACTCCTTGGCAAGATCCACTTCTGGTCCATGTTCATCGGCTTCAACGCCACCTTCTTCGTCATGCACTGGCCCGGGATCAAGGGGATGAACCGGCGTATCGCCGACTACCCAGAGTCCTTTGAGTCCATCAACCTCCTCATCAGCATCTTTGCCTTTGCCCTCGGTACCAGCTTCATCTTCTTCATCTACAACATGATCAACTCCTGGATCAGGGGCCCCATAGCCGAGAGCAACCCCTGGCGGGCCCGCACGCTCGAATGGCAAACGACGTCCCCGCCACCGCACGAGAATTTCGAGTCGCCGCCCTCAGTCCGCGACCACCCTTACGATTACGGCGTCCCCGGTTCCGTCCATGGCGTCTTCCCCGGCTCCCCGGTTCCTTCCGGCAGTCCCGCAGGCGGCGGTGGCCAGTAATGAACCCTCTCCTCACCAAGACCAGCGGAGGCCTTTGAGCACATGGAGATCTTTCGAATCGGCTGGGTAGTCGCCATCGCCCTCGCCGTCTTCACGGTCGTCGAGTTCATCTTCGCCAGCGAAGTCCACAACACCGAAATCCGGGTCACCGGCGTCATGCTCGCGGGGACTATCAAGGCCCTCCTCATCATCTGGTTCTTCATGCACATCGCCCGCGCCTGGCGCGGTGAAGGAGCTCACTAGTGGCACTCGCGACTCCCGCCGCTGGCCATGCCGCCGATGGCCCCGCCGCGGTGGGCCACCACCCCTCTCCTGCCCAGCAGATGCAAATCAGGCGCGTCGGTCTCTGGCTCTTCTTCTTCTCCGAGACCTTCCTCTTCGGCCTCCTCTTCTCCGTCCGCTTCTTTCTCGCCGGAACCGGCGCCGAGCACCTCAATCAGACGCTCGGACTTGCCATAACAATCATTCTCCTCCTCAGCTCCGTCTCCGCCTATACGTTCGAAACCGCAATCGAACACGATCGCCGCGGCGTGGCTGGATGGGCCCTTGCTATCACCATCTTGCTCGGGCTCGTCTTCGCCGGCGGCGTTGCCTGGGAATGGTCCATCGCGGAGTTCTCCCGCGGCCAGATCTTCGGTACCGCCTTCTTCACCATGACCGGCGTCCACGCCGCCCACGTGGTCAGCGGTGTCGGCCTCTTCATCCTCGTCGGCATCCAGATGGCCCGCGGACGCTTCGGCAGCAAGGACTACTGGCCTGTCTCCGGCACCGTCATGTACTGGCACTTCGTCGACGTCGTCTGGGTCTTCTACTATCCCGCCCTCTACCTCGTCCAGGGAGTCGAGTAGAGCAGAACCCATGGATGCGACCATCGGGCGACACGTCCGCACGTGGCTACCGTGGATCGGCGGCGGCATTGGTGCCGCCTGGGCCCTCAGTATGCTCTGGTGGGCCCTCCTCGAACCCGCCCAGGCCCGCGCCAGCGAAGCCGAACTGATCATCCCTGAGGGCACAGCTGCAGCCGTCGCCCAGGGGGCGCCGGCACCCTTCATCCCCAACTCCATCGAACTCGCCCGCAACGGTGATCTCACCGTTATTAACCGCGATACACAGCCTCACGAAGTCGGGAGTTGGACCATCCCTCCGGGTGGCCGGGCCGTCATTTCCGCCGCCACCGAAGACGGGCAATTCACCTGCACAATCCACCCCGGTGGCATCCTTGGATTCAGCATTGACAAGCGCCCTTCGATCCTCACCACGCTCTATGCAGCCTTCATCCTCGGCCTCCCTACAGGCTTTGTCTTTGGCCTCGCCTCGGTGATCACCCGCCGCCTCGATACCGGCTAAGACTCGCCTTCCCTGCGTGACTCCACTCCCTCGCTGCGATATCCTAGTTGATACATGGTCTCAAGTCGGTCTCGTCTCCTCACCGTCCCGGCCACTCTCCTCCTCGTCTTTGGCATCACCCTCCTCGGCCCGGCTTGTTCCGGTACCGGCGAGCCGGGCGGTGGCACATCCGTCCTCGCCAGTAACGCCATCGTCGCTGACTGGGCCCGGAACGTCGCCGGCGACAGTCTCGAAGTTGATACGCTCATCCCCCAGGGGGCCGATCCGCATACCTTCCAGCTCAGCCCCGCCGGTATCCGCGCGATTGCCGGTGCCGACCTCATAATCCTCGTCGGTGCCGGGCTCGAGTCCTCTTTCAAAGATACGGTTGTCGAGAACGCGAAAGGCACCATCGTCACCCTCTCCGATGACCTCGTCCTCGCTCCCGCTACCGGCGATGCCGAGGACGACGAGCACGCTCACGGGGAGTTCGACCCCCATATCTGGATGGACCCCGATCTCGCTATCCAGTCCGTAACCCACATCGCTGGTGCGCTCTCCGCGCTTCATCCCGGTGAGGCCGAGACCTTCGACGCCAATGCCGCCGCCTATATCACGCAAATTCGGACCATGGACGAATCCGTGGCGGCCCAGCTCGCCGCCCTCGCTCCAGCAGAGAGGATCCTCGTCACTTTCCACGATGCCTACGGTTATTTCGCTGACCAATACGGTCTCACCGTCCTCGGCTTCGTTGTCGAAAATGCCGACGAAGAGCCCAGTGCCGCCCGGGTCGCCACCCTCATCCGCGATATTCGTGAATCTGGCGCTGTCGCCATCTACCGGGAACCCCAGTTCAATGCTCGTGTCGTCGACCAGGTGGCAGCCGAAGCTGGCGTCCCCGTCCGCCTCCTTCCCTCCGATACCCTTTCCCCCGCCTATCCCACCTACCTCGATCTCATGCATGCGATGGCCGACGCCATCTCGGGCTAGCCCCGGCCGTTCCCAGGTCCGACGTTGCCGCCTGAATCCACGCGCACTCCCGTGCCGGTGTTGAAATCAGCGGTTCGATTTCCAGGTTCGCAGCCGCTCCTAGCGCCCCAGTATCATCCCCAGCTTCGCATACGGTTCCCGTCCCTCATCATGCCCCGGATACACCACCGTCTCTTCCGGCAATCGGCCCAGCCCCTGTTCGAGGGACTCCCGTAACAGTTCCTCGGCGCCCGGTTCGTGCCCATGGCGCCCCGGCCCGCTCACCATCAACGTATCTCCCGTAAACAGCACTCCGTCCCCCCAGAACGAAACGGACCCCTCCGTGTGCCCCGGTGTATGCACTGCGACCAGCGTCCGTCCTCCCACCGTCATCTCGGCCCCGTCTCCCACATAGCGAACCTCGCCCCCAAACTCTTGCTCCATCAGCGCCCGTTCTGCCTCGTGTGCCACCACTTCCGCCTCCACGGCTTGCAGCAGCTCCGGCAGTCCCTGCACATGATCCCGGTGTCCGTGGGTCACCAGCGCCG
>JAGQGZ010000224.1 GCA_020432105.1 Dehalococcoidia bacterium | reverse complement strand
AGGCAGCCGGCGTGAGGGCATTCGCTCCCGCGACGCGGTGGTCCATCGTTGCTCGCGAACTGCTCATCATGTTCGCGGCGGCAATCGTCTACTTCGGGGTGCGCGGCCTGACCGAGGCCAGCGAAAGCGAAGCGATCGCGAACGCAAACCACCTGATCGACCTGGAAAAGTCCCTCGGTATCTTCCACGAAAAGGAGCTGCAGGAGCTCTTTCTCTCCTGGCGAGGCATCACAACCGTCTCCAACTGGGTCTATATCTGGGGGCACTGGCCGGTCATTGCGATTGTTGGTTTCTGGCTTGTCCGCTGGCATCCCCGTGCTTACTTCGAATTGCGGAATGCATTTCTCATCTCGGGCGGGATCGGCATCGTCATCTTTGCCCTGTTTCCGGTAGCGCCGCCGCGGCTTGCGGGGATCGATATCGTGGACACCGTTACGAAGCACTCGAATTCCTACCGGGTGCTGCAACCGCCGGGCCTGACCAACCAGTACGCCGCTCTGCCGAGCCTGCACTTTGGCTGGGACCTGTTGATCGGCATCTACATCTTCCGGCAGGCCACCTGGCCGATCGTTCGCGCGGCCGGCGTGCTGCTGCCCATAGCGATGGGGCTAGGCGTGGTGATCACAGGCAATCACTTCTTTGTCGACCCGATAGCCGGGGGTGCCCTCGCGCTCTTCGCCCTCTGGCTGGCGACGGGCGGGCTGCGGCGCACCTACCGAGCCATCGTCCCCGCGAAGGAAGCCGTACCCCTGGACACCGAGGCACTGCAGCGGATCGTCGCGCACCGCGCGGGCAATAGCCTGGAGCTCATCGAAGAAGCAGCGAAGAGTGGCGTCCACGCAGTCGAGGTCGACATCTGGTTGCACCACGGCCGCCTGGAAGTACGCCACTCGAAGACGCTGGGGCCGGTGCCAATCCGCTGGGACCGCTGGTCGCTGGGATGGAACTGGCATGATGTGCCCACCCTTGAGGAGGTTGCGGCGGCAGCAACAGCACACGGCGTCACGCTCTGGCTGGACCTGAAGGGCGGAGCGCCCGGGCTTGCGGAACGGGTGATCGCGACCATGCAGGAGCAGGCGCCCGGCTGTGCCTACGTCGTGTCGTCGCAGTGGTGGGACTCGCTCGTCCCATTCGAGGCGGTGGCCGAGGCGACGGTAGTGTACTCAGTGGGAAGCGAGCGGATGTTGCGGGACATCGAGGCGCGTGAGGGTGGCATGGACGGCGTCGCCGTGCACCGGCGCTACCTCGACGCCGAACGAGTCACCCGCCTTCACACCCGTGCGGGCAATGTCGCTTCCTGGCCGATCAACACCCCGGAGCAGCTTCAAGAGGCCCTGGACTGGGGTGTCGACCGGGCGATCAGCGACACCCTCTGGCGAGGGAGAGACGGACGAGAGGGAGACCCCGGACCATGAGCATTGATTCAGTGAGAGCGCTTACCTTCGACGTGTTCGGCACGGTGGTGGACTGGCGAACAAGCATCATTCGCCAGCTGCGGGAATTCGGTATGAAGCATGGTGTGGACACCGACTGGGAGACGTTTGCGGACGACTGGCGCTACGACGGCTACATCGGCGGGATGGGGAGAGTGCGGAAGGGGGAGTTGCCGTTCCAGCGGGCGGGAGAACTGCACCGGCTGAAGCTCGATGCTCTGCTTTCGGAGCGTGGCATCGAAGGTATCCCCGGGGCTGAGGTATCGAATTTGAACCGGGCATGGCACCGCCTGGACCCGTGGCCGGATTCGGTGGAAGGGTTGCAGCGGCTGCGCAAGAGATTCATCGTTTCGACGCTCTCCAACGGCGAGACGCGGTTGCTGGTCGACATGGCGAAGTTCGGGGGGCTGGAGTGGGACTGCGTGCTCTCGGCGGAGACGACGGGCGCCTACAAGCCCGACCCGCAGTGCTACCGCCGGGCGATCGAGTTCCTGGGGTGCGAGCCGCACGAGGTGATGATGGTAGCCGCCCACAAGGGCGATCTGAAGGCTGCCCAGGGGCAGGGGATGCAGGCAGCGTTCATCCCGCGGCCGCACGAGCCAGGGCCGGACCGGCCGGTCGACCTGGTGCCGGACCCGGCGTTTCAACTCTGGGCAGATGGCCTGGTGGAGCTGGCAACGAAGCTCGGCTGCTAACGCAGTCTCGCTCCACCCTCGAGGCTCCCGTACAGTCGAAGCTCCCGGATCGCCAGCGATGAGGAGCACCATGGACGCGAGCATCGACCTCTCTCAGTACCCACTCGAAGCGATAGCCAGGCGGGTAGGTACGCCGTTCTACCTCTACGACGGCGCCATGCTCCGGGAGCGGATGACGGAGGTGGCGCGGACGGCCGGAGGCGAGGGACCGCGGGGACGCCTGCATGCCCGCTACGCGATGAAGGCGAACTCGCTCCGCTACGTGCTCGACATCGCCCGCGAGGCCGGTCTCTGGATTGATGCTGTGAGCGGGAACGAGGTACAGCGGGCACGGCGCGCCGGGTTCGCGGGCGGTCATGAACCACCGGTGATCATGTACACCGCTGATGTGTTCCGCGATGACGCGCTGCGGACGGTAATCGAAGAGGACGTGCTGCCAAATGTCGGGTCACCGGGAATGATCCGCGACCTGCACGATGGCAGCTACGCTGGGCCGATCGCACTACGGGTGAACCCGGGATTCGGGCACGGGCACGTGCAGGCCTGCGATACCGGGGGGCCGTCGAGCAAGCACGGCATCTGGCATGAGGAGATCGGCGGAGCCCACGAAGCTGCGAAGAAGGCAGGCTACCCGGTTGTGGCCCTGCATGCCCACGTTGGCACGGGGCCACAAATCGGCGAGTTCAACGAGAACATGCGGCGGCTGGTCGGCGTCTTCGACGCGCTGTTGCAGGAGTTCCCGGAGGCCCGGTCCGTGAATCTTGGCGGGGGCATTCCCCACGCCTACCGGCTCGACGCGCAGCGCTACGACATGGCGGGGTTTCGAACGCTTATGCTCGAGGCGGCGACGACGCTGAGCGAGTCGGCAGGGCGGCAGATTTCGCTGGAGATAGAGCCGGGGCGTTACCCGGTAGCAGGGTCCGGAATCCTGGTGGGGCGGGTGACGGACATCAAGGACACCGGTACAAACGACAAGGGCCCGGGCCATCGGTTCGTGATGGTGGACGCGGGCTTCAACGACCTGATCAGGCCGGCGATGTACGGGTCGTACCACCACATCTCGGTGGTGCCTTCCGGTGGGACCGGATCGCGGGCGATGGAGCGGGTGGTGGTCGCAGGGCCGCTCTGCGAAAGCGGCGATGTCTTTACGAGGGACGACCAGGAACTTCTGCAGCCGCGGGAGTTGCCAGCCCCGGAGCCGGGCGACCTGCTCGTGCTGCACGACGCCGGGGCCTACCGCTACGCAATGGCGAGCAACTACGTG
>JAGQGZ010000223.1 GCA_020432105.1 Dehalococcoidia bacterium | reverse complement strand
GAAAACAGTTTGAACTTCACCCGATCTCGCTCACTTGGCAGAACGAGGCGGATGTGCTTGGTGAGGGCTGCGATGTAGGCGAGGGGGGTGAGGGCGTCGGAGCCGTAGGCCTCGGCGGTCCAGAGCGAATCGTAGCCGAGCTTTTCAGCGAGGAGGATGCGTTCCATGGGGAGGGCGAGCTGCCCGCCGGAGTAGCCGATACCGATTCCGAGTTTCATTCAATACCTCGTGGGGGTTTTCGCCTGGCGCGAAAGCATGGTTGTTGGGGCGAACCATACGAGGTATTCGGGGGAGTGGGGAGGGCAGGGGCCGGCATGCCGACCGGGGGACAGTCTCGCGGTACCGGCAGGGGGATTTCGACTCGCCAGGCGGGAAGGATGAGAGGGGCCGACCCTCACCCCTGGCCCTCTCCCAGCGGGAGAGGGGAGTGTTGGTGCTATGTTATGGCGAGCGGATCGTTGCTGGTCACGCCTGTGTCCCTGAGCCGGGCCAGCTCTTCCTTCCCCAGGCCAAGGACCTCTGACAGCACTTCTTCGGTGTGCTGGCCCAGCAGGGGGGCCGGGCGGTATTCGAACTCGCGGGGGCGTCCGTGCCAGCGGGTGGGGCCGCCGAGGTAGCGCCTGGGGCCGACGACGCGGTGGTCGAGGTGGACGAAGTAGTCGGCGAGTTGAGGGTCCTCCATGACTTCTTCAGCGGGCATGACGGGGGCAGCAGCGACACTACGGGACTGGAGAGCCTCGGCGAGGAAGTCGCGGTCCCGGGTCCTGGCAGCGGCAGGCGCGGCCTCGAGCGTGTCGACCTGGAGGATGTCGAGGAGGTTCGCGATATCCACTTCATCGCGACAACTGACGGCAAGCCAACGCTCGTCGCCATCGCACTGGAGGACGGCGCTGAAGAGGAATCCATCCTCGGTATTCTCCACGCGGGCAACGGTTTCACCGACCTGTTGGGCGAGCACAGGCACTGCCGTAAGCCGGGCCGCCGACTCAAGCTGGGAGAGGTCGATGAAGCGACCACGGCCATCCCGTTTTCGGGCCACCAGGGATGCACATATAGAAAGGTAAGCATGTTGGCCCGCGATCGGGTCGCTGGAGTTGATGCCAAGGTTGGTTGCGACCTCGTCATCTGCATAGCCAGTGAGCGCGACTGCGCCGCTGAGGGCATCGACGGTGGCGCCATAGCCAGCGTTGCTGCGCCAGGGTCCGCTAGCGCCATAGGCCGACATGCTGACGACGATTGCGCCGGGATTGGCGGCATGGATGTGCGTGGGGCCAAGGCCGAGGCGGTCCATCGTACCCGCGGTGAAGTTGTCGAGGACGACGTCGGCACGGTGAGCAAGTTGAAGGGCCAGGTCGCGGCCCTCGGGAGTCTTGAGGTCGAGGCAGATGTCTCGCTTGTTACGATTGCGCTCGATGAAGTAGCCGTACTGGTTCCAGGGCTCCGGGCCAGCGATGCCGTCCGGGTAGCAGCCGGCCATGGGGCCTCTGGCACGGACGTTGCCGCGAATGAGGTCGGGGCGGCGGGCACTCTCGACCTTGATGACGTCGGCACCCTGATCAGCGAGCATGCGGCCGCAGTGGGGCCCGGCCCAGACGATGCCAAAGTCGAGGACGCGGATGCCGTGGAGCGGGCCTTGCCGGGCCGCTGTGGGAAGAGGGAGAAGGGAAGAGGGAGCAGTCGCCTGCGGCGCAGCGGTGGTGGTTCGGGGTGTCCACACCTGGAAGGGGGCGCCGGGTAATCTCGCCGTAGCACCGTCGGCCTCCACGGTGTCCCAGTAGTCGCGGGCAGCGAGTTGTTCGAGGCCGAGGAGCTCATCGGGTGTGGCGAGGAGGCTGAAGGGCAGGCGGGCGGCGAGTGCTTCTTCGAACGCCTGCTGCCGGGTCCGGTGCGAGAGCCAGTCGAGGATGGCGGCGTGGATCTCATCGGAACGGTCGGCCCGGGAGGAAACCTGTTCGAACCCGGGGTCGAGGAGTGCGCCGCCGATGAGCTGGCGGAATCGCTGCCAGGATTCGCCGAGGCCGCTGATGACACCGACGTAGCCGTCGGCGCAGGGGTAGATGCCCCAGGCGGCGGTGCCGTGGTTGCCGCGGCGGACCCACTGTTCGTGGCGGAACTCCCAGGTGGCAAAGGAGTGCTCCATGATGCTGAGCGCAGCCTCGACGATGCTCACCTCGGCGAGACGGTTGTTGGCATCGGCCGCGAAGAGGGCTGAGAGGAGTGATGCGGCAGCGGCCTGTCCGGCGGCGTACTCGCCGAGGGGGACACCGATGCGGACGGGGGAACGGTGGGGATCACCGGTGATGAAGAGGATGCCGGCGTAGGCCTGGGTGACGAGTTCGCTGCTCTTCCAGTCCTTGCGTGGCCCGTGCAGGCCGAAGGGGGTGATGGCCACGACGGGCTTGTCGACGACGCGCTGGAGCAGCGACTGCACCCGGGCTGCGGTGCCCTCGAGGATGATGCCGTCGACGCTCGCAAGGTCGACTGCTGCATGCTCGCCTCCAGGCATGATCGAGGCAGGTGCCTTGCCATGGTTGAAGGTGAGGTCGTAGAGCGAACGGCCGGAGGGGGCGAAGGGGGGACGTTCCCGGAGCGGGTGGCCCCCCGGCCAGGTGGCGAGCGTGACGCGGGCACCCAGGCGCCGAAGGAGGGCACCCGCGCTCGCCCCGGCGACTCCTTCGGATATCTCGAGGATGTGGATGCCATCGAGGAGGTTGGGGGTGGCGGTGTAGCCGTCCATGTGGAGGGTGAGTCTACGGATCGGCGAGAGGAGGGAGAAGCGAGGAGCGGGAGCTACCTGCCGGTGAAGTTGGGTGGACGCTTTTCGACAAACGCCATGCGCCCTTCGCGGACATCCTGGCTGGCCATCACGGCTTTCTGACCGTGCCACTCGTACTCCACCTGCTGGGGGAGTGTGGCGGCCCAGGAGTGCTTCACGTCGCGCTTCGCTCGCATATAGGCGAGGGGCGGGCCGGAGGCGAGTTCGCGGGCAAGCTCAAGAGCGCGGGCGAAGGGGTCCTCGACCAACTCGTTGGCGAGGCCGATGCGGACAGCCTCTTCAGCCCCCACTTCGCGCGCCGTATAGAGCAGTTCAAGGGCGCGTCCGTCGCCGACGAGGCGAGGAAGGAAGTAGGTGATACCACAGTCGGGAGCGAGGGCTCGCCGGGCAAAGACGGTGGTGAATCGTGCATTCGGGCCCACGTAGCGGATATCGAAGGAGAGGGCGAAGGCCATGCCGCCCCCTGCTGCTACGCCGTCAATGGCGGCGATGGTGGGCTTGTCGATGGAAGGCATGGCGGTGCCGATGACGGAGACGCCCATCGGGTCGTTGGCTTCCGTCCATGTGGGTTCGGACCCGGTGCCAGCAGATGTGAGGTCGGCACCGGCTGAGAAGCCGCGG
>JAGQGZ010000222.1 GCA_020432105.1 Dehalococcoidia bacterium | reverse complement strand
GTACCCGGTGTGCTCAAGCACCTGCTCTGGTGTGCCCATCTTCAGTTTCTTTCGGCCCACTCCCAGGATTGGAGCCAGCTTCGCAGTGTCCACGTGCCGGTCGCCGGCTGCCAGCACCACGGTCGGGCGCCCGTTGGCGAGGAAGAAGAGGGTCTTGACGATCTGGCCGAGCTCACAGCCGACGGCCTTCGCTGCGTCAGCCGCAGTAGCCGTACTCTCTGCGAACTCGACAACGTCCTCGTCGATGGCCAGGTCGCGCAAAGCCTCGCGGACGCGCTGAGTGGGTTCCATCGAGGAAGCGTAGCGGCAGTTGGCCATCCGGGCAGCCGTTGTGCCCATGGGAAGCTGCTATAGCCTTGGCCCCATGCCGCGCATTCGTGCCGATCTCCTGCTTGTCGAACGGGGCCTTGCCGCAAGCCGCGAACAGGCCCAACGCCTGATCATGGCCGGCCGCGCACGCGTCAGTACGCGCACCCTGGTCAAGCCCGCGGAACTCGTAGACCGTGAGAGCCCGCTCGAACTCACCGAACCCGAACGCTACGTCAGCCGTGGCGGGCACAAGCTCGAAGCTGCCCTCGATGCCTTCGCGATTGATGTCACCGGCCTCGCCTGCCTGGACCTCGGCGCCTCGACGGGCGGCTTCACCGATTGCCTGCTGCAACGTGGGGCAAAGTCGGTGTTGTGCGTGGACGTCGGTCGTGCTCAGCTCCATGACCGGCTGAGGAATGACACGCGGGTCACGCTCCTCGAAGGCACCAACGCGCGGGCTCTCCCCGAATTGCCTCCCGTCGACTTCTTCGTTGCCGACCTCTCCTTCATCTCCATCAGGCGCGTGTTGCCGTCCGTAGCCCATCGCGTCGCAGCCGGTACGCCCGGTGTCGTGCTCCTCAAGCCTCAGTTTGAGGCAGGCCCCGCGAATGTCAGCCGCGGCGGTATCGTCCGCGATGAAGCCGTCCGGGCACGCGTGCTCGCAGAGTTCGTAGAATGGGCCGGGCAGGAGGGATGGCTCGTGAAAGGGTCCATGGATTCGCCGGTTCCCGGCGCCCGGGGGAATGTTGAGTTCCTCATCTGGCTGGTCACTCCCAACGGGGCCGGTGATGACCGGACGCCTTAGCAAAGCCGCCATCTACCATCACCCGCGGTCGGAGGGTGCCGCCGGCTTCGCCGAGGAGGTGGCTACCGAATTGCGACGTCGTTCGGTCGCCGTCGAAGTCGCCAACGCCTGGGTTGAAGACGCTGCCGCCATCGCCAAGAACGCTTCCCTGGCGATCGTTGTTGGCGGCGACGGCACCGTTCTTCGTGCATCCCGGCTCCTGGCCGAAGTACCCGTCCCAATCCTCGGCGTCAACATGGGTCGGCTTGGTTTCCTCACCGACCTCAGCCCCCGTGATTTCTACAACCGGATCGACAGCGTGGTAGCGATGGAGTGGCGCTGCGAAGATCGCCTGATGGTCGAGGCCACTATCCAGGGCGACGGCACCTTCATTGGCCTCAACGACGTTGTCGTCAGTCGTCGCCACCCGGGCCGCCCCGTCTACATCGACGTCACCATCGATGGGGCACACGTGGCTCTCTACCGTTGTGACGGGATTATTGTGGCGACCCCCACCGGGAGCACCGGGTATTCACTTGCTGCCGGTGGGCCAATCCTGGCGCCTACAGAACATCACCTGGTCATGTCTCCCGTCTCCGCCCACCTCGCACTCGGCCGTTCGATCGTTCTCCAGCCCGAATCGGTGGTCCAGCTTCGAGTCACCTCCGAAGACGGCGGTATCCTCAGCGTCGACGGCCAGGAAGACAAGCAGATCCCCAGCGACTGCATGGTCGAGGTTCGGGCAAGCCAGCACGTGACCACATTCGCTCGCTTCCGGGGTGAGTCGTACTTCTACGGGGAACTGGCCGACCGGCTGGAGCAACAACTCTCGAGCACCATGAACTACGGCCAGTAGGCGCAATCGTGGCGGAACATGACCCGATGCTAGCCGAGGCCCTGCGCAAAATCGCGGCGCGAGACCCTGCCCCACCGGCGTGGTCGGATAGCGGCAACCTGCCCTGGGACGAGCCATCATTCTCCGAGCGCATGCTCCGTGTACACCTCGACGAGACGCAGCAGGCGGCGACCCGGCCGGAGCCCCAGCGCACGCGGATAATCGACTGGCTGGTCGAACGTCTGCCACTCCCAGAGCAAACATTCCTCCTCGACCTCACCTGCGGGCCAGGACTCTACGCCCTCGAACTCGCCCGGCGTGGCGTTTCCGTCACGGGCATCGACTTCAGCCCCGCCGCCATTTCACACGCCCAGCGCACCGGGGCTGTCCACCGGCTTGACGACCGGGCGAGCTTCGTCCTTGCCGATGTTCGCAAGGCCAACCTCGGTCGCTCCGCATTCGACGCCGCGATGATGCTCTACGGCCAACTGACCGTCTTCAAGCCCGAAGAGACCCGCGATCTGCTTGCCAGGATCCGGCAGGCACTTGTGCCCGGTGGCGCCTTCGCCTTCGAGATCCGCGACCCCGAACGGATCGAGAGAACCCCCCGGACCTGGTGGCGGATTCCCGCAAAGAGCATCTGGAGCGACGAGCCGCACGTCGACTTTGGGGAGCGATATTTCGATGAGCAGGGAAATGCAACCGTCCAGCGTCACCACATCCTTCACCTCGATTCGGGTGCCCTCGATGTGGTCTCCGTCTGCGACCAGGTGTACACCCGTGATGAGATGACCGCGATGCTCACCGACGCGGGCTTCTCTGAAATTGAGGCATTCCCGGCCTGGGACGGGCTCGACCTGCCCGACGCCGAAGACTGGCTTGTCTACATCGCCCGCGTACCCTCGCAACAATGATTCGCCGGCTGGCAATTCGAAACTTCGCCGTCGCGAAGGAGCTCACAATCGACCTTCCGCCCGGTCTTTCTGTCTTCACGGGTGAGACGGGGGCCGGGAAATCGATCATTGTTGATGCTCTTGCCTTCGCGTTCGGCGGAAAGGGCGGCCGGGAGCTGATTGCGCCGGGCGCCGACCGGGCCGATGTGGCCGTCACCCTGGAATTAGAGGGAGCCAGCCGGATCATCGAACGCTCCGTTGGCCTCGCCGGCAGGTCCACATCCCGGATCGACGGCGCCCCCGCTTCCGCCGAGGACGTACGGGCACTCGGATCCGAACATCTCGATATCCACGGCCAATCGGGTCAGCTCGCCCTCTTGCGTCCCGCCCAACAGTTGCTGGTGTTGGATCAGTTCGCCGAGCTCACGCCACTGCGCGGCGAGATAGGCGCACTGGTCCGCGAGCTTCGGATGGTGCGTCGCCGCCTCGAAAGCCTCACGTCAGACACGCAGGAACGCTTACGCCAGGCCGACCGCCTCACATTCGAACTAGAAGAGATCCGGTCCGCCGCTCTCTCGGTTGGCGAAGATGAAATGTTGCGGATCGAGCAACGACGTCTTGCTAATGCTGACGCCCTCCGCTCCTACGCCGCTGAAG
>JAGQGZ010000221.1 GCA_020432105.1 Dehalococcoidia bacterium | reverse complement strand
CTCCGCACCTCGGTCGCCCTGGGGGTGCGGGCCATTGTCCTGCCCCAGCGGAGAGGGGCGCTGCTTACACCGGGTGTCCACCGGGCCAGTGCCGGCCTCAGCTTTGTGGCGCCGGTGGCCAGCCCTCAGAACCTCGCCTCAGCCATTCGCGACCTGAGAGCCAGCGATTTCTGGGTGGTTGCCGCCACGGGTTCGGCCGGCGCCACCGACGCGACGGCATTCGACTGGCCTCAGCGGACCGCTCTTGTTCTCGGCAGCGAAGGCGAAGGAGTCTCCCACCTCCTCCGCCAGGAGGCCGACTTTGCCGTCGCCCTGCCGATGGATCCCCGGGTCGAATCGCTTAACGTCGGGGTGGCAACGGGTGCGCTCGGGTATCTCTGGAAGCGCCAGTGGCCCGCAAGCTGACTATTCGCGCGGTGAGTCGGCGGATGGGCCGGTGGACCTGTAGGGGAGCGCCTGCTTCCCGGGCCTTTTCGCGCTGACCATTCGTCGGTAGCTATCGTGCAAAAGACGCGGCAGTATGGGGACGTGGAACCGGCCATACTGATTGAGAACCTGACCCGCTCGTATGGCACGACGCTCGCCGTCGATCACCTCGATCTCAGCGTCAGGCGGGGCGAGATCTTCGGTTTCCTTGGCCCCAACGGTGCTGGCAAGAGCACGACCATACGCGTCCTCCTCGACCTCATTCGTCCCGATACGGGCCGCGCCGCGATCATGGGCTACGACTGCCAGGCTCAGAGCGTCGAAGCGCGCCGGCACTGCGGTTACCTGGCGGGCGAATTCCGAAGCTGGAACGGGCTAACCGGCCACGAGACCGTCGAGCTGCTTGCTTCGATGCGCGGCGTCGAGGCAAACAGTCCCGAGGTGCAGGGCTACGCCGAGCGCCTCCGCCTCGATCTCGGCCGCAAAGCGGGTGAGTACTCGAAGGGAAACCGCCAGAAACTGGGGTTCTTGCTGGCCCTGCTGGGAACGCCACCGGTCCTCCTCCTCGATGAGCCGACCAGCGGCCTCGACCCGATCCTCCAGCACGAAGCCCACGCGATCCTCCGCGAACAGGCCGACCGGGGCGTCACCGTGTTTTTCAGTTCGCACGTGATGAGCGAGGTCGACCAGGTCTGCGAACGCGTTGCCATCATGCGCCACGGCCGCCTCGTCACCGTCGACGAGATTGACGACCTCAAGACGAAGGGTATCCGCCATATCACGGTCCACTTCGCTGAAGCCGCCCCACCTCCCGGCGAGTTCGCCGGCGATGGTGTGCGCGAACTCAGCCGCAACCCCGCCAGCATTGAGTTCGAGGTCCAGGGCGAGGTTGATGCCCTGCTCAAGAGCGTTGCTCGCCATCATGTTGTCGATATCGAGAGTAGCCAGCCGTCGCTCGACGATATCCTCCTGAGCTTCTACGAGGACGCCCGATGAACCGCTACCGCCTTGTGACCAAGACGCTGCGCGACACCCGTACGGCGACGCTGGCCATCGCGGCCACGTGCTTCGCCATGGCCGCCTTCACCGCCGCGCTCTATCCCGCGTTTGCCGACTCCTTCAAGGACGTAGAACTGCCCGGCTTCTACGACAGTTTCAGCGGTGGGCTGGACATCACGACGCCAGAGGGTTTCCTGAACACCGAGTTCTTCTCCTGGATCCCTCTGCTCCTCATCACCCTGGCGATCATCGCCGGAACGGGCACGCTCGCCGGCGAAGAGAACTCGGGAGGCATGGACCTTCTCCTCGCCCAGCCGGTCACTCGCCGGTCGGTTGTCCTGCAGAAAGCCCTCGGCGCCTCCCTCGCCATCGTCTTCGCAATCGTCGTTTCCCTGCCCGGTATCTTTCTAGCTGCCCTCTTCGTCGACTTCGACGTTCACTGGGCGAAGCTCATTTTCGCCACCCTCAACATGGCGCCACTTGCCCTCGTCTACCTTGGAATCTCCATGTGGGCTGCCGCCGCCCTTCCCACCCGGGGGGCCGCCGTTGTCGTCGCCGTTGGGCTGGCCGTGGTGCCGTTTCTGCTCAACACCGTGCTCGCCGCCGCCTCCATCGGTGAGATCTTCCAGAAGCTCACCCCCTTCTACTGGGGAGAGGCCACCGAGATCCTGAAGGGCAACGCGCGGTGGCAGCCTGCTGTCGTGTTCCTCGCCCTCTACGTCGCCTTCGTCGGGCTCGCTGTCCTCTCCTTTGAACGCCGTGACATCGATGTTGGCGGCTGGAGCCCCATCAGCTGGCTGCGACGCCGATTTGTCGCAGAAGGCCGCGCGGAGGCTCCCTCCGAGCAGCGAGAGGCCGAGGCCCGCTAACCCGGCGGAGTATTCGGAAAGCAACGGCCGGCAGCCCTCGTGGCTTCTCCGTTCTCTCCTCTCGCTCCAAACTCCTTCCATGACATGGTCCCGCTTCTCCGGTCTCGCCTACATCGATGAGGACCGCGCCTGCGATGGCTACACGTTGATCACTCCACCCGGCGATTCAGCCGTCCTCCTCGGTATGCGCGGCGAGGTCGTTCACCGCTGGCGGTTTCCGGACCATCACCCCGGCTATGCCCGCCTCCTGCCAAACGGCAACCTCCTGATGCGTGCCATCGTCAAAGGGCTGCCGCCGGCGGTGCCGGTGGAGTTCGGCGAAGAGCACCCGCCCCTGGCCGAACATGTCCGCCGCATGGCCGGCGGCGCCACCCACCTGCTGGAGGTCGACTGGGACGGAAAGGTCGTCTGGAGCTACGAGAACGGCCTCATGCACCACGACTTTGCCCGACTGGAGAACGGCAACACCCTCGCCGTCACCTGGAGCGAGCTCGAACCGCTGCGTGAGCTTGAGGTACAGGGAGGGCTGCCCCGTCGTCCCGGCGAGGTCCTCCCGCCGCTGCTCGGCGACACGATCATCGAAGTCGACTCCACCGGCGCCGAGGTCTGGTGGTGCGACATCGGCCAGCTGCTAGACCCGGCCGCCGACCGTCTCTGTCCGCTCGAACCCCGCTGGGCCTGGACCCACGTCAACGGGATCAGCCTCACGCGGGCCGGCGAACTCCTCGTCTCCTGCCGCAACATCGACCGCGTTCTCGCCATCGACCGCGCCACAGGGGAGATCACCTGGAAATGGGCAGGCGCCCGCCATCAACACTCCCCGGTCGAGGCCGCGAACGGCAACGTTCTCGTCTTCGACAATGGTGTCCACCGTTCAAATGTGCCGCGCTCGCGCGTGGTCGAAGTCGAACGGGCGACCGGCAAGTTGGCCTGGAGCTACGAAGGCGACCCGCCCGAGTCGTTCTTCAGCTGGAACGTCTCCAACGCCGACGAGCTGGCCAACGGCAATATCCTCGTCTGCGAAGGCGCACTCGGCCGCCTCTTCGAAGTCACGCGCTCCGGTGACATCGTTTGGGAGTGGTTTAGCCCCTACCGCGGCCGCATCGCCGGCCGGTCATCAGCGATCATCTTCCGGGCCCATCGCTACACCCCGGACCACCCGGGCCTCGCCGGCCGGGACTTGAGGGCCGAGTAGGCGAAGCGGAGCGGCCACCCTCACCCTCGGTC